>NZ_JBEAIU010000039.1:0-106442 GCF_040065135.1 Klebsiella sp. CN_Kp066 | reverse complement strand
CCATCCTGACGGATGGGCTTTTTGCGTTTTTGTCGTCTGAAACTGCCGGACATCGTTCTCCCTGTATCCAATATCCCTCATGAATCCTGCCGGATTTATGCTGTCTCCCTGTATAAGATCCAGAGTAATTCCCTCTCCACATTCCAGACTTATGTACCAGGCTTATAATATGTACCTGTGGGCATGAGAGAAAATAATGGCCATTAAGCCTTTTAATTACCAGCAAGACTTTTCCTGCATCGATTTTCGCCAGCACCCGGAGCTCTATCAGGTAGGAAGAGGCGAACAGGGCGTGTTGTTGGTTGAGCCCTATAAAAGCGAAATCCTTCCCTACTGGCGCTATAAAGATGAAGCATCCGCGACTGAATCTGCCAGGGAAATTTATCAGCTCTTCGAGTTTTATCGACAGCAGAATGATTTCGTTGGTATGGATATGGCACGAAAATTTATTCAGATGGGCTACACCCGGGCAAGGCGTTATGCCAATTACAAAGGTGGTAAAAAATATGCAAAGGATGGCTGCCTGAATCCACGTGGTAATGATCCTGTTAAGGCAGCAGCTGCGGCAGTCTTTAAACAATGGTGGGATAAACTTCGGCAGGATGAAGATTATCTCCAGAGAAAAAAGAAACATCAGGCTCAATGGGGGTAATTTTCAACCTCAATGTTCCTCGCCCCGCATAAATATTTACCGTGATTTAGCCTATATAAAAAACTGTATTGCCCGATCTTCACCATATTTCACTTTGTTAATCCTTAAGAATCTACTTTTAATCGCGAAAAGATACATTACGAAAAAAAATGTGAATAGCATCACAAACTAAAAAATAACAATTATATAACATTTGATTTACTAACTGATTTGCCTGATGGCGCGGGGACACCCGATGAGGCAGATTGCAGTCTTTGCTGGAGCAGAATTACAATGACAGAAAGCAGTATTAGCGAACGTGAATCGCTGGAACATGCCGATACCCGGCGCCGTATATGGGCCATTGTTGGGGCATCGTCAGGGAATCTGGTGGAATGGTTTGATTTTTATGTCTATTCATTTTGCTCACTCTATTTCGCGCACATCTTCTTTCCTTCCGGGAATACCACAACCCAATTGTTACAAACGGCAGGAGTGTTTGCTGCCGGTTTTCTGATGCGTCCAATCGGCGGATGGATATTCGGGCGCATTGCTGATCGTCGTGGACGCAAAACTTCTATGCTGATTTCCGTATGCATGATGTGTTTTGGTTCACTGGTGATAGCCTGCCTGCCGGGTTATGCAACGATAGGAACCTGGGCTCCGGCTCTGCTTCTGCTTGCACGTTTATTCCAGGGATTATCCGTCGGGGGGGAATACGGTACCAGCGCCACCTATATGAGCGAAGTTGCCGTAGAAGGTAAGAAAGGGTTCTATGCCTCATTTCAGTACGTCACGCTGATTGGTGGTCAACTTCTGGCGGTGCTGGTTGTTGTTGCATTACAACAGATCCTCAGTGATGAAGATCTTCATGCCTGGGGATGGCGTATTCCGTTTGCCCTTGGCGCAGTCCTGGCTATCGTGGCCTTGTGGCTGCGACGCCAGTTGGACGAAACTTCTAAGCAGGAAACGCGCGCGTTAAAAGAAGCTGGTTCGTTCAAAGGGCTCTGGCGTAACCGCAAGGCATTTATTATGGTACTGGGCTTTACTGCCGCCGGGTCGTTAAGCTTTTATACCTTCACCACTTATATGCAAAAATATCTGGTCAATACCGCGGGTATGACAGCGGGCACCGCCAGCATGATTATGACCGCTGCTTTATTTGTTTATATGCTGGTTCAGCCGCTTTTTGGCGCCCTCTCGGACAAGATTGGCCGTCGTACCTCAATGCTCTGTTTTGGCGCGTTGGTCACCCTCTTTACCGTGCCGATTCTTAATGCGCTACAAAACGTGAGTTCGCCGTATGCGGCGTTTGCTCTGGTGATATGCGCCCTGCTGATCGTCAGTTTCTACACCTCAATCAGCGGCATTCTGAAGGCGGAAATGTTTCCGGCCCAGGTACGTGCTCTGGGCGTTGGGCTTTCTTACGCTGTAGCCAATGCGCTATTCGGCGGCTCGGCCGAGTATGTCGCACTGTCGCTAAAATCTGTGGGAATTGAGCACGCTTTTTACTGGTACGTGACCGTCATGGGGGCGATTGCTTTTCTGGTCTCTCTGACGCTGCATCGTAAAGGTAAAGGGCTGCGCTTGTAGATTTATTGATGTGCCAGCTGCCATACCGCATAGCCGGTTGTGGCGCCTGCCACATCCCAGGCGAAATCTTTCCAGCTCCAGCCGCTCCCCGACGGGCGGCTGTCCCATAGCTCCTTCGATGCCCCTAAGCTCACGGAAAACATAAAGCCAATAGCGCCGCTCCGGTCGCGACTATAGCCTTGATGCTGGGCATATTCGTTACCTGCGGCAGAAAGCATCGCTGAGGCGAGGAAGTGCTGGGCTTTGTCCTGACCGCTCCATGAATCATTGGCCATATGGCTGCAGCCGGTCAGTAGTAACAGCGGGGCAATAAGCATGATATTGCGCATACAAATTCCAGGAAAAAGCCCCGCTGAGCGGGGCGGAAATTCAAAGAATACGGCTGATAAGGCGGTCGATTCGAATACGTCGCAGGCGTCTGATCAGTTTGCGTACTTTTATCGGGTAGTCGGCAATACTTTGTAGATCGCGATAGTGCTTAACGATCGTGGTATGTTTACGGATGAGGCTGAGTTCTTTTTCGCGCATGGCACCAAGCTGATGCTTTGGATCGTGGATAAGAATCGCGTTTTCCAAATCCAGCCGCCATGCGCGCGGGTTCAGGTTATTGCCGGTCAGTAGCATCCACTCATCATCAACCCACATGCCTTTCAGGTGATAGCTGTTATCATCATCCTTCCATAAACGGACAATGAGCTGGTCAGTATTCACGTAATACTGCAGACGGCTCAGGAAGCGCCGCAGATTAATTTCATAAAGATAGGGCAGCGCGCCGATAATTTTAAATGGCTGATCTTCCGGAATATAGAAATCATTGGCGGTTTTATCGCCGACGATAATTTCGACTTTTTTGCCACTCCGCAACAGCTGAATGATATTACGTACCAGCAGAGCCGGCAGGTTGAAATAGGGGGTGCAGATAGTCAGCTTATGTTCAGCGCAGGGCATCAGATGGAAAATGGTTTTATTCAGCAGGCTCGTCTTGCCCAGGCCAACTAGCGGGGTTACCGACAGCTGTTCTTCGTCGGCATCGCCTGGGAAATGGTAGCGGCTATCGCGCAGCTCCTGGCGGTACTGGCGGATTTCATTCTTGATTTCCGGGCTTTTTGGGCGATCGGCCTTATCAAGGCGGTTAACGCCGCGACCTTGCACCAGGTTGTTCGTAACCCAGTCAAACATCACATCGGCCATTTTCGCGTTGCGAATGCACTGGTAGCGATCATAACGATACTTATCGTGCTGATGCAGGTAAACGTCGTTCAGACTGGCGCCGCTGTAGAGAACGCAATCATCAATGATAAAGCCTTTGAAATGGAGGACGCCGAGAGCTTCCCGGGTATTGACCGGAACGCCATAAACCGGGATATCGACGCCAGGGTTCTCCTGCGCCATGCGGCAATACCAGTCGGCGTTGGTGTTTGACGCGGCGACGCCAATACGCCCGCGCTGGGCACGATGCCAGTCAACCAGCACCTGGACATCTAACTCTGGACGCTGACGCTTAGCGTCGTACAGCGCCTGCAAAATTCCTTTACCGCCATCATCCTGTTCCAGATAGAGCGCAATGATACAAATACGCTGGGTGGCTTGAGCTATCCTGGCCAGTAACGCTTGCCGAAAATCTGCCGGAGCGTAAAAGAACTCGATATCATCAACTGACTGAGAAAGCTTAGGGAGTTGGGCAAGGTGTTGTTGATGTTTATTGCGTTTAAATTTTGACAACATCACAGTGCGTTTCTTCTCTGTTTATTGAAGGGTCTTCTGTACCATGCAGACGACGTAAGCGGGCAATAATACCATTACTACCCGTTAAAGTAGTCAACAATTGCGGCCAGCCGATTGTAATTGCTCAGATACAAGCTGTAGAGACAAACTGACAATTCCATCTTCAAGCTGAATATCAACTGAGAATCCTAGCTTTCTGGCGAGTCCAATCATGCCTTTATTATTAGGCATAGTAATGCCATTCAGCCGCTGCAGACCGTGACTTTGCGTATAGGCAATGAGCTTTTCCAGTAGCTTACGGCCTAAACCCATACCCTTTAAATCAGAGCGCACCAGTACGGCAAATTCGGCATCGATGTTATCCGGGTCGGAGATCGCTCGCGTCACGCCGAGGATCTCATTCCCTTCAGCCGTCGTGCGCACGGCAACAAAGGCCATTTCTCGATCGTAGTCGATCTGCGTCATGTTAGCTAAATCATCGTGAGTAAATTCGTTGATTTCGCTGAAGTAACGATAATAAAGATCTTCCTTCGTGACCTGTGCGATAAAGGCCAGCAGCTGCGGCTCATCTTCCGGGAGTATGGGACGGAAAAGGCAGCGTTCGCCATTCTTCATCACTACCCACTCCTCCTGCTGCTGCGGATAAGGGCGGATGGCCAGGCGGCTTTCACTATCGCCAGTGAACGGCGCGAGAGTTAACGTGACGTCAAGCGCGGTAAACTCGTGACCGGAAGCCAGCAGAGGGTGGATATCGAGGCGCTGGATTTCCGGGCAGTCGACGATCAAATTCGATACCTGTACCAGTAGCTGACTCAGGCCGGGAATATCGAGCGGACGCAGCGCGCTGCGCCCGCGCACTTTTTTGCTTTTGATGGCCTGGATGACCAGGTAGCGCGCAAGGTTCATATTGAGCGGCGGGAGTGCGACGGCGGCCTGATCTTCTGCTCGCCATTCGACGCCGCCTTCGCCCAGCATGATCAGCGGTCCAAAAACCGGATCGTGCTCGACGACGACCCGCAGCTCCTGCGCCCCGGCTCGATTGGCCATGCTTTGCACCAGCAGTCCGTGAATACGCGCCTGCGGCCAGGTCATTTTGACGCGATCGATAATCGCGTCCGCGGCCTGCTGTACCTCGGTAGCCGTACGTAGGTAAAGCATGACCCCCTGGACTTCCGACTTATGGGGGATGTCTGGCGAGCGGAGCTTGAGCGCGACGGGGTAACCTATCTGTTCGGCGATATGCACGGCCTCGGCGCTATCCGCGGCAATCCACGTCGGTAGAGTATGAATACCGTAAGCACGCAGAACAGGACTCACTTCATGGGTATCCAGCGTGGTGGCACCTTCATTGATTGCGCGTTGTAACAGACTATGCGCTTCGGCTGTGTTAGTGGCTAATGAGACTGGCAGTACCGGGGTCTCTCTGAGCTGCTTCTGGTTACGCCGGTATTCCACCATATGCATAAACGCGGTTATCGTCCCTTCGGGGGTGCGATAGGTCGGTAGTCCCGCATCGCTAAACAGACGACGCGCCTCTTGCGATGAAAACTCACCGCACCAGTTAGTCAGAACCGTAACGTATTTACCGCGCGGGTGGCGCTTCAGGGCGTCAATCAGCGCCAGCGCGCTTTCCGTCCCCGGAGCAGCCGCGCTGGGTGAATGGATCACCAGCAGCGCGTCGTAATCATGGCTATCCAGCAGCACGTTCAGCGCTTTGAGGTAGTGCTCGCTACTGGCGTCATCGCGGAGATCCAGTGGGTTAGCGATATCCATGGTTTCAGGCAACGCCTGGCGGAGAAGATCGCTGGTCTCTTCGCTGAGAGCGGCAAGTTTGCCGTTGCGCAGCCAAAGCTCATCCAGCGCCAGCGCAGCCGGCGCTGCGCCGTTGCTGATAATCATGAGTTTCTCGCCGCGCAGTGGGCGCATATGGCTGAGGGTTTCCACCGCAGAGAACAGTTCGTGAGTATCCTGAACCCGCAACAAACCCGCGCGCTGAATAGCGGCGTCCCAGGCCGGATCCATACCGGAATTGACGTGTAGCAGCTTTTGCGCCGCCGGACTACGCCCGCTTTTGATCACCAGGATAGGCTTATTGCGCGATGCGCTACGGGCCGCGGAGACGAAGCGACGGGCGTCACTAAGGTGTTCAAGATAGAGCAGAATAGCGCTGGTTTTACTGTCGCGAGCAAGGAAATCGAGCAGGTCATCAACGTCGATATCCAGGCTATCGCCGAGCGCGATAAAGTAAGAAAACCCCATTTCGCGCTGCTGGGCCCAGTCGAGGATGGTGTTGGATACGGCCGCCGATTGCGAAATAAACGCCAGTTTACCGCGATGGATAGGAACCGGCGAAAAGCTGGCGTTTAGGCCCTGCCAGGGCGCAAGCAGGCCGAGACTATTCGGCCCGAGCAGGCGCATTTGATAGCGGGCGGCGCATTCAAGCAGCGCGGGATACTGTTCGGGTAGGGAAGAGAGAATAATGCAGGTCTTACACCCTTTTTGCCCCAACGCTTCCAGAAGCTCAAGGTTTCTTCGGGCATTGGTGCAAAGCACCGCGAGATCGGGGGTAAAGGGCAGGCTGTTGACGTCAGGCCAGGCCAGTACGCCCTGAACCGCTTTCCACGCCGGCGTAACGGGAAGGACAGGGCCGTTAAATCCGCCAGCCAGCAGGTTGCGCATCATCAGATAACCGGCGCGCTGTGGTTTCATTGATGCGCCGATAACGGCGATCGATTTCGGCCGCAGCAATGCTTCGAGGCCTCGTTGGCTCATTCCGGTCTCCTTTGATCCCCAGTGACCGAATGATTTTAAACGTTTTCTGTCAGTTGTGCTGTGATACCGCCCTTATGCTGCGTTTTTCCTGCCAGATAGCGCTTTCTGAATAAGCTGAAATGATCGCCAAGGGCGCTGGCTGCGGTGACATCCCCCGCAAGATCCAGCAGCGCTATGGCGACTTCAGCGGTACAGTATTGGCCTTCTGCATGGGCTTCTCGCAGGCGATAAGCGGAGACGCGGGACAGATCAACGGAAATCATCGGCAGCGCATCAAGCCAGGGACTTTTGCGGAACATTTTTCGCGCCTCGGGCCAGGTGCCGTCGAGCATAATAAACAGCGGAGGTTTGCCGGGAAGCGGTGCGTCAAGTACCCGGCGCCCGGCGCTGGCATAGGAGGCCGGAAAAACCACCATTGGCTGATATCTCGCGTCGGCAACGAGATCGAGAAGCGCCTGCGGCGGTTCGGTTCGCGACCATTGAAAGGCTTCCGTATCCGGCAGGATATCGGCAATCAGGCGTCCGGTATTGCTGGGCTTCATTGGCTCGGTATCGAACATCACCAGGCAAAAACGGCTGGTGGCGGCAACGGGATTAAGGGTCGCGCAGAGGCACTGTTTCAACGGCAGCAAACAGCGCTGGCAGCGGTGAATACGGTTGCCGCGAGCAAGAAAAGGCCGGGTGGCGCGCGCGAGACGTTCGGCGCGAAGGCGAAGGACGGCGTTATCAGTCATGGGGATCGCTAAGAAAAAACGCCATTGTCGCAGAGGTAAAAACGGGGCACAAGCGGTGCCCCGTCGGGTTTATTGCTGGCCGGCTTCGTTCAACCAGCTATCGAAAGGCGCTTTTGGTACGGCGCCGTTCAGCATGTCGATGACTTCGCCATTTTTGAACATCATAATGGTCGGGATACTGCGGATGCGGAAGCGGGCGCTCAGTTCGCGTTCCATTTCGGTATTCACTTTCACGAACCGCATTTCGCCGCTGCGCTCTTCAGCCACATCTTCGAAAATGGGCGCAAAGTTACGGCAGGGGCCGCACCACGGCGCCCAGAAATCAACGACAACGGGCAGATCGTCCTTCAGCAGTTTATCCAGCGTTGCCCCGGTCGCGTTGATCACATCGCCGTCAAAAAGATCGTGGCCGCAGCGCCCGCATTTCGCGCCATCAGCGCTACGATCGTCGGGGATGCGGTTCAGAGCCTGACAACTGGCACAAACGGTATTCATAACTAACCTCTGGTTATGGGTTGCAGCGCGGCACGTGGCCGATTTGTTTCTGTAATGTTACATATTATCGATGCAGTACTAATAAAGGACAATGAGTTTTATTCAATGATTACGATAGACTCAGGCTTTTAAATGAAATAATGGCTAAGTGATGGCACATCGGGTAATCTGCGCGCTTCGCGCAGCGCAGGTGGAGAAAATGAATGAGCGACGACGAACTGAAAAATAAAAGCGGCAAGGTCAAAGTGATGTATGTCCGCAGTGATGATGATTCTGACCGACGTACCCATAACCCGCGTACCGGGAAAGGTGGGGGACGCCCAGGAAAGTCTCGTGTTGACGGTCGTAACCGCCCTGCGCGCGATGAAAGAGACAGCCGCGGTGGCGATCGTAAACGTGACGATCGCAAGCGTGAAGGCTTCGGCGGTGAGGGTTCCTCTCCGTGGCGTACCGTATCCCGCGCGCCGGGTGATGAGGCGCCGGTAAAAGCGGATCACGGCGGGATCAGCGGAAAAAGCTTTATCGATCCTGAAGTGCTGCGTCGCCAACGCGCGGAAGAGACCCGTGTTTACGGCGAAAATGCCTGCCAGGCGCTTTTCCAGAGCCGTCCGGACGCTATTGTGCGCGCCTGGTTTATCCAGAGCGTGACTCCGCGCTTCAAAGAAGCCCTGCGCTGGATGGCGGCTAACCGTAAAGCTTATCACGTCGTTGATGAAGCAGAGCTGGCGAAAGCGTCCGGTACTGAACACCACGGCGGAGTTTGCTTCCTGATTAAAAAACGTCATGGCACCTCTGTTGAGCAGTGGGTGGCGAAAGCCGACGCTGAAGATTGCGTGCTGGCGCTGGAAGATGTCGGCAACCCGCACAACCTTGGCGCCATCATGCGCAGCTGCGCGCACTTCGGCGTTAAGGGCGTAATTGTGCAGGATGCTGGCGTTATGGAGTCCGGTGCCGCGATTCGTACCGCAGAAGGCGGGGCAGAACACGTTGAACCGATTACGGGCGACAGCTTTATCGATACGCTTGAGCGCTTCCGTAAAGCGGGCTACGCGATTGTTTCAACTTCCAGCCATAACGGGACTCCGCTGTTTAAAGCCGAGCTGCCGAAGAAGATGGTGCTGGTATTAGGGCAGGAGAGCGACGGTCTGTCTGATGCCGCTATCTCCAGCGCCGATCTGAATATTGCTATCGAAGGCACCGGCAACGTTGAAAGCCTGAACGTTTCCGTGGCAACCGGCGTGCTGCTGGCAGAATGGTGGCGACAGAACAAAGCTTGATAGCTTGTCGCAGAACGATAAATGCCAGCGTAATGCTGGCATTTTCATTGTCATCCCTAAACCACCTCCTGGGGAGGTGGTGATTGATTTTTAACACTGGTCTGCTTTATTCGCTCTCAGCCGGCAGCCGGGGTAGCCAGTCAATTGGCGCTTCGCCGCGTTCAGCCAGCCATTCATTCGCCAGGACGAAATGATTACAGCCGAAGAAGCCGCGGTGCGCGGAGAGCGGTGACGGATGCGGCGCTTTGAGCACGCAATGGCGCTGGCGATCGATAATCGCGCCTTTCTTTTGCGCATGTGAACCCCACAGCAAAAATACAACCCCTTCCCGATGCTGGTTAATCAGTGAAATCACTTTATCGGTAAAGGTTTCCCATCCGAGACTAGCATGAGAGTGCGCTTGCCCGGCGCGTACCGTTAATACGGTATTAAGCAGCAAAACCCCCTGACGCGCCCAGCTTTCGAGATAACCATGATTTGGGCGCTGAAAGCCCGGGATCGTGCCTTCCAGCTCTTTATACATGTTCAGCAGAGAAGGAGGGGTCGCAACGCCCGGTAAAACAGAGAAGGCAAGACCGTGTGCCTGGCCTGGTCCGTGGTAGGGATCCTGACCGAGGATCACCACTTTGACGTCGCTTAGCTCGGTATAGCGAAACGCGTTGAAAACGTCTTTTTGTGGAGGATAGATAGTGATGCCCGATTGCCGCTCTTCAGCAACCGTTTTTAAGGTATTAACAAACCAGGGTTGCTGCTTCTCTTCTGCCAGCACATCGTGCCAGGTTAATGGGGTGGTCATTTTGCTCTCCTGCAAAGTGTCATTGCCATAGCTTAACTGCATCTTTCTACAACACAAAATTTGCGCCATCCCACTGGCGTTCTTTGTGCAAAAAAAATTGAAAACTTACAAATTTTTTTGCTGAAGGGTGTAGCGTAACTTGATGTAAAACAATAATATCTGCCTATACCCACTTTTGTGATGGGGTTTTTGTTGATTTAAATCAAAGAATGCCGAATGCCCGGCTGATATATATACACTCATACAACAATGGTTTTACCAATTGGCCGCGAAGGCCAATAATCGAACAAACACTGCCTGGGAGGCATAAAATGATTACTGGTATCCAAATTACTAAAGCTGCAAATGACGACCTGCTGAACTCTTTCTGGCTGCTGGACAGCGAAAAAGGCGAAGCCCGCTGCCTGTGCGCAAAGGCCGGTTTTGCTGAAGATGACGTGGTTGCGGTGAGCAATCTGGGCGAGATCGAATACCGTGAGATCCCGGTAGACGTGAAACCTGAAGTTCGCGTTGAAGGCGGTCAGCACCTGAACGTGAACGTTCTGCGTCGCGAAACTCTGCTGGATGCGGTTGAACATCCGGAAAAATATCCACAGCTGACCATTCGCGTTTCTGGCTATGCGGTGCGCTTTAACTCCCTGACGCCGGAACAGCAGCGCGACGTTATCGCCCGTACTTTTACCGAAAGCCTGTAAGACTCAACTTTGATGTAAAAACGCCGGGATATCCCGGCGTTTTTTTACTCTTCGTTTGGCTTCTGCGCGGTATCCGCTCCGCTTGGTTTACGACGCTTACCAATGTTTTTGGTATCGCGGTGGCGTTTTTTCACGCGCGGCTTCTCTTTTTCTTTCTCTTTCTTCTCTGCACGCTTCGCTAATACTTTCCTGGACGGTTTACCGGTTTGCTTCTCGCTTGGCGCGCGGGTAGTTGGGCGCAGCCCATCAATAACGCGGGCTTTTAGCGGCTCTTCAGTATAGCGGCCAATTTTACCCAGCAGCAGATGATCGTGGGCTTCAACCAGTGAAATAGCCGTACCTTTTTTACCCGCCCGGCCGGTACGACCAATACGGTGCAGGTAAATATCTGCCGTGCGCGGTAGGTCGAAGTTAAATACGTGGCTTACGTCCGCGATGTCGATTCCGCGTGCGGCAATATCGGTAGCGATTAACACGTTAATTCGACCATCGGTCAGGCGGCTAATTGCTTCATTACGTTTCGCCTGCACCATCTCGCCTTCCAGCCAGCAGGTATTGATACCCGCTTCGCGCAGCCAGCCCGCCAGTTCATGAACGCGCTCGCGCTTACGTACGAAGACGATAGAGCGCGTCGCTTCCGGCTGCTTCAGCAGATGGACCAGCAGAGCGGTCTTGTGCTTGACGTCATCGGCACGGTAATACCACTGGTGAATTTTTTTACGCTCGCGGGTGGAGGGCGTTGCCGAGACCTCTACCGGTTCTTCCAGCAGGCGCTCAGCAAAATCTTTAATGGCGTCACCTTCGAGGGTGGCGGAGAACAGCATCGTCTGCTTACGCCAGCGGGTTTCACCGGCAATGTGTTCGATATCCTGCGCGAAGCCCATATCCAGCATGCGGTCCGCTTCATCAAGGATCAGGGTTTCAACGGCGCGGCAATCAAAGTTTTCTTCTTTAATATACTGCAGCAGGCGGCCGGTCGTGGCGACCACGATATCCTGGTTCTCGCTGAACACTTCAGCATGGTTCATATAGGCGACACCGCCGGTAATGGTGGCGATATCCAGATGAGTATGTTTTGCCAGCTCACGCGCGTGGTCGGCAACCTGCATTGCCAGTTCGCGAGTTGGGGTCAGGATAAGAATGCGCGGCGGACCAGATTTCTTGCGCGGAAAATCGAGCAGATGCTGCAACGCGGGCAGAAGATACGCCGCCGTTTTACCGGTGCCTGTCGGGGCTGAACCGAGAATATCACGGCCATCAAGCGCAGGCGGAATAGCGGCGGCCTGAATGGCTGTCGGGCGTGTGAAACCTTTGTCCTGGAGAGCGTCCAGCAGGTTTTCGTCGAGTTCAAGTTCGGAAAAAGTCGTTACAGTCATGATCTACCTCTGAGTGGACCGCCGATTATAGACGTTACGGACGCAATGTTCATCTGTTTGTAAGGCTATCTGTTCTCCGGTATTGTGCATAGCCTTACGCTCAGGAGTTTTTGTCCGCAAGGTTATCGAGGATGTCCCAGTCGAAGTTCGCGCTGCCGCGCAATGGTTTTACGTTTAAGCAGTTTTTTGTCGCCCACGATCGCTGTGCGATGAAAGTGGGTACCGACGGCATTTTACTTGGCGCATGGGCCCCGATCGCGCAGGTTAAGCGCGTGCTGGATATCGGCGCGGGCAGCGGCCTGTTAGCCCTGATGCTCGCGCAGCGTACCGGGGAGACGGTCATCGTGGATGCCGTGGAGCTGGACGAAGAGGCGGCACAACAGGCGCGAGAAAACGCCACGGATTCTCCATGGGCCGGGCGTCTGCAGATTCATCAGGCCGATATTCAGCAATGGCAGCCGCGGCAAACCCGACGCTATGAGCTGATTGTCAGCAACCCGCCTTTTTTCGCAGAAGGCGTACCTTGCGCCACCTCGCAGCGCGAGCAGGCTCGATACACTTCCTCTCTCGATCACGCAACATTATTAACCTGCGCCGCCGAACTTATTACGGAAGAGGGGTTTTTCTGCGTTGTGCTTCCGGTCGACATCGGTAACGCGTTTGTGCAGCGGGCGCAGAATATGGGCTGGCATCTGCGTCTACGAACGGATGTCGCGGAAACGGAAATGCGCCCGCCGCATCGGGTTCTGCTGGCTTTTTCGCCGTCGGCGGGGGAAGAGTGCTTTAGCGACAGATTAGTTATCCGCGGGCCAGAGCAGCAATATTCCGAAGGATTTACCGCTTTGACCCAGGATTTTTATCTTTTTATGTGAGCCAGCGGCGAGAGCACCGACGGTCCGCTGTCGGGCAATTGCTCAGGATAGTCCAGCGTATAGTGAAGCCCGCGGCTCTCTTTACGCTGCATGGCACAGCGTACAATCAGCTCAGCAACCTGTACCAGGTTACGCAGCTCCAGCAAATTATTAGAGACACGGAAGCGGGCGTAGTATTCGTCCAGCTCCTGTTGCAGCATAGTAATACGGCGCAGGGCGCGTTCAAGACGACGAGTGGTACGCACGATGCCGACATAATCCCACATCAGCAAGCGCAGCTCATGCCAGTTGTGCTGTATTACGACCAGTTCATCAGGTATTTCGACCTGGCTTTCGTCCCAGGAAGGCAGTTTATTGACCGCCTGAGCGAACGGCATACGCTTAACGATATCTTCGGCAGCGGACCAGCCGTAAACAAGGCACTCCAGCAATGAATTTGAAGCCATACGGTTAGCGCCGTGTAATCCCGTGTAGCTCACTTCGCCAATGGCGTACAGCCCGTCAACATCAGTGCGCCCATGATCGTCAACCATCACGCCGCCGCAGGTATAATGTGCCGCCGGCACAATGGGAACTGGCTCTTTTGTCAGGTCAATGCCCAGCCCCAGCAGCTTCTCGTAGATCATCGGGAAGTGGTGGCGGATAAATTCTGCCGGTTTATGGCTGATATCGAGATACATACAGTCAACGCCCAGGCGCTTCATCTCATGATCGATCGCTCTGGCGACAATGTCGCGCGGAGCCAGTTCGCCGCGCTCGTCAAATTCCGGCATAAACCGTGTGCCGTCCGGACGTTTCAACAGTGCGCCCTCGCCGCGCAGCGCTTCCGTTAACAGGAAATTGCGCGCTTGCGGATGGTACAGCGCCGTTGGGTGAAACTGATTAAATTCCAGATTGGCGACCCGACAGCCGGCTCGCCAGGCCATTGCAATACCATCCCCGGAAGAGACGTCAGGGTTGGTCGTATACTGATAAACCTTCGCTGCGCCGCCGGTCGCCAGCACCACAGCTTTTGCGCTGCAGGTCTCAACCGCTTCTTTATTACGGTTCCAGATCCAGGCTCCCACAACGCGCCGCGTTCCCGGCAGGCCGATTTTATCGGAGAGAATCAGATCAACGGCGTTGCTGCGCTCCAGCACCCGGATATTAGGGTGGGCCAGCGCCTTGCTCACCAGGGTGGTCTCTACGGCTTTCCCGGTCGCATCGGCGGCGTGGAGGATACGGCGGTGACTGTGCCCCCCTTCGCGCGTCAGGTGATAGCTCGCTTCGCCGTTTGCCTGTACCTCAGTATCGAACAAAACGCCCTGATCGATAAGCCATTGAACGCAGGGTTTAGCGTTGCTCGCAACAAAGGAGACCGCATGGCGATCGCAAAGACCCGCTCCGGCAATCAGCGTATCTTCGATGTGGGATTCAACGCTGTCGGTTTCATCAAACACGGCGGCGATGCCGCCTTGCGCATAGAAAGTAGACCCTTCACTAATGGGGCCTTTGCTGAGAACGGTGACCGTACAGCGTTCCGCCAGGCGCAGGGCGAGAGATAAACCAGCAGCGCCGCTGCCAACAATTAGCACATCACAGGAGGAATCAGGAGTTGTATTCATAGTCTTTGTTTAATTTACTAAACACGATTACCGAACAATAGCACCAGCCAGCGATAATTCGTACACTTTTTTTACTGCTGGTTGTGCAGGCTAAACATGGAGTCACAATGTGGCGGAAGATACGTCTACGAAAGGTTTTGCGAAGCCGCTCGTTAGCTTCAGATTTTATAGTGAAATAAAAGTCGGGTTACGTTACCCTTCTGGCGGGTCTTGCGCTTTTTCTTATTATCTTACATATCGTTTAGCTACCGGGACATATAATGAGAGATAACAATCCGTCAGCCGGTGCCGAACGAAAAACAAAGGCGTAACGGAACTTTATTGTTTTCAGACACTCCAACCCTCTGCTTGCTCATTTATGCAGTAATTGGGTGGTGTTTTTGAATACGCATGGGAATTGGGTTTGGGGAGACATTACCTCGGATGAGCGAGCAGTTAACGGATCAGGTCCTTGTTGAACGGGTCCAGAAAGGAGATCAGAAAGCATTTAACCTGCTGGTGGTACGCTATCAGCATAAGGTTGCAAGCCTGGTCTCCCGCTACGTGCCGCCGGGCGATATCGCTGACGTTGTTCAGGAGTCGTTCGTTAAAGCATGGCGTGCGCTGGATTCTTTCCGGGGGGATAGTGCTTTTTACACCTGGTTATATCGCATTGCCGTAAACACGGCGAAGAATTATCTGGTTGCTCAGGGGCGCCGTCCGCCATCCAGCGATGTTGATGCAAATGATGCTGAAAACTTCGAAAGCGGTGGGGCGTTGAAAGAAATTTCGAACCCTGAGAACTTAATGTTGTCAGAAGAGCTGAGACAGATAGTCTTTCGTACCATTGAGTCGCTTCCGGAGGATTTACGCATGGCAATTACCCTGCGGGAGCTGGATGGCATGAGCTATGAAGAAATAGCCGCCATCATGGATTGTCCGGTGGGCACAGTGCGTTCACGCATCTTCCGGGCGCGAGAAGCTATTGATAATAAAGTTCAACCGCTCATCAGGCGTTGACGATAGCGGAATACTGGAAAAGGGTATCAGGCATGCAGAAAGAAAAACTTTCGGCCTTAATGGATGGTGAAACGCTGGATAACGAACTGCTCAATGAGCTGGAGCGTTCATCTGAAATGCAAAAAACCTGGGAGAGCTACCATCTCATCCGCGATACGCTGCGAGGCGATACGAGTGAGATGCTCCATTTTGATATCTCAGCTCGCGTCATGGCCGCCATTGAAAACGAGCCCGTTCGTCAGACGGTTCCTCTTATTCCGGAATCTCAGCCCGCACCGCACCAGTGGCGTCAGATGCCTTTCTGGCAAAAAGTTCGCCCGTGGGCCAGTTCGCTCACCCAGATGGGCGTTGCCGCGTGCGTCTCTCTGGCTGTGATTGTTGGCGTTCAACAGTATAATGGCCAGTCTGATACCTCTCAGCAGCCGGAAGCGCCGGTGTTTAACACCATGCCGATGATGGGTAAGGCCAGCCCGGTTAGCCTGGGCGTACCGGCGGATGCCTCAGCAGGTACCGGCCAGCAGGCTCAAGTGCAGGAACAGCGCCGCAGAATTAATGCTATGCTGCAGGATTATGAATTGCAGCGTCGCCTGCATGCGGAACAGCTGCAGTTTGGCCAGGCCCAGACTCAACAAGCCGCTGTTCAGGTGCCGGGCTATCAAACTTTAGGAACGCAATCGCAGTAATGAAGCAACTTTGGTGTGCCATGTCGCTCATGGCAGGCAGCCTGTTCTTCTCCGTCAACGCCTCGGCTGATACATCGTCCGGGGCGTTGTTGCAGCAGATGAATCTGGCCAGCCAGTCTCTTAATTACGAGCTCTCTTTCGTCAGCATCAACAAGCAGGGTGTTGAGTCGCTGCGCTATCGACACGCTAAACTGGATAATCGCACTCTGGCTCAGCTTCTCCAGCTCGACGGCCCCCGTCGGGAAGTGGTGCTGCGCGGAACGGAGATTAGCTACTTTGAACCCGGGCTCGATCCTTTTACGCTAAACGGCGACTATATTGTTGATTCGCTGCCCTCGCTGGTTTACTCCGACTTTAAACGTCTTTCATCCTATTACGACTTCATTTCCGTTGGACGTACGCGTATTGCCGATCGTCTATGCGATGTGGTTCGCGTCGTGGCTCGCGACGGTACCCGCTATAGCTATATTGCCTGGCTGGATGCGGAAACTAAGCTTCCGCTGCGGGTGGATCTGCTTGATCGGGATGGCGAAACGCTTGAGCAGTTCCGGGTGGTCTCCTTCAACGTTGGCGATAACGTCAGCGCCAGCATGGAAACCCTGTCTAAAGCTAATCTACCTCCGCAGCTGTCCGTTCCGGAGGGGGGCAATAAGGCCAACTTTAACTGGGCGCCAACCTGGCTGCCGCAGGGTGTTGCCGAAGTGTCCAGCAGCCAGCGTCGCCTGCCCACTTTCGATGGGCCGGTAGAGTCCCGATTGTATTCCGACGGGCTATTTAGTTTCTCCATTAATATCAATCGCGCCACGGCAAATAGCACCGATCAGCTACTGCGTACCGGCCGTCGTACCGTAGCGACTACCGTGCGTGATAACGCAGAAATCACCATTGTTGGCGAGCTGCCTCCGCAAACCGCCAAGCGGATTTCCGACAGTATCAAATTCAGGGCAGTACAATGATTAAAGAGTGGGCGACGGTTGTTTCCTGGGACAATGGCGTTGCGCTGGTGCATTGCGATGTCAAAGCCTCCTGCAGCAGCTGCGCTTCTCGCGCCGGTTGCGGAAGCCGGGTGCTGAATAAGCTAGGGCCGCAAACCAGCCATACAATTAGCGTTCCCTGCGAACAGCCGCTGTCGGCCGGGCAAAAGGTCGAGCTGGGTATTGCCGAGAGCAGCCTGCTAGGGTCGGCAGTATTGGTCTATATGGCGCCGTTAGTGGGTTTGTTCGTAATGGCATCAATATTCCAGGTGCTGTTTGCCAATGATTTCGCCTCCCTCTGCGGGGCGATACTGGGCGGCGTCGGCGGGTTTCTGGTAGCGCGCGGCCTCTCGCCGGGCCTGGCTTCCCGGCAGTCGTGGCAGCCGGTGATTCTTAGCGTCGGTTTACCGCCAGATTTAGTCCGCATCGAGACGACTTCCTCACCATTGGGTCAGTGATTTCACTGGCCCTTATCTTTATTTACAACTCACGCAAGAACTCGTCATTTACTCCAGCTATGCTAGCGGTAAGAGCATTTCCTGGTTTCGTGGATGTAGTGTAGAATGCGGCGTTTTCGGATTAAAAAACGTCAGGCACAGTACAGCGGCCTCATGATTCGCGTAAGGCATAATTAACTCTAAATATGAAGAATATACGTAACTTTTCAATCATCGCTCACATCGACCACGGTAAGTCGACATTGTCTGACCGAATTATCCAGATTTGCGGTGGCCTTTCCGATCGTGAAATGGCAGCCCAGGTTCTGGACTCCATGGATCTTGAACGTGAGCGCGGTATTACCATCAAGGCGCAGAGCGTCACCCTCGATTACAAAGCGTCTGATGGCGAAACCTATCAGCTGAACTTTATCGACACGCCCGGCCACGTCGACTTCTCTTATGAAGTTTCTCGTTCGCTTGCTGCCTGTGAAGGCGCTTTGCTGGTGGTTGATGCGGGGCAGGGCGTAGAAGCCCAGACGCTGGCTAACTGCTATACGGCGATGGAAATGGACCTGGAAGTGGTTCCGGTCCTGAACAAAATTGACCTGCCGGCGGCCGATCCGGAGCGCGTGGCGGAAGAAATTGAAGACATCGTCGGTATCGACGCTACCGATGCGGTGCGCTGTTCTGCAAAGACCGGCGTTGGCGTGCCGGACGTGCTGGAACGCCTGGTGCGCGACATTCCGCCGCCGGAAGGCGACCCGGAAGCGCCGCTGCAGGCTCTGATCATCGACTCCTGGTTCGATAACTACCTCGGCGTCGTCTCTCTGGTGCGTATCAAAAACGGCACCATGCGTAAAGGCGATAAAATTAAGGTGATGAGTACCGGGCAGGTGTATAACGCCGACCGCCTGGGCATCTTCACGCCGAAACAGGTTGACCGTACCGAGCTGAAATGCGGCGAGGTAGGCTGGCTGGTTTGCGCCATCAAAGATATTCTCGGCGCGCCGGTCGGCGATACGCTGACTCTCTCCCGCAACCCGGCGGAAAAAGCGCTGCCAGGCTTTAAAAAGGTTAAACCGCAGGTTTACGCCGGCCTGTTCCCGGTCAGTTCTGATGATTACGAGAACTTCCGCGATGCGCTGGGCAAACTGAGCCTTAACGATGCCTCTCTGTTCTACGAACCGGAAAGCTCCACCGCGCTGGGCTTCGGTTTCCGCTGCGGCTTCCTGGGTCTTCTGCATATGGAGATCATCCAGGAGCGTCTTGAGCGTGAATATGACCTGGATCTGATCACCACGGCGCCGACGGTCGTTTATGAAGTAGAAACCACCTCGAAAGAAGTTATTTACGTCGATAGCCCGTCCAAGCTGCCGCCGCTGAACAATATTCAGGAGCTGCGCGAGCCGATCGCCGAGTGTCATATGCTGCTGCCGCAGGAGTTTTTAGGCAACGTCATTACCCTGTGTATCGAAAAACGCGGCGTACAGACCAATATGGTCTATCACGGCAATCAGGTTGCGTTGACCTATGAAATTCCGATGGCGGAAGTGGTGCTCGACTTCTTTGACCGTCTGAAGTCTACTTCCCGCGGCTATGCCTCGCTGGACTACAACTTCAAACGCTTCCAGGCCTCCAATATGGTGCGCGTGGATGTGTTGATTAACGGCGAGCGCGTGGATGCGCTGGCGCTGATCACGCATAACGATAATGCGCCGTATCGCGGCCGCGAACTGGTTGAGAAGATGAAAGAGCTGATCCCGCGTCAGCAGTTCGATATCGCTATCCAGGCTGCTATCGGCAACCACATCATTGCCCGTTCTACCGTTAAACAGCTGCGTAAAAACGTCCTGGCGAAATGCTATGGCGGCGACGTCAGCCGTAAGAAAAAGCTGCTGCAGAAGCAGAAAGAAGGTAAGAAACGAATGAAGCAGGTCGGTAACGTTGAGCTGCCGCAGGAAGCGTTCCTCGCCATTCTGCACGTTGGTAAAGACGGCAAATAACCCTAAGGAGTTGGCATGGCGAACATGTTTGCCCTGATCCTGGTCATCGCAACTTTGGTGACGGGTCTGTTGTGGTGCCTGGATAAGTTTATCTTTGCGCCAAAACGTCGCGAAAGTCAGGCCGCTGCCCAGGCGGCGACCGGCGACCAGCTGGACAAGAAAACGCTGAAAAAGGTGGGCCCGAAACCGGGCTGGCTGGAAACCGGCGCTTCAATCTTCCCGGTACTGGCGATTGTTCTGGTGGTTCGCTCATTTATTTATGAGCCCTTCCAGATCCCATCCGGCTCAATGATGCCGACGCTACTAATCGGCGATTTTATTCTGGTAGAGAAGTTTGCTTACGGCATTAAGGATCCGATTTACCAGAAAACGCTGATCGAAACCGGGCATCCGAAGCGCGGCGATATCGTTGTCTTTAAATATCCGCAGGATCCGCGCCTGGATTATATCAAGCGGGCCGTCGGCTTACCGGGTGATAAAGTCACTTACGATCCGATTGCTAAACAGGTCACTATCCAGCCGGGCTGCAGTTCTGGTCAGGCCTGCGGCAACGCTCTGCCGGTCACTTACTCCAACGTTGAGCCGAGCGATTTCGTACAGACCTTCTCCCGCAGCAACGGCGGTGAAGCGACCAGCGGTTTCTGGCAACTGCCGAAAGGCGAGACCAAAGCGAATGGAATTCGTCTGACCGAACGTAAAGAGACGCTGGGTGACGTGACGCACCGCATTTTGACCGTGCCGATTGCGCAGGATCAGGTTGGGATGTATTACCACCAGTCCGGGCTACCGCTGGCAACCTGGATTGTCCCCCCGGGGCAGTATTTTATGATGGGTGACAACCGCGATAACAGCGCCGACAGCCGTTATTGGGGCTTTGTGCCGGAAGCGAATCTGGTGGGTAAAGCCACCGCAATCTGGATGAGTTTCGAAAAACAGGAAGGTGAATGGCCTACCGGCGTACGTTTATCGCGCATTGGCGGCATTCATTAATTTTCCTGCCTTATTCACGCTGCCGCCGCAATAACGGCAGCGTGAATTATTTAATATTTAAATCTATTCAAACTAACGACATCCCTTGTCGTTGCGTATAGAATATCCCCCCGAAGTTTTAGGTTGTCTCTCGTAAGATTGACACAGCACACGAAACCGCGTTGGTTTTTACTCAGGTCGGTTTCGTGTGCTGCATTTTTGACGCATTCATCTATTGGTAACGCATGAACCCCATCGTAATTAATCGGCTTCAACGGAAGCTGGGCTACACTTTTCATCATCAGGAGCTGTTGCAACAGGCATTAACTCACCGCAGTGCCAGCAGCAAACACAATGAGCGCCTGGAGTTTTTAGGCGACTCAATATTGAGCTTTGTGATCGCTAACGCCCTCTATCATCGTTTCCCTCGGGTAGACGAAGGCGATATGAGCCGCATGCGCGCGACGCTGGTACGAGGCAACACGCTGGCAGAAATTGCCCGCGAGTTCGAATTAGGTGAATGCCTGCGTCTTGGGCCGGGTGAACTGAAAAGCGGAGGCTTTCGCCGTGAATCGATACTGGCGGACACCGTTGAAGCTTTAATCGGCGGGATTTTCCTCGACAGCGATATTCAGAACGTTGAGCGCCTTATCCTCTCCTGGTACCAGAGCCGTCTGGACGAAATCAGCCCTGGTGACAAGCAAAAAGATCCGAAGACGCGCTTGCAGGAGTATCTGCAGGGGCGTCATCTGCCGCTGCCGTCTTACCTGGTGGTACAGGTTCGCGGTGAAGCGCACGATCAGGAATTTACTATCCACTGCCAGGTTAGCGGCCTGAGTGAACCGGTGGTTGGCACGGGTTCTAGCCGTCGCAAGGCGGAGCAGGCTGCCGCCGAACAGGCGCTGAAAAAGCTGGAGCTGGAATGAGCGAAGAAAAGAACTACTGTGGATTTATTGCCATCGTTGGTCGTCCAAACGTGGGCAAATCCACATTGCTGAACAAGCTGCTCGGGCAGAAGATCTCGATCACTTCCCGAAAAGCGCAGACCACGCGTCACCGCATCGTTGGTATCCATACTGAAGGCCCGTATCAGGCGATCTACGTCGATACCCCCGGTCTGCATATGGAAGAAAAACGCGCGATTAACCGCCTGATGAACAAGGCGGCAAGCAGCTCTATTGGCGACGTTGAGCTGGTTATCTTCGTGGTTGAAGGGACCCGCTGGACGCCGGACGACGAGATGGTGCTCAACAAGCTGCGCGACGGTAAAGCGCCGGTGATTCTGGCGGTCAACAAAGTCGACAACGTCCAGGAAAAAGCGGATCTTCTGCCGCACCTGCAGTTCCTCGGCAGTCAAATGAACTTCCTCGATATCGTACCGATTTCTGCGGAAACGGGGCTGAATGTTGATACGATCGCCGGTATCGTGCGCAAGCATTTGCCGGAGGCGATTCACCACTTCCCGGAAGATTACATCACTGACCGTTCGCAGCGCTTTATGGCTTCCGAGATCATTCGTGAAAAGCTGATGCGTTTCCTTGGCGCAGAACTGCCATATTCCGTCACCGTCGAAATTGAGCGTTTTGTGACCAATGAGCGCGGCGGTTACGACATTAATGGCCTGATTCTGGTTGAGCGCGAAGGGCAGAAGAAGATGGTGATTGGTAACAAAGGGGCCAAAATCAAAACCATCGGTATTGAAGCGCGTAAAGACATGCAGGATATGTTTGAAGCGCCGGTTCACCTTGAACTTTGGGTGAAAGTGAAATCCGGCTGGGCTGATGACGAACGCGCGCTGCGCAGTCTCGGTTACGGCGACGATCTCTAAGTTTGGATACTCTATGGCTTTCGAGGTGCAGGACAAAACACAAAGTGTTTTGAACAGCGCTTGCGCTGGCTCCGAAGGAGCGAGGCCAGAGGCTGAGTCGCGCGGCAAGAACGCGAGTCCCCGGGAGCCTACTTCAGTAATTGACTGGGGTGAGTGGGCGCAGCCAACGCACCTGCGGCTTGAAAGACGACGCGTATGATGGAAGGCTGGCAACGCGCTTTCGTACTGCATAGTCGTCCCTGGAGCGAAACCAGCCTGATGCTGGACGTCTTCACGGAAGAGTCCGGTCGCGTGCGGCTTGTTGCAAAAGGCGCACGTTCCAAACGCTCCAACCTCAAAGGCGCTCTTCAGCCTTTTACCCCCTTACTGCTCCGCTTTGGCGGGCGCGGCGAAGTTAAAACGCTGCGCAGCGCGGAAGCCGTCTCGCTGGCGCTCCCTCTCAGCGGTATCACGCTCTACAGCGGACTTTACGTCAACGAACTGCTCTCTCGCGTGCTTGAGCACGAAACGCGCTTCTCGGAACTCTTTTTCGATTATCTGCACTGTATCCAGTCGCTGGCTGGCGCTACAGGCTCGCCGGAACCGGCGCTTCGGCGGTTTGAGCTGGCGCTGCTTGGGCATCTGGGATATGGCGTTGATTTCCTGCACTGCGCCGGCAGCGGAGAGGCGGTTGACGATACGATGACCTACCGCTACCGTGAAGAGAAAGGATTTATTGCCAGCGTGGTTATTGATAACAACACCTTTACCGGGCACCATCTGAAGGCGCTGGCCAGCCGCGAATTTCCGGACAGCGATGCGCTGCGCGCGGCAAAGCGTTTCACTCGAATCGCCCTGAAGCCCTATCTTGGTGGGAAGCCGTTAAAAAGTCGCGAGCTGTTTCGTCAGTTTTTGCCCGCACGGGCCGATAAAACAAATAACGATTAACGAGGATTGTCATGGCTGAATTACTGTTAGGGGTCAACATTGACCACATCGCGACATTACGCAACGCTCGCGGTACCGCTTATCCGGATCCGGTACAGGCGGCCTTTATCGCCGAGCAGGCAGGCGCTGACGGTATTACCGTTCATCTGCGCGAAGATCGCCGCCATATTACCGATCGCGACGTGCGTATTTTGCGCCAGACTCTGGATACCCGCATGAACCTTGAGATGGCGGTGACGGAAGAGATGCTGAAGATTGCCTGTGAGACTCAACCGCATTTCTGCTGCCTGGTGCCGGAAAAACGTCAGGAAGTGACAACCGAAGGCGGACTGGATGTGGCGGGGCAGCTCGATAAAATGCGCGATGCCTGTAAGCGTCTGGCCGATGCCGGTATCCTGGTCTCCCTGTTTATTGATGCTGATCACGCGCAAATTAAGGCCGCAGCGGACGTCGGCGCGCCTTTTATCGAAATTCACACCGGCTGCTATGCTGATGCGCAAACGGATGCCGGACAGGCAAAAGAGCTGGAACGTATCGCCAAAGCGGCAACCTATGCCGCGAGCCTGGGGCTGAAGGTTAACGCCGGTCACGGCCTGACGTACCATAACGTTAAGGCTATTGCCGCGCTGCCGGAAATGCACGAGCTGAACATCGGTCATGCGATTATTGGCCGGGCGGTAATGAGCGGCCTGAAGGAAGCGGTTGCGGAAATGAAGCGTCTGATGCAGGAAGCTCGCGGCTGATGGCGATTCTCGGACTGGGTACTGATATTGTTGAAATTGCCCGTATTGACGCGGTGATAGCCCGTAGCGGCGATCGTCTTGCCCGTCGCGTACTCAGCGATTTTGAATGGGCAATATGGGAACAGCATCAGCAGCCGGTCCGTTTTCTGGCGAAGCGTTTCGCCGTGAAAGAAGCGGCGGCCAAGGCGCTTGGCACCGGCATCCGCAACGGGCTGGCGTTCAATCAGTTTGAGGTTTACAACGACGAGCTGGGTAAGCCAAAGCTGCGATTGTGGGGCGAGGCAAAGGGTCTGGCGGAGCGTATGGGCGTAAGCAGCATTCACGTGACGCTGGCCGACGAGCGTCACTATGCCTGCGCCACGGTGATTATCGAAAGCTAATTGTTACAGGCCGGAGAGGTCGGTTAACGCCGCCATCCGGCAATATCACAGTTTGTCCGCGTGGTGCAGCAGGACAAACTTATCCCACAGCTGCTCTTCATTCTCGTTATGGGCCGGATCTTTCAGAATGGTATTTGGGATCGGGCACACCTTCTGGCAGGTTGGCGTATCATAGTGGCCGACGCATTCGGTGCAGCGATCGCTGTTAATTTCATAAATGCTATCACCCATGGATATCGCCTCATTCGGGCACTCCGGCTCGCACATATCGCAGTTGATACATTTTTTGGTGATTAACAGCGCCATCAGGAATTTCTCAGAAACAACACAAACAGGGCGGGCATTATACGCCCATTTTTCGCTCGGGCCAGCTCTTTTCCACCGCTGATTGGCCCTCAAAGGTGTAAAAATTTTTGATCTGCTTGAGCAGACAGATAGTCGCGTTGTCCAGCGAAAGGTCGTTGCTATGCACCAGCATCACCGGAATAAAGAACGCAGGAATATTCAGGGAAACCAGACGAACGTTTTTCGGCGTGGACAAACGGGTTAACGAGCGGGTAATAAAGGCGATACCAATCTGGGCCTCAGCATATTCAAGGCACGAATAGTGGTTATCCAGCTCGCAGATGATGTTGGGAACGACCTTGCGATGATTAAATTCAGTCGTGATGATGCCTCTCAATAGCAGGGAATCATTGAGCACTATAATGGATTGATCGTTTAAATCCTGTGGATCGATACGCTCGTACTGCGCCAGAGGATGCGAAAGCGGAATGGCGGCGATAATTTCATCCTCAAATAGCATCGTCGAGCTAAGCTGGGCGGGGAGGGGCGTTCGGTAAACAATGCCAATATCGACGGCGCTGTCCGTCAGTTTTTTTATCGTTTGCTCCGTAGAGAACTCCTTAACATTTAAAGAGATCGCCGGATGGTGCGCCATAAAGCTACGAAAGGCGGGCAGAACCAGATAGCTGCCTGACACGCCAATAGATATTGTGTCCCGTTGCTGGTTCTGATAAGGCAGAAGTTCGTTCTCTGCATTTTTCAGATCCACCATTATTTTGTTAGCGTGTTGTTGCAATATAATTCCGGCTTTTGTTAATTCAATACCTCGCCCTCTTCGTGAGAATAATATTGTTTTGAGTGATGACTCAAGTTGTTTTATTTGCTGGCTTAATGATGGCTGAGTGATAAACAAGCGTGCGGCTGCCCGGCCGTAATGCCGTTCATCGCACAATATCAGAAAAGAGTGCAGCTGCTTGATATTCATTAAGGTCAGATACCAATCGATTGAGTTTTGTTATAACGATTATAAAAAATACCAAATTGTTTGCCTATTTTGCTTTTTTTAAACTGTGATCAGTGCATTTTAAAAAAGGAATAATTATGACAGCATCAATCAACCGCTGGGGAATGCTTGCAGCCCACGTGTGCATAAATTTTGTACTCGGAGGCGTCTACGCCTTTAGCTATTTTAAAACGCCATTAATGGCGCAATATCACTGGGACCCGGCTACGCTGGCTTTAGCATTCTCTATCAATATGGGGATCATTCCTTTACCCATGATTTGGGGTGGGAGAATGATCGATAATGGTAAAGGCAAGCAGGCGATAGTTATCGGCGGTATCCTGTTCTCCTTAGGCTTTATCCTATCCGGATTCGTGGATAATTTGCCAATGCTATTCTTAACCTATGGCGTCATTGCAGGGCTCGGTTCCGGCCTTGCTTTTACCGGCAATCTGAATAATATTCTGAAGTTTTTCCCCGATCGCCGAGGTCTTGCCAGCGGTATTGTCCTGGCCGGAGTTGGCGTGGGTACGTTACTTTGCACCCGCCTGGCTGAATATTTTATGACGCAAACGCACGATGTCAGCCGGGCCTTATTATATCTCGGTATTGTATATCTGGTGGTTATCTTCATTGTTCAGTTTTTTATTCGTAGCGCGCCAGCGAAAGATAGTGGCGAAATTAAAGCATCGCCACTGGATAAAGACTTTCGACATATGTTAAAGGATCTCCGTTTTTGGCTGCTATTCGTCATTCTGGCTTTGGGCGTTTTCTCCGGAATGGTCATCAGCTCAAGTTCAGCGCAAATTGGTATGATGCAGTATGGTTTACTGTCTGGCGCCTTGGTTGTCAGTCTGGTATCGATATTTAATTCTATTGGTCGTTTATTCTGGGGGGGATTAACCGATAAGCTTGGAGGATATAATACACTGATAATCGTTTATCTTTTTACCTGCCTCTGCATGCTCTTGTTATTATTCTTTAATGGTAATACGGCGGTATTCTACTTCAGCGCTCTGGGCGTGGGCTTTGCTTATGCGGGTATATTAGTTATCTTTCCCGGATTGACCAGTCAGAATTTTGGGATGCGCAATCAGGGACTCAATTATGGCTTTATGTATTTTGGCTTTGCCGTCGGCGCAGTTATTGCGCCGTATGTAACCTCCGCTATTGCAAAATACACAGGAAGCTACAACACGGTATTTATCCTGACCGTGGCGCTATTGCTTATTGGTGTCGTATTAACCCTGATTACCAAAAAATATATCGCAGTGGTTTTAGCCAAAATTCATTGATCAAAGCGTAAGGAAATAAAGATGAAAATTGCAATCGCAGGCGCCGGGGCTATGGGCTGTCGTTTTGGCTACATGCTGCTGGGGGCCGGGCACGACGTGACGCTTATCGATGGCTGGCACGAACATGTCAACGCCATATGCAGCAACGGGCTGTTTGTCGAAACGGAAGTAAGCCAGCAGTATTACCCCATTCCGGCAATGCTGGCTGATGAATCGCAGGGGGAGTTTGAGCTGATTATTCTGTTTACTAAAGCCATGCAGCTCGATCGCATGCTGCAGCATATTAAGCCGCTGCTGCCAGCCGCGAAGGTCGTCATGATTTTATCGAATGGCCTCGGAAATATTGAAACCCTGGAGAAATACGTCGATCGGCAAAAAATTTATGCTGGCGTGACGCTATGGTCCAGTGAACTGGAGGGCCCCGGGCATATTATGGCCACCGGTACCGGAACGATTGAACTGCAACCGGTTGCCAGCCAGGACGCCGCTCTGGAAGAAAATATCGTTGCCGTTCTCAATAGCGCCGGATTGAATGCTGAAATAAGTCCTGACGTACTCTTATCGATCTGGAAGAAAGCGGCTTTTAATAGCGTGATGAATACCTACTGCGCGCTGCTGGACTGTAATGTCGGCGGCTTCGGTCAACTGCCGGGCGCATTAGATTTAGCGCAGGCGGTGGTGGATGAATTTGTATTAGTTGCCGCCAGCCAGAATATTCCGTTGAGCGGAGAGATGGTAATGAATACGGTGAAGAAGGTCTTCGACCCGCGCGAAAGCGGCCATCACTATCCCTCTATGTATCAGGATTTGCAAAAGGGGCGACTTACGGAAATTGACTATTTAAACGGCGCCATCGCGCGAATTGGCATGCAGAATAATATCCCCGTGCCGGTGAATACGCTTCTGACGCAGCTTATTCACGCAAAAGAAGCGCAATAAACCCAGAGGCTCTTTCGCATGGTGCGAAAGAGCCTCTGTCAAACCAGCTTTTTCACCAGCGCTTCGCTATGGCGAATCCGCTCCGGGGCACGCTCAAGATCCTGCTGCACCAGTCCCATAAACAGAAGATCGGTCAGCATCATCTGCGCGCTGGTAGAGGAGATCGCGGCGCTGCGCGTAGCCTGTTCTTCCGCTATGGTATACAGGCACAGCGTCGCCTGTTGCTGAAGAGCGTTAGGGTTAAATCCGGTGATCGCCAGGATCTGGCTTCCTACTCGTAACGCTTCACCAGCCGCCATGTTGATCTCGCGTCGTTCACCGGAGTAGGAGATAGCCAACAGCAGATCGTCCGGCGACATCGCCTGTACCGTCGCCAGCAGCGCATGCATATCCTGTTCTGACACGGCATTAATGCCGATTTTCATCAGCTTCCAGCTGAAGTTTCTTGCCACCAGCCCCGACGCGCCGATACCGGTAATAATGACCCGGCGGGCGTGGCGCAATAGCGTGACGGCTTCGAACAGCTTCTCTTCGGCGTTGACGTCCAGCGAAGCGTGCATGGCCGCGATATTATCTTTAATGAGTTTTTCGCCTACCAGACGGAGAGGATCGTCGCCGCGGATCTGATTATGTACCGGCACGGACTGTGGCGTAGGGGCGCTTGCCAGGGCTTCGCTTAACGCCAGCTTTAATGCCGGAAAACCTTTGAAACCCATCTTCTGCGCAAATTTGACTACGCTTGACTGGCTGACCCCGGCTTCGCCCGCCAGCTGTTGTGAGCTAAGGTGGCGGGTTTTATCCGGTTGGGCCAGAATGAAATCGGCCAGTTTTTTATCGCTTGCGGCCAGCGTTGGGTAGCGCTGGCGAATACGGGTCAAACAGTTCATAGCGGCTCCGGAGGACGGCTTCACCCTCGACTGAAAGAATTTTGTATTCGATTATAAGAGGATTACTGCGAATTAAAAATTCTGAGCTTCAGATTTCTCTGCAGAAGCGTTTTCTTAATCCGGATTCAACAACAGCGTATGTTTTCGCTATTCGCAGCTTAAGACTGCTAAGCTATTGGTTATCAGGCGATCGTTCAGGGGAGTGGGTTTTGAATAGCAGTACGCGGAGAGTGGTTTTCTTTGATCTGGATGGAACCTTACATCAGCAGGATATGTTCGGCAGCTTTTTGCGCTATGTCCTGCGCCACCAGCCGCTAAATGTCCTGCTGGTGATTCCTTTATTACCGGTTATTGCCGCCGGGCTGATGCTGTTTGGACGCGCTGCGCGCTGGCCGATGAGCCTGCTGCTGTGGGCGTCAACTTTTGGCCGCAGCGAGCGTCACCTGAAACGCCTTGAGGCGAGTTTCGCCCGCTGGTTTCGCCAGCACGTCACGGCGTTCCCGGTAGTACAGGCGCGGCTCAACAACTATCTGACCAGCACCGATGCGGACGTCTGGCTGATTACCGGCTCGCCGCAGTCGCTGGTTGAGCAGGTTTATTTTGATACTCCCTGGCTGCCGCGAGTGAACCTGATCGCCAGCCGGATGGAGCGTCGTTGCGGCGGCTGGGGATTAACCCTGCGCTGCCTCGGCAATGAAAAAGTGGCGCAGCTGGAACAAAAAATCGGCGCTCCGCTGCGATTGTACAGCGGCTACAGCGACAGCGAGCAGGATAACCCGCTGCTCTATTTTTGCCAGCACCGCTGGCGGGTGACGCCGCAGGGCGATCTTCAGCAGTTAGAATAGTGTGTAATACATAACGTCCATGTATAATGCGCCCCGCTTTTCTGCAGGAGTGCCCGCTTTGTCTGACCATGAATTAAATGATGAATACTGGATGCGTCACGCTCTGACGCTGGCGAAACGCGCCTGGGAAGAGGGCGAAGTGCCGGTCGGCGCGGTACTGGTGCATAATCATCAGGTCATCGGCGAAGGCTGGAATCGGCCAATCGGACGTCACGATCCGACCGCGCACGCCGAAATTATGGCGCTGCGTCAGGGCGGACTGGTGCAGCAAAACTATCGTCTGATTGACGCAACGCTGTACGTTACCCTTGAACCCTGCGTGATGTGCGCCGGGGCGATGGTCCATAGTCGCATCTCTCGGCTGGTTTTTGGCGCCAGAGATGCGAAAACCGGCGCAGCCGGGTCGCTCATCGACGTGCTGCACCATCCGGGAATGAACCATCGGGTCGAGATAACGGAAGGTATTTTGGCTGAGGCCTGTTCCGGCATGCTGAGCGATTTTTTCCGCTGGCGACGCGAAGAGAAAAAAGCGCTGAAGCGAGCTAGCCGGCAAGTGGAAGGTTAATGCCCCGTACCGGGGATTTTCAGCTTCGCGTTGTCCACCAGCGTTTCTGCGCGGAAGCTGAAAAAGGACATGGCGTACTGCTCTTCCTTACCCAGCTCCTCCGGCATGACTGCCGGATAGTGCTCGCCTAGTGCCGCTATCTGGGCGTCCTTTCTCTCTTTTTCAGAAAGATAGCCCACGAGGCTAATATGATATTTACGGATATTTTCGACGTAGGCGTAGGCTTCGTGGCCGCGTGCAAAGCCGTACTTCAGCCGGCTGTAGTAGTTTTTCTGGCTTAGCAGCGGCAGACGCTGCTTCACATCGGCCCAGCTATTCGGGTTGCCTTTCTGCTTTTTCGTCAGCGCCATTGCGTCGAGCATATGCGCGTAGCCCATATTGTAAGCCGCCAGCGCAAACCAGATGCGTTCATCCTGCGGGACCGACTCCGGCACTTTATTCATCATATCCTGTAAATAACGCATGCCGCCGTCGAGGCTTTGCTCGGCGTCGGTACGATCGGTCAGGCCCAGACTTTGAGCGGTATTGCGGGTCAGCATCATGATGCCGCGAACGCCGGTCGGGGAGGTGGCCTGCGGATCCCAGTGCGATTCCTGCCATGAGATAGCCGCCAGCAGCCGCCAGTCTATCTGACGGGCATATTTTTCAAACATTGGCTGCAGGTCCGGGAGCACGCTTTCCACGGCGCGCAGGAAGGTACGGGTGTCTACATAATCAAAATCGTTGCCGTGACCAAGGTATTTCTCCTCCAGCCTCGCCAGTGTGCCGTCCTCGTTAATATTATTGAAGAAATCGAGCATTGCCGCCGGCAGGGAGTTGTCCTCACCTTTTTCGCTAAACCAGGTGACCGGCTGCTCGTCGCTGATATCAAGCGCGACGGCCAGCTCCGGATGGACGCGCTGGAACAGGCTGACGGCGACCGAATCAGCAACGGTATAGTCGAGTTTGCCATCAATAACCGCCTGCATCAGCGCCGTCGTCCCGCGTTTCTCGTCCACGCGCCAGTCGAGATCGGGGTATTTTTGCTTTTTTAGGGCCTGAAGATCGTTAATCGCCACGTGTCCGGGAGCAATCGCCAACTGGTCGGCGGTAAGATTTGCCAGGCTGCGCGGACGCAGGCTGCCTTTGCGATAAACCAGCTGTTGCGAAACGGAGTAGTAGGTTGGCCCGACCTGATAGTTCTTCACCCGTTCGGAATTGTAGACCAGGCCGGCAGCCAGCATATCGGCTTTGCCTTCATCGAGGTCATCAAACAGCTGGCTGATATTCTGCCTGACGGTGACTTTTAGCTCGACGCCGAGGTAGTCGGCAAACTGCTGCGCCAGCTCATAATCAAAACCGTAGGTCCGATCGTTAATGGTCGCGAAGGTCATTGGCGAATTAATGGTGCTGATACGCAGTTCTCCGCGCGCCATGATCCCGGCCACGCGGTTTTCCGGCTTACCCATCCACGGGAGAGACGGCCACAGGGCAGCCGCCAGCAGGAGAGTCACAATGCCGATGAGCAGATAATTAATCTTTAATTTTTTCAGATAGTTAATCTTCTGCAGCTTCGGGTTCCTCAGCAGACTATGACCAGAATAAGTAAAAGGTTGTCGTGGAATGAGCGGCATTTTGCTTAAGAATGCGCCAGTTGGCAACTTATTCGCGAGGAGGGTCACATTTATTGATAAACCCTGGCAATCATTTTATTTCTACGCAAACGGTTTCGTCGGGGCGCAGGATTCACTATAATGGCGCCCGTTTCCCCCCTGGCTCACCATGAAAGCTTCGAAGACGAGAGACTTATGATGGAAATTTTGCGTGGTTCACCTGCACTGTCGGCATTCCGTATCAATAAACTGCTGGCACGTTTCCAGGCGGCCAACCTTCCGGTCAGCACGATATATGCCGAGTACGTTCATTTTGCCGACCTTAGCGCCCCGCTCAGCGACAACGATCGCGAGAGTCTGGCAAGGTTGCTCAAGTATGGCCCGAACTTAAGCAGCCATACCCCAACCGGCAAGCTACTGCTCGTTACCCCCCGTCCCGGCACCATCTCTCCCTGGTCTTCTAAAGCTACCGACATCGCCCATAACTGCGGCCTGTCTCAGATTGTGCGCCTTGAGCGCGGCGTCGCGTATTACGTCGAAGCCAGCAGCCTCAACGATGAACAGTGGTCGCTGGTGGCGGCCGAACTTCATGACCGCATGATGGAAAGCGTTTTCGGCGCGCTGGAAGAGGGTGAAAAACTGTTTGCCCATCATCAGCCAACGCCGGTCACCAGCGTTGACCTGCTGGGCCTGGGGCGTCAGGCGCTGATTGACGCCAACCTCCGTCTGGGGCTTGCGCTGGCGGATGACGAAATTGACTATCTGCAGGATGCTTTCCAGACGCTGGGCCGCAACCCGAACGATATCGAACTCTATATGTTCGCGCAGGCTAACTCCGAGCACTGCCGACACAAGATTTTTAACGCCGACTGGGTCATCGATGGCGAAAAGCAGCCGAAGTCGCTGTTCAAAATGATCAAAAACACCTTCGAGAAAACCCCGGACTACGTGCTGTCTGCTTATAAAGACAACGCCGCGGTAATGGAAGGTTCAGCCGTGGGGCGCTACTTTGCCGACCACGCAACCGGTCGCTACGACTTCCACCAGGAAGACGCGCATATTCTGATGAAGGTCGAAACCCATAACCACCCGACGGCGATCTCTCCGTGGCCGGGCGCGGCGACAGGTTCCGGCGGCGAAATTCGCGATGAAGGCGCCACCGGACGCGGGGCGAAGCCAAAAGCCGGCCTGGTGGGTTTCTCGGTTTCCAACCTGCGGATTCCGGGGTTTGAACAGCCGTGGGAAGAAGATTTCGGCAAACCGGATCGTATCGTTACCGCGCTGGATATCATGACTGAAGGTCCGCTGGGCGGCGCGGCGTTTAACAACGAATTTGGTCGTCCGGCGCTCAACGGCTATTTCCGTACCTATGAAGAGAAGGTAACCAGCCACAACGGCGAAGAGCTGCGCGGCTACCATAAGCCCATTATGCTGGCGGGCGGAATCGGCAACATTCGCGGCGAACACGTGCAGAAGGGCGAAATTGTCGTCGGCGCGAAGCTGATTGTTCTCGGCGGTCCGGCAATGAACATCGGTCTCGGCGGCGGCGCGGCCTCTTCAATGGCCTCCGGCCAGTCCGATGCCGACCTCGATTTCGCCTCCGTACAGCGCGATAACCCGGAGATGGAACGTCGTTGCCAGGAGGTTATCGACCGCTGCTGGCAGCTGGGCGACGCTAACCCGATTTTGTTTATCCACGATGTCGGCGCTGGCGGTCTGTCGAACGCCATGCCTGAGCTGGTCAGCGACGGCGGACGCGGCGGTAAATTCCAGCTGCGCGATATCCTCAGCGATGAGCCGGGCATGAGCCCGCTGGAGATCTGGTGTAACGAATCGCAGGAACGTTATGTGCTGGCGGTTGCGCCGGAGCAACTGCCGTTGTTTGATGAGCTGTGCCGCCGCGAACGCGCGCCGTACGCGGTGATTGGCGAAGCAACCGAAGCGCTGCATCTGAGCCTTGATGATGCCCATTTTGACGATCGTCCGATCGACCTGCCGCTTGACGTGCTGCTGGGCAAAACGCCGAAAATGACCCGTGACGTGCAGACGTTGAAAGCGCAGGGCCAGAGTCTGCAACGCCAGGGCATCACGATTGCCGACGCGGTGAATCGCGTGCTGCACCTGCCGACGGTCGCGGAGAAAACCTTCCTCGTCACCATTGGCGATCGCACCGTCACCGGTATGGTGGCGCGCGATCAGATGGTGGGGCCGTGGCAGGTTCCGGTGGCTAACTGTGCGGTCACCACCGCCAGCCTCGATAGCTACTACGGCGAAGCGATGTCCATTGGCGAACGTGCGCCGGTGGCGCTGCTGGACTTCGCCGCCTCCGCCCGTCTGGCTGTTGGCGAGGCGCTGACCAACATCGCGGCGACGCAGATTGGCGCGCTCAATCGCGTGAAGCTGTCGGCAAACTGGATGGCCGCTGCCGGTCACCCGGGCGAAGACGCCGGTTTATATGAAGCGGTAAAAGCGGTGGGCGAAGAGCTCTGTCCTGCCCTGGGACTGACTATTCCGGTGGGTAAAGACTCCATGTCGATGAAAACCCGCTGGCAGGAAGGGGCTGAACAGCGCGAGATGACTTCTCCGCTGTCTCTGGTGATTTCCGCCTTTGCCCGCGTGGAAGACGTACGCCGTACCGTCACCCCACAGCTCTCCACCGAAGACAACGCCCTGCTGCTGATTGATTTAGGCAAGGGGAACAATGCGCTGGGCGCGACCGCGCTGGCGCAGGTTTATCGTCAGCTTGGCGATGTGACTGCCGACGTTCGCGATGTCGCGCAGCTGAAAGGCTTCTGGGACGCAATGCAGGCGCTGGTGGCTGAAGATAAGCTGCTGGCCTGGCACGACCGTTCCGACGGCGGTCTGCTGGTCACCCTGGCCGAGATGGCCTTTACCGGCCACTGCGGCGTCAACGTTGATATCGCCGCGCTCGGCGAGGATCGCCTGGCCGCGCTGTTTAACGAAGAGCTTGGCGGCGTCATTCAGGTTCGTGCCGCCGATCGTCAGGCCGTGGAAGCCACGTTGGCCGCTCATGGCCTGGCGGATTGCGTTCACTATATTGGCCAGGCTACGGCGGGCGATCGCTTCGTCATCGAGGCCGACGGTCATCCGGTATTCAGCGAAAGCCGCACCACGCTGCGCATGTGGTGGGCAGAAACCACCTGGCAAATGCAGCGTCTGCGCGATAACCCGGAATGCGCTGACCAGGAGCACGAGGCGAAAGCCAACGATGCCGATCCAGGGCTCAACGTGAAGCTCTCCTTTGATATCAATGAGGATATCGCTGCGCCTTATATTGCCACCGGCGCGCGTCCGAAGGTCGCGGTGCTGCGTGAGCAGGGCGTGAACTCCCATGTAGAAATGGCCGCGGCGTTCCATCGCGCCGGCTTTGATGCCATCGACGTGCACATGAGCGATCTGCTGGCGGGCCGTACCGGTCTTGCTGATTTCCAGGCGCTGGTGGCCTGCGGCGGCTTCTCCTACGGTGACGTTTTAGGCGCCGGTGAAGGCTGGGCGAAATCGATTCTGTTCAATGAGCGGGTTCGCGACGAGTTTGCCACCTTCTTCCATCGTCCGCAGACCCTGGCGCTGGGCGTGTGCAACGGCTGCCAGATGATGTCTAATCTGCGCGAGCTGATCCCGGGCAGCGACCTGTGGCCGCGCTTTGTGCGTAACCAGTCTGACCGCTTTGAAGCGCGCTTCAGCCTGGTTGAAGTGACGCAGAGCCCGTCTCTGCTGCTGCAGGGTATGGTGGGATCGATGATGCCGATTGCCGTATCCCACGGTGAAGGGCAGGTGGAAGTTCGCGATGGTGCGCATCTGGCGCAGCTGGAAAGTAAAGGCCTGGTGGCGCTGCGCTTCGTCGATAACTTCGGTAAGGTGACGGAAAACTATCCGGCCAACCCGAATGGTTCGCCGAACGGTATCACTGCGGTAACCAGCGAAAGCGGGCGCGCGACCATCATGATGCCGCACCCGGAACGCGTGTTCCGCACCGTGTCGAACTCCTGGCACCCGGAAAACTGGGGCGAAGACAGCCCGTGGATGCGTATTTTCCGCAACGCGCGTAAACAGCTGGGCTAAAAATCGTTTACAAATCGAATTAAGCCTCCTGCCCACGCAGGGGGCTTTTTTATTTGTGGGGTACTTCGAAAGCAGGTGTCGGGGATCGCCGACAAACGCGCTATGGTGGTGTCGTCAAAAGGTGACATTTAACTTATTGATTCATAAAGGCATCACTGAATCATTCACCCGATGTTGCTAATAAGCGACACTTTGTACAAAAAGCGACCATCATCATCCGTGCCCATAAATAGTAAAAAGACATTATATTTCATTGTGTTAATGAAATGTTTTGAGATGTGGCATAGTTCGTGCATAATTATAACCAGTGGCTCATTCACCTTCTTATGTCAGCCCCTTCGGGACGCGCTACATAAACTTCGAATGACGCACAAACAGGTGCCTGCCGTCCAACTCCTGATAACAGCTCTGCTTTATCAGTCATCGGGCGAAACGTCGAGTAAGGCACCGCCTCATTTCTTAATAAAGCCAGGCTCCCGTAGCCTGGCTTTATTATACTCGTCGTCTTTTGTGCTACAGGTGCGTTGGCCGCATCTGTTCACCCCGGTCACTTACTTGAGTAAGCTCCCGGGGATTCTCAGCTTTGCCGCCTTCCTGTAACTCAAAATCCATAGAGTATATTGGGTATATTCAGGTAGCATCGTAGTGAGCTAATGATTGAGACCCTATCCGTGAAGCGACTCTCCCTTTTCCCCCGTTCGCTGCGCCAGCTGGTCACGCTATCCTTCGTGCTGATCCTGCTTCCGCTGCTGGTGCTGGCATGGCAGGCGTGGCAAAGCCTTAACGCCCTCAGCGCCCAGGCGGCGCATATTAATCGCACCACCCTTATCGACGCCCGCCGCAGCGAGGCGATGATTAACGCGTCGCTGGAAATGGAGCGTAGCTACCGGCAGTACTGCGTGCTGGACGATCCGACGCTGGCGCGGGTCTATCAAAATCAACGCCAACGCTACAGCGAAATGCTTGACGCTCACGCGGGCGTTCTGCCTGATGAAAAAATCTGGCAGGCGCTGCGTCAGGATCTCGACGATCTGGCCGAGCTGCAGTGTAAAAATAGCGGCCCGGCGGCGAAGTCAGCAGTCAGCCTGGAAGCGTTTGCTTCCGCCAATAGCGACATGGTCCAGGCAACCCGGACGGTGGTCTATTCTCGTGGACAGCAGCTGCAGCAGGAAATCGCCGAGCGCGGCCAGTTCTTCGGCTGGCAGGCGCTGGTGCTGTTCCTGCTCAGCCTGGCGCTGGTGCTGCTGTTCACCCGCATGATTATCGGCCCGGTAAAGGGCATTGAAAGAATGATCAACCGACTGGGCGAGGGGAAATCGCTGGACGATGCCGCGCTGTTTACCGGCCCGCGCGAGCTGCGCTCCGTCGGTAAACGCATTATCTGGCTGAGCGAACGCCTTGCCTGGCTGGAATCCCAGCGCCATCAGTTCCTGCGCCATCTTTCCCATGAGCTGAAAACGCCGCTGGCCAGCATGCGCGAAGGGACGGAACTGCTCGCTGACCGGGTGGCCGGGCCGCTGACGCCCGAGCAGCAGGAGATCGTGGAGATTCTGGATAACAGCAGCCGCAACCTGCAAAAGCTGATTGAGCAGCTGCTGGACTATAACCGCAAACAGGCCGATGGCCCGATTGCGCGCGAGACGGTCAACCTGGCCGAACTGATGGAAAATGTGGTTTCTGCCCATAGCCTGCCGGCAAGAGCTAAAATGATGCATACCGAACTTTTGCTCAGCGAGCGTTTTTGCGAAGCGGAGCCCGCTCTGCTGGTGAGCGTACTGGATAATCTCTACTCCAATGCGGTGCACTATGGTGCTGAATCCGGTAACATTCGAATCCATAGCTATCGGCACGGCGAGCAGGTGCGCATTGACGTCATTAACGACGGCGAGCCGATCCCGTCCGCAGAAAGAAACATGATTTTTGAGCCTTTTTATCAGGGAAGCCACCAGCGTAAAGGGGCGGTAAAAGGCAGCGGTCTGGGGCTGAGCATTGCCCGCGACTGCGTACGGCAAATGCAGGGCGAGCTGAGCCTGGTTGATGAGAAGTCAGGGCTAATCTGTTTTCGTATCACGCTCCCCGTCGCCGAGTCTGGAAAAAATAACGTCTAACTATCGGGTGAATATGTCCCACTTCTTCGCATTTGTCCGTCCCCTCAGGGGATGGCTGCTGTCAGGCATTTCCTGCCTGGCGCTGGCGGGATGTTCCGCCTCTACATCACCATACGCCGCGGATGGCAAAACGCTCTCCGCGCTGCCGCAGCATCAGGTCGCCGATTTTCTTTCGGTGGAGTGCGCTGATATCTGGAATCTGCAAAGCGAAGCCAGCGACAAAAATCCGCTCTACTGGCTGCGTGGAATTGACTGCGCCGATCGTCTTGCTCCGGTGCAGGCACGGGCGGAGGCCCGGCTGCACAGCGGCGACAGCTGGCAGGATGCCTTTAAGCGCGGCATTTTACTGGCTGATGCCAAAATTACGCCTAACGAGCGCCGGGAACTGGTCGCCAGTCTGGATAGCTTCAGCCCGCAAATCGCCCCTCAGGTGCGCCCGCTCTATCAGCTCTGGCGCGATGCCCAGGGCCGGCAGCTTCAGCTGATTGACGAGCGTTCCCGCTACGCCAAACTGCAGCAGTCAAACGATGCGGAGCTGGAGACGCTGCGACAGCAGGAAATTGAGCTACGCAGTCAGCTCGAACTGACGACCCGCAAGCTGGAGAATCTCACCGATATCGAGCGTCAGCTCTCCAGCCGTAAACCCGGCGGGAACTTCAGCTCTGACGCCGGGCACGGCGGCGATAAAGTCCCGGAGGTGATTCATGACGATCCGTAAACCCGCCCGTCTGCTATTAGTGGACGACGATCCGGGGCTGCTGAAGCTGCTGGGTATGCGTCTGGTCAGCGAAGGGTATAGCGTAGTGACCGCCGAGAGCGGGCCGGAGGCGCTGCGCACGCTAAGTCGCGACAAGGTCGATCTGGTGGTCAGCGACCTGCGGATGGATGAGATGGACGGACTCCAGCTGTTCAGCGAAATCCAGAAGGTTCAGCCGGGGATGCCGGTGATCATTCTCACTGCGCACGGTTCCATTCCGGACGCCGTTGCCGCGACCCAGCAGGGCGTGTTTAGCTTTCTCACCAAGCCGGTGGATAAAGACGCCCTTTATAAAGCGATTGATGACGCGCTGGAGCAGAGCGCGCCAACCACCGACGAGCGCTGGCGTCAGGCGATTGTGACCCGTAGCCCGCTGATGGAGCGACTGCTGGAGCAGGCCGGGATGGTGGCGCAGTCGGACGTCAGCGTGCTGATTAACGGCCAGAGCGGTACCGGCAAGGAGATTGTCGCCCAGGCAATTCATAACGCCAGCCCGCGCCGTGATAAACCTTTTGTCGCCATTAACTGCGGCGCGCTTCCCGAACAGTTGCTGGAGTCAGAATTGTTCGGCCACGCGCGCGGCGCTTTTACCGGCGCAGTCAGCAATCGCGAGGGGCTATTCCAGGCCGCGGAAGGCGGGACCCTGTTTCTTGATGAAATTGGCGATATGCCGGTTGCGCTACAGGTGAAACTGCTGCGCGTTCTGCAGGAACGTAAAGTGCGCCCGCTGGGCAGCAATCGCGATATCGATATTGATGTGCGGATTATTTCTGCGACCCATCGCGACCTGCCGAAGGCCATGGCGCGAGGCGAATTTCGTGAAGATCTGTTCTATCGTCTCAACGTGGTGAGTCTGAAAATCCCGCCGCTGGCTGAGCGTACGGAAGATATTCCGCTGCTGGCGAACCATCTGCTGCGCCAGTCTGCCGATCGCCATAAACCTTTTGTCCGCGCATTTTCCACGGATGCGATGAAGCGGCTGATGGCCGCTAAATGGCCGGGCAACGTGCGCCAGCTGGTGAACGTGATTGAGCAGTGCGTGGCGCTGACCTCTTCGCCGGTCATTAGCGACGCCCTGGTAGAGCAGGCGCTGGAAGGGGAAAACACCGCGCTGCCGACGTTTGTCGAAGCGCGGAATCAGTTTGAGCTCAATTACCTGCGCAAGCTGCTGCAAATTACCAAAGGGAACGTCACGCATGCGGCCCGGATGGCCGGGCGCAATCGCACCGAATTTTATAAGCTGCTGTCGCGCCACGAGCTCGACGCTAACGACTTTAAAGAGTAGCTCCGGATGGTGGCGCAAGTTATGATACGGTTAGCAACCGGTTACGCGACTAAAACAGGAACACCATGAAAAAGATTGATGCGATTATTAAACCCTTCAAACTGGATGACGTGCGTGAAGCGCTGGCCGAAGTCGGCATCACCGGTATGACGGTAACGGAAGTGAAAGGCTTTGGCCGTCAGAAGGGGCATACCGAGCTGTATCGCGGCGCGGAGTATATGGTCGATTTTCTGCCGAAAGTGAAAATCGAAATCGTTGTTACCGATGATATCGTCGACACTTGCGTGGATACCATTATCCGTACGGCGCAGACCGGCAAAATCGGCGACGGTAAGATCTTTGTCTTTGATGTCGCGCGCGTGATTCGTATCCGTACCGGCGAAGAAGACGACGCGGCGATTTAAGCTGTCAAACCGGATGGCGGTCCGGAATTCCCGGGCCGCCTGCATTTATCGCTCCGTTTACAGCACCTTGTGCGGGCCGAAGCACTCATAATGAATGTTGCCGCTGCTCACGCCCAGATCTACCAGCTGCTTCGCAGCAAACTGCATAAACGCCACCGGGCCGCAGAGATAGAACTGCATTTGCGGGTCGCCGATTTTGTCGGCCAGCGCCGTTAAATCCATCAAACCTTCACTATCAAACGCGCCGGATTGACGGTCCGCTTCGCTCGGGCTGCGGTACCAGACGTGAGAAGTAAACTTCGGCAGCGTTTCACCCAGCGTTTTCACTTCGTCCGCGAAGGCGTGCACGTCGCCGTTCTCTGCCGCGTGGAACCAGTTCACCTGCGCCGGATGCTGCGCTTTTGCCAGCGTGTCCAGCATTGCCAGCATCGGCGTCTGACCGACGCCGCCGGAGAGCAGCGTGACCGGGGTTTCCGGCGCCACGTTGAGGAAGAAATCACCGGCCGGCGCGGCCAGATAAATCACGTCGCCTTCTTTCGCTGAATCATGCAGCCAGTTTGAAACCTGGCCGCCGTTTTCACGTTTAACCGCGATACGATAGCCTTTACCGTCGGGTTTGCGGGTCAAAGAGTACTGGCGAATTTCCTGATGCGGAAAACCTTCCGGCTTCAGCCAGACCGCCAGATACTGGCCTGGATGATATTCCGCTACCGAGCCGCCGTCGACCGGCTCAAATTCAAAGCTGGTAATCAGCGCGCTGCGCGGCGTTTTTTTGACGATGCGGAATGCGCGGGTGCCTTCCCAGCCGCCGGTTTTGCTGGCGCTTTCGTTATAGATTTGCGCTTCACGATTAATAAAGACGTTGGCCAGCACCCCGTAGGCCTTGCCCCAGGCATCCAGTACTTCCTGGCCCGGACTGAACATCTCATCGAGGGTCGCCAGCAGGTGAGTACCAACAATATTGTACTGCTCGGGTTGAATCTGGAAGCTGGTGTGCTTCTGGGCGATTTTCTCTACCGCCGGCAGCAGGGCGGGCAGGTTCTCGAGATTGCTGGCATAGGCGGCAATAGCGTTGAACAGCGCCTCGCGCTGGTCGCCGTTGCGCTGATTGCTCATATTGAAGATTTCTTTTAATTCGGGATTGTGAGCAAACATGCGGTCGTAAAAATGAGCGGTCAGTTTTGGACCGGTTTCAACCAGCAGGGGGATGGTGGCTTTCACCGTAGCGATGGTCTGGGCGTCGAGCATAGCAGCTTCCTTTATAAGTTATCTTAATGATGCATATTAAATGCATCTTATAAAAATACCCCTGCTTTGTAAATGGTTCTTTAACGCTTTACCTTAAGACAGTTACAACATGAATTATTTGCATCACAAACCTGAAAAGAAATCCGTTGATAATCGAAGGTGCTTTATTGCTCAAAGCCTTGTGTAATGCGGAGCCAATCGTTTGCGTAAAATCCTTTGTCAAGACCTGTTATCGCAGAATGATTCAGTTATACTGTGGGCCGTTGTCCAGGTGGACCGCCTTTTTAGGCCGAAATTTTATTGTTAGCTGAGTCAGGAGATGCGGATGTTAAAGCGTGAAATGAACATTGCCGATTATGATGCCGAACTGTGGCAGGCTATGGAGCAAGAAAAAGTACGTCAGGAAGAGCACATCGAACTGATCGCCTCCGAAAACTACACCAGCCCGCGCGTAATGCAGGCGCAGGGCTCTCAGCTGACCAACAAATACGCTGAAGGATACCCGGGCAAGCGCTACTACGGCGGCTGTGAATACGTCGATATCGTAGAGCAGCTGGCTATTGACCGCGCTAAAGAACTGTTCGGCGCTGACTACGCTAACGTGCAGCCGCACTCCGGCTCCCAGGCGAACTTCGCGGTCTATACCGCTCTGCTGCAGCCGGGCGATACCGTTCTGGGTATGAACCTGGCGCAAGGTGGCCACTTGACTCACGGCTCTCCGGTCAACTTCTCTGGCAAACTGTACAACATCATCCCTTACGGTATCGATGAGTCCGGTAAAATTGACTATGACGATATGGCTAAGCAGGCTCAGGAACATAAACCGAAGATGATTATCGGTGGTTTCTCGGCTTATTCCGGCGTGGTTGACTGGGCAAAAATGCGTGAAATCGCTGACAGCATCGGCGCATACCTGTTCGTCGATATGGCTCACGTTGCCGGTCTGATCGCCGCAGGCGTTTACCCGAACCCGGTTCCGCATGCTCACGTCGTGACCACCACCACCCACAAAACCCTGGCTGGTCCGCGCGGCGGCCTGATCCTGGCGAAAGGCGGCAGCGAAGAGCTGTACAAAAAACTGAACTCTGCCGTATTCCCGAGCGCCCAGGGCGGCCCGCTGATGCACGTTATCGCGGCGAAAGCCGTCGCGCTGAAAGAAGCGATGGAGCCAGAGTTCAAAGTTTACCAGCAGCAGGTAGCGAAAAACGCTAAAGCGATGGTCGAAGTGTTCCTGAACCGCGGCTACAAAGTGGTTTCCGGCGGCACTGAAAACCATCTTTTCCTGCTGGATCTGGTCGATAAAAACCTGACCGGTAAAGAAGCTGACGCAGCCCTGGGCCGCGCCAACATCACCGTCAACAAAAACAGCGTGCCGAACGATCCGAAGAGCCCGTTTGTGACCTCCGGTATCCGTATCGGTTCTCCGGCGGTGACCCGTCGCGGCTTTAAGGAAGCAGAAGTCAAAGAGCTGGCCGGCTGGATGTGCGACGTGCTGGACAACATCAATGACGAAGCGGTCATTGAGCGCGTGAAGGGTAAAGTGCTGGATATCTGCGCACGCTTCCCGGTCTATGCGTAAGCGTTAGCGTTGAGCTAAAAAAGGCCGCTGATGCGGCCTTTTTTGTGCCTGTTGATTAGCGGCGGTCGAGCGAAATCGCTCCGGGCCCGGTTATTGCCAGCAGCAGGAAGGCTCCGGCAATACTGACGTTTTTCCAGAAGTTAATCATGTTCGGTAGTACCGCATCGCCGGACATATTCCAGTAGTGATGGCCAATCACCGCGGTGCCAAGAGTATAAAAAATAAAGATCACCGCCAGCGGGCGGGTGAAAAAGCCCAGCACAATTAAAATGGCCGCCGGCACCTCCATAATAATGGCAATGATGGCCGCAAGCGTTGGCATCGGCGCGCCGGAGGAGGCCATATACTGCACCGTGCCGCTAAAGCCGAGCAGCTTGGGATAACCGAAAAGAATAAACAGCACCACTACCGCGATACGCGCAATCAGCAGCAGCAGAGAGCGGGAGGAACCAAAGTCAAAGTAGCGTAGAGTGTTCATGATCAGCTCGTTATGAGAGACGTGTGATTTAAACGTAATACACAAATTTGCGCTCCGCCACGTCCCCCTGACGATTAACGCAGCGTCTGCAGTTGCTCCTCAACATACAGATAACCGATCCCCATCAGCTGCTGAGCGCGGGTCAGTGTGCCAAAACCGATTTGGGTGGCTCTGATGCGTGTCGTGTCACGATGATCAAATGGGTTGAACCCCGTTTGTCTGATAATGATATTCAACCACTCTTCCCCAAAACCACAGCTGCGACCGTATAAAAGAATATTATTAATATTCAATATATTAAGAAAATTATAAAGGCTAAGACCGATGGCATTTGCCGATTCTTCAACCCAAGCCTGGAGGCGTGAATCTCCCTGTTGCCATTTATCTATTAAGGCATCGATGGTAAGTGTTTCAGGATTATTGGCGAGGTCGGGACGTGTTTTTAGCCACATCCTTGCCTGCTTTTTCAATGCGCTGAGGGAGGCTACTGTTTCCAGACAGCCGTATCGGCCGCAATCGCAGGCCACACCGTCAGGATTAATGATCGTATGGCCGATTTGTCCGCTACCATAGAGGCTGCCGCGCCATACCTGATCGTTGATAACGAATGAAGAACCGATGCCGTAATCGACATTGATCACGCAAAAATCCCGATACTGACCATCATTTTGCCACTTTTCCGCTAGCGCCAGCATCACGCAGTCGTTATCGACCATAACGCGGACATTGAGCTTTTCTTCCAGCAGATATTTCATCTCTACCGACTGTTTCCAGGGGGCTTGCGGCATGGTCTGAGATACGCCGGTGCCTGCATCAACCTGCCCATGAACCGCCAGTGCCAAGTTGATTTTGCGATTGGGCCAATTCTTACGGTACTGATGCCAGCACTTTTCAATGGCGGTAAGTAATGACTGGGGGGTAGGGGCATCAATCGCATGGTATTCCACCTCTCCTTTCGGGCTCAGGCAGGCGTTCCCAAGCTGGCACTCAATGCTGGTTGGCGTGATATTCATGCATAAAGTCCAGTCGCCGTCGGGTGCGATAAGCCATGCTCCGCTGCTGTGACCGCGTGAAAGGTGGTCATCCTGTACATTTACGACGCGTCCTTCTTCCTCCAGCTCTTGAAGAATATTGCTGACTGCGGGAATAGAGATCTGCGCCAGTCGTGCAAGAGTCGATTTACTGGCTCGTTTCTTACGATACAGATACTCCAGCAGCACACCCTTGTTGTAATGGCGAATTTGCTGGTTATTAATGCAGGCTTTCATAGACTAAACCTTGTTAACTATATTGCGTGATTATTGTGCGTAAATACCTTGGTTCTGTCTATTACACTGCCCTCATTATTTCATTTCAGTATGTCTTGTTAACTTTGAGGGCATTATGAGTTCAGTAAACGTTTGGCAGGAAACGGTACATATCCCGACCTATGAAACGGGGGCACAGGATATTCATCCCATGTTTCTGGAAAATCGGGTTTATCAAGGGTCCTCTGGAGCCGTGTATCCCTATGGTGTGACGGATACGCTGAGTGAGGATAAAACGCTAAAGGCCTGGCAGGCAGTATGGTTAGAAAACGATTATATCAAGATTATGATCCTGCCCCAGCTAGGGGGGCGCGTGCACCGCGCGTGGGATAAGGTTAGACAACGCGATTTCGTTTATCACAATGATGTCATCAAACCTGCCCTGGTGGGGCTACTGGGCCCATGGATCTCCGGGGGAATAGAGTTCAACTGGCCCCAACACCATCGCCCCACCACCTATATGCCAGTGGATTTTACCATTAGTGAAAATGAGGATGGCTCAAAAACTGTGTGGGTTGGTGAGACTGAGCCGATGCATGGGCTTCAGGTGATGACTGGATTTACTCTGCGTCCTGAGCGTGCTGCGCTGGAGATTGGAAGCAGGGTCTATAACAGCAACGTTACGCCGCGCCATTTTTTATGGTGGGCAAATCCTGCGGTCAAAGGCGGCGAGGGACATCAAAGCGTATTCCCGCCGGATGTTAACGCGGTATTCGATCACGGCAAACGCGCGGTGTCAGCCTTTCCGATAGCCACAGGTACCTATTACAAAGTGGATTACTCGGCGGGCGTCGATATCTCTCGCTATAAGAACGTTCCAGTCCCGACCTCCTACATGGCTGAAAAATCAGAATACGATTTTGTCGGCGCCTGGTGCCATGATGAAAATGGCGGGTTACTACACGTTGCGGATCATCATATTGCTCCGGGTAAAAAGCAGTGGAGCTGGGGCTATAGCGAATTTGGCCAGGCATGGGATAAAAGTCTGACCGATGAGAACGGGCCGTATATCGAACTGATGACCGGTATTTTTGCCGATAACCAGCCGGATTTTACCTGGCTCGATCCGTTTGAAGAAAAACGCTTTCAGCAATACTTCCTGCCTTACCACTCGCTAGGCATGGTACAGAACGCCTCGCGCGATGCGGTTATTAAGCTGCAGCGCGATGACGACGGTATCGCCTGGGGCATATATGCCATCTCTCCTCTGACCGCGCATCGTCTTACCGTTTGTGAAGAGGGCAACCCGCAGCCACTGTTGGATGAAATGATTGAGCTTACGCCGTGCTCGGTTGCGCAAGGAGCGCTTGCGGATATAGAGCCCGCGCGTCTCACGATGGAGCTGTTTGATAGCCAGGGCAGGTGCGTTTTACGCTATCAGGAACATCAACCGCAGGAAATTCCGCTACCAGAAGTGGCGAAAGCTCCGTTAAGCGCGGAAAAGATTTTCAGCGTGGATGAAGCATGGTTTATCGGCCAGCATCTGGAGCAGTATCACCACGCCAGCCGTTCCCCTTTCGACTATTACCTTCGCGGCATTGAACTGGATCCGCAGGATTACCGCTGCAATCTGGCACTGGCGATGCTGGAGTATAATCGTGCTGATTATACTCGGGCGATCGTTTATGCGACTCAGGCGCTGGCGCGTGCCCATCGCCTGAATAAAAACCCACAGTGCGGCCAGTCGAGCCTGATCCGCGCCAGCGCCAGAGAGCGGCTACAGCAGTGGCACGAAGCGCAGGAGGATTTCTGGCGTGCGGTGTGGAGCGGCAACAGCAAAGCGGGAGGATATTACGGACTTGCCCGGCTGGCTGCGCGAAACCAGCGCTATGACGATGCACTGAATTTCTGCCAGCAAAGCCTGTTGGCATGCCAGACCAACCAGGATGTGCTGTCTCTGGAAACGTTGTTACTACATCTTGCTGGTCGTCGCGGCGAGGCGCAGGAGCAGATTGCAAAACTGCTGCGCGACTATCCTCTAAATCCTACCCTCTGGTGGATCAAGGCGACGCTATCAGAAGCGGAGTCGGATTACGCGCAATGGGTTGGCGTATGCCAGTCGCGGGATATTAACGCTTTGCAAACCGCTGGCTTATTGTTGAGCTGGGGAATGGCCGATCGGGCTAAAGCCGTACTGGCTACGCTTAACTGCCAGAAAACGCTGCCGCTCTACCTACAAGCTAGCCTGAGCAAAGGAAGTGAACGTACCGCTCTGATAAACCGCGCCCGCGAAGTATTTCCTGATTTCGTGCGTTTCCCCAATCTGCTGGTAGAAGTAGCGGCTCTGGAGAGGGTGAGCGAGTGCTATTTCGCTCAGCATCTGCTCGCCTGTTTCCACTACAGCCGGCGTAACTATGAGAAAGCGACTCTCCTGTGGCAGCGTTGCGTTGAAATGGCGCCTGATTTTGCTGACGCATGGCGAGGGCTGGCGATTCATGCATGGAATAAACACGCTAACGCGGAGCTGGCGGCCACATGCCTCGATAAAGCCTGCGAACAGCAGCCTGAAGATGCGCGGCTGCTGTTTGAACGCGATCTGCTGGATAAGCTCACTGCCGCAGAGCCAGCAAAACGCCTTGCCCGGCTGGAGGCTAATCTTGCTACGGCGTTGAAGCGTGATGATTTAACAGCGGAGCTACTGCATCTTTGGCATCTGGCCGGGAAGACTGAGCAAGCGGCTGGTGTTCTTTCATCACGTAAATTTCATCCGTGGGAAGGCGGTGAAGGTAAAATAACCAGTCAGTTTATTATCAATCACCTACTTCGTGCCTGGCAGCATATCCATCAGCAGCGACCGCAGCAGGCTGAGGAACTATTGATTTCCGCACTGCACTATCCGGATAACCTTAGCGAAGGGCGACTGCCGGGGCAAACCGATAACGATATCTGGTTTTGGCTGGGAATATGCGCCAGGCAACAGGGCAGGGAAGAACGTGCCGTTGAATGCTTCCAGAAAGCCGCGTTGGGCGATCGAACGATCAATATTCACAACTACTACAACGACCAGCCGGTGGACTATCTCTTCTGGCAAGGCATCGCCTTGCGGATGATTGGCGAACACTCGGCCAGCAACCAGCTTTTCATCGACATGTTGCAGTGGGCGCAGCATATGGAGGTGGAACAGGTGGAAGCTGACTTCTTCGCGGTATCACAGCCGGATCTGCTTGCGCTTTATGCCGATATTCAAAAGCAGCATCAGGAGAAATGTTTGTTCGTGCGCACTCTGGCGACAGCGGGTCTGGGCGGAGGAGTACGATATGAGCAGGCGCTTTCCGGGCTGGAAGCACTGAACCCGGCATGGGCGAAGGCTGCGCTGTTCCGACAAACAATGCCGTTTGTGATGCATCTCATTAACTAAAGAGTGTTTACTGTAATTTTTGAGCGGCCTGACCCGCCGCTTTTCCCGAGATGTTTAGAATACGTGAAATCGTTCGGCGGCATGCCCGTTTGCCGCCGAAACCAAACAACAATAAATGCCTGACCCTACAGGAGGCACGTATGCCTAAAAATAAAGCAGTCTCATTTTTTTCATGTTTACTGTTAACGTTGTTGAGTATTTCATTCCCGGGTTTTAGTGCAGAGAAAGAGGTTACCGTCGGTGCTATCTATCTTGATACTCAGGGTTATTATGCCGGTGTTCGTCAGGGCGTGCAGGATGCAGCCAAAGAGAGCCAGGCAAAAATTCAGTTGATTGAAACCAACGCTCAGGGAGACATTTCTAAAGAGAGTTCGTTTATTGATACGCTGGTTGCGCGTAACGTTGATGCCATCATTCTTTCTGCCGTTTCAGAAAATGGCAGCAGTCGCGCGGTTCGCCGGGCCAGTGATGCGGGTATTCCGGTTATTTGTTACAACACCTGTATTAATGAGAAAGGCGTGGATAAGTATGTATCTGCTTATCTGGTTGGCGATCCGCTTGAATTTGGTAAAAAGCTGGGTGACGCTGCCGCCGATTATTTTATTGCCAACAATATCGGCGCGCCAAAAATTGCGGTCATTAACTGTGAAGCGTTCGAAGTATGCGTTCAGCGGCGAAAAGGCTTTGAAGCTGCGCTAAAAGCTCGCGTTCCGGGTATGCAGATTGTCGCTAATCAGGAAGGGACCGTTCTCGATAAAGCTATTTCTGTGGGCGAGAAGTTGATTATCTCCTCACTTGACCTGGACGCCATTATGGGAGAGTCGGGCGGCGCGACGTTGGGCGCGGTTAAAGCGGTACGTAACCAGGGCAAAGTGGGAAAAATAGCCGTATTTGGCTCTGATATGACAACGGAAATCGCGCAGGAATTACAGAATTATCAGGTGCTGAAGGCGGTTGTGGATATTTCCGGTAAGAAAATGGGCAACGCCGTTTTTGCGCAAACCATGAACGTAATTAATAAAACTCCCGCGGAAAATAAAATTATTCCTGTCGATATCGATATCTACGTTAAATCTGAAGATGGAAAGCAGTGGCTGGCTACCCATGTCGATGGTCTGCCTTGATGACTTATGTCAGCTAATAGAGGTAGCGATATTATGACGGTAATAGAAAATGGTTCGGCGGCGGTCGCGAAAATCATCGGGGGCAATAAACGTTATCCCGGCGTCGTTGCGCTTGATAACGTCGATTTTACTCTCTCAAAGGGGGAGGTTCGCGCGCTATTGGGAAAAAATGGCGCGGGAAAGTCGACGCTTATTCGCATGCTAACCGGCAGTGAAAGTCCTGATAGCGGCGAAATCTGGTTGGGAGGAATTCGTCTTGAGGGTAACGATGCCACGCTGACGCGACGTGCGGCGGAGCTGGGGGTCAGAGCTGTATACCAGGAGTTGAGCCTGGTGGAAGGATTAACGGTGGCGGAGAATCTCTGTCTGGGAGAGTGGCCGCGGCGTAGCGGCATGATTGACCAGTCTCTTATGGCCCATCATGCCACTGAAGCACTGGCCGCTCTCGGGGTGGACGTTCCGCCTGATGCCCTGGTCGATACGCTCAGTCCGGCACAAAAGCAACTAGTGGAGATTGCCCGCGTGATGAAAGGCCAGCCGCAGGTGGTCATTCTTGATGAACCGACCAGCTCGCTGGCGAATGCGGAAGTTGAGCTGGTGATCAACGCGGTAAAAAGGATGTCGGCGCTGGGCATTGCGGTGATTTATGTTAGCCATCGTATGGAAGAAATCCGCCGAATTGCATCCTGCGCGACCATCATGCGCGACGGTCAGGTGGCGGGGGACGTCACTCTGGATAGTACGACAACCCAGGAAATCGTCTCGCTGATGTTGGGCAAAGAGCATGTTGATCTCCCGCTGGTGAAGTCTGATACCTTGCTTACGATGCCGGTTCTGCATGTCACTCAGTTATGCCATCCGCCTAAGTTGCACAATATTAGCTTTACGTTACACCGCGGCGAAGTGTTGGGCATTGCCGGGCTGCTGGGGTCTGGACGTAGCGAGTTACTTAAGGCGATCGTTGGATTAGAACCTTTCTCCAGCGGGGAAATTACGCTCAATGGCGTAAGAATTATGCGGCCGGAATACGCTACCATGCTGAAAAGCGGCGTAGGTTATACCCCGGAAAACCGTAAGGAGGCGGGGATTATTCCACTACTGGGTGTGGATGAAAATACGGTGATGACTAACCGGCATAAGGTGAGTCAACGCGGCGTCCTGAACTGGCAACGGATCGAGGAATTGACGGCGGCAGTGATGCGCCGAATGACGGTTAAAGCGGCAACTACGCAAACGGCAATTGGGACCTTATCGGGTGGCAATCAGCAAAAGGTGGTGATTGGGCGCTGGGTTTACGCCGGTAGCGAAATATTACTTCTTGATGAACCGACGCGTGGAGTCGATATCGAAGCCAAGCAGCAGATATATCGCATTGTGCGGGAGCTGGCTGCTGAAGGTAAAAGTATCATATTCATTTCCAGCGAAATAGAAGAGCTGCCGTTAGTGTGCGATCGTATTTTGCTACTGCAAAACGGCGAGTTTAGCCGCGAGCTTTTAGCCCCTGTCAACGTCGATGAATTAATGTCGGCAATTTTATCCACGCATTAGCCATTACGTTTATTGAGGAACTCACAGATGTCCGCCTCATCATTAACGCTGCCGCAAGGCAAAAGAGCTACACCGAAGCAGTTTATCAGCCGTCATATTAATGAAATTGGCCTGCTGGTGGTTATTACTATTTTGTATCTGATTTTTTCATTTAACGCGCCGGGATTTATTTCTTTAAGCAATCAAATGAACGTGCTGCGCGATGCCGCAACGATCGGGATTGCCGCATGGGCGATGACGCTGATTATTATTTCCGGCGAGATAGATGTCAGCGTCGGACCTATGGTGGCGTTTATCTCCGTCTGTCTGGCTTACCTGCTGCAGTTTCAAGTACCGCTTAGCGTAGCCTGCCTGCTGGTTTTATTACTTGGAGCCGCTCTTGGGACGCTAGCCGGAGTACTTCGGGGAGTATTCAGCGTTCCCAGTTTTGTTGCCACTTTAGGTTTGTGGAGCGCATTACGTGGTATGGGATTGTTTATGACCAACGCGCTTCCGGTACCTATTGATGAAAGTGAGATTCTGGACTGGCTGGGTGGGCAGTTTTTTGGTATTCCCGTATCGGCATTAATTATGCTGATTCTGTTCGCCATCTTTGTTTTTATCAGCCGTAAGACCGCGTTTGGCCGTTCCGTTTTTGCTACCGGTGGTAATGCTGCAGCGGCCCAACTTTGCGGGATTAACGTCAAACGCGTACGGATTTTGATTTTTACGCTTTCCGGCTTGCTGGCCGCGATCACGGGAATTCTTTTGGCTGCCAGACTGGGGTCGGGTAATGCGGGGGCGGCAAATGGTCTGGAGTTTGATGTTATTGCCGCAGTGGTGGTTGGAGGTACCGCGCTGTCGGGCGGCCGCGGTTCGCTGTTTGGCACCTTATTAGGGGTGCTGGTGATAACCCTTATTGGCAATGGACTGGTGCTGCTGGGGATTAATTCATTCTTCCAGCAGGTTGTTCGCGGATTAATTATTGTGGTGGCGGTGCTGGCGAATATTTTGCTGACCCAACGCAATAATAAAATCAAACATTAATGTTTATTAATTTGTATAGAGGGAATTATGAAAACAATGCTGGCTGCTTTTTTACCCGGAAACTCCACAGTTGAGCTTAGAGAAGTCCCTGTGCCGACCCCAGGAATTAACCAAGTCCTGATTAAAATGAAATCCTCAGGAATTTGCGGTAGCGATGTGCACTATATTTATCATCAGCACCGTGGTACCGCTGCGGCACCGGATAAGCCCCTGTATCAGGGGTTTATTAATGGCCATGAGCCGTGTGGGCAAATTATTGAAACGGGCGCAGGATGCCGCCACTTTAAAGCGGGCGATCGGGTGTTGGTTTACCATATTTCCGGCTGCGGGTTCTGCTCTAACTGCCGCCGCGGCTTCCCTATTTCCTGTACCGGGGAGGGCAAAGCGGCCTACGGCTGGCAGCGCGATGGCGGTCATGCGGAATATTTATTAGCGGAAGAAAAAGACTTGATTCATCTTCCGGATGCCCTGAGCTACGAAGATGGGGCGTTTATTAGCTGCGGCGTTGGGACTGCCTATGAGGGCATTTTGCGCGGCGAAGTATCCGGTAGCGACAATGTTCTGGTGGTTGGTCTGGGGCCGGTCGGCATGATGGCTATGATGCTGGCGAAGGGACGCGGCGCGAAGCGCGTTATCGGCGTCGATATGCTTCCGGATCGCCTGGCGACGGCAAAGCAGCTTGGCGTGATGGACAACGGATTCCTGGCGACGACGGAAAACCTTCCGGCGCTGATTGCCGAACTGACGCACGGTGGTGCAGACGTTGCGCTCGATTGTTCTGGTAATGCTGCCGGACGCCTGCTGGCGCTACAATCGACCGCGGACTGGGGGCGGGTGGTCTATATCGGTGAAACCGGGAAAGTTGAATTTGAGGTGAGCGCCGACCTGATGCATCACCAGCGGCGTATTATCGGCTCCTGGGTGACCAGCCTGTTCCATATGGAAAAATGCGCCCGCGATCTGACCGACTGGAAGCTTTGGCCACATAGCGCCATTACGCATCGTTTTTCTCTTGAGCAGGCGGGAGACGCTTATGCGCTGATGGCGAGCGGTAAGTGCGGCAAAGTGGTGATTAATTTTCCCGATTAAGGAGGCCAGATGACGCTTTATACGCTGGAAAACGGAACGCTGCGGCTTGAGATTGCGGATCAGGGCGGCGCTATCGAAGGACTATGGTGGCGGAACCAGGGGAAATCGGTCCCCGTGCTGCGCCCGGGACGGAAAAGTGGAATTGCGGTGGAATCTTCTTGTTTCCCGCTCGTGCCGTTTGGTAACCGGGTCAGTGGGAATCGGTTTTGTTCGCCGACGGGAGAGTATCAGTTACGGCCTAACGTTGAGTGGGATAGCCATTACCTTCACGGCGATGGCTGGCTGAATGCCTGGCGCTGCCTTGAGCAATCCCCGACGCAGCTTAAATTAGAGTATATCCATCCGCAGGGCGTTTATCGCTATACGGCGCAGCAGTTATTTACTCTGAACGAGAACGGTATTGAGGTAGAGCTGGTTGTCACTAATGATGGCGATTCGTTGCCGTTTGGCCTTGGCTGGCACCCCTATTTCCCGTTGTCGTCAGAAACCCGCGTGCAGGCGCATACCAACGGCTACTGGCTTGAAAAAGAGCACTGGCTAACCGGTGAGCATCAAGAAAGCTTGCCGTCGGAGCTGGATTTCAATCATCCATCCCCGCTGCCTACGCACTGGGTGAACAATGGTTTTTCCGGCTGGGATGGCGCTGTGGCAATCCAGCAGCCGGATTTGGGGTATCAGCTTTCGATGACCACCGAGCCGCCTGCGCCATGCTATTTCGTCTTTGTTTCCGACCCGGCGTTTGATAAGGGGTATGCGTTTGATTTCTTCTGTTTTGAACCCATGAGCCATGCGCCTGACGATCATCATCGTCCGGACTTTGGTCAGTTGAATACGCTGTTATGCGGTGAGAGCATGCGGCAAAAAATGACGCTGAAAATTCATTCCTGTTAATCCTGAACCTGCCCGGAGACGGGCAGGATAATTGCCTCTTGCACCCGCCCCGCTTTATCGCCAGACTGTCGCCTCCATTCGGGAGGGAATCATGGTCTTACACTCCACGCGCTGGCTGGCGCTTAGTTACTTCACCTATTTCTTTAGCTACGGTATCTTCCTGCCTTTCTGGAGCGTCTGGCTTTCCGGACTTGGCCTGACGCCGGAAACCATCGGTATGCTGCTCGGCGCCGGGCTGGTGTCGCGTTTTCTTGGCAGCCTGCTGATTGCGCCGCGGGTCAGCGACCCGTCCCGACTGATCTCTTCTCTACGCATTCTGGCTTTGCTGACGCTGCTTTTTGCGCTCGCATTTTGGGTCGGCCATCATGTCGCCTGGCTAATGGTGATTATCGTCGGCTTTAACCTCTTTTTCTCGCCGCTGGTGCCGCTCACCGACGCGCTGGCGAATACCTGGCAAAAGCAGATCACCATGGACTACGGGCGCGTGCGTCTGTGGGGATCGATAGCTTTCGTCATTGGTTCGGCGCTAACCGGGAAGCTGGTCAGCCTGTATGACTACCGGATGATACTGGTGATGCTCAGCGTCGGTATTGCTTCAATGCTGCTCGGCATGCTGCTGAAACCGTCGGTGCAGCCGCAGGGAGAGTCCCGCCAGCAGGAAGCGGCCGGCCTGGCGGCCTGGCTTACGCTGGTGCGGCAAAGCTGGCGCTTCCTCGCCTGCGTCTGTTTGCTGCAGGGAGCGCACGCCGCCTACTACGGATTTAGCGCTATCTACTGGCAGGAGGCGGGGTATTCGGCCTCCGCGGTGGGCTATCTGTGGTCGCTTGGCGTGGTGGCGGAAGTGGTGATTTTCGCGCTGAGCAAAAAAGTCTTCCGTCGCTTTAGCGCCCGCGATCTACTGCTGCTGTCCGCGGTGTGCGGGCTGATTCGCTGGACGTTGATGGGCTGGACGACGGCGCTACCCTGGCTTATCGTCGCGCAGATCCTCCACTGCGGCACCTTTACGGTGTGCCATCTGGCGGCGATGCGCTATATCGCAGCGCGTCAGGGCAGCGAAGTGATCCGCCTGCAGGCGGTCTACTCCGCCGTCGCGATGGGCGGCAGCATTGCGGTGATGACGGTATTTGCCGGTTTCCTCTACCAGCATCTGCACCAGGGCGTGTTCTGGGTAATGGCGTTGGTGGCCTTACCGGCGCTGGTGGTGAGGCCAAAAGCGGTAGCCTAGGCCTCCAGCATTTTGCAAATCTGCTGCTGCTGATGATCGCTGAACGCCTCTTCAGCATGAAACAGCGGCGGTGAAAACAGCGGTAGCGCGGTGGTATAGGGAGTGACGATCAGCGTCACTTCCTTCGGGGCGCCCTCTTTCTGAAAGGTGCTCACGCTCAAATACTTGATATTGAGCGGCAACAGGGTTAACTCGCGCAGCTGCTGCTCCAGCGACTGCTCAAGATCCGGATTATCATCGGTAAGCAGCACCACCTGCTTCTCTTGCAGATCGCTTTTTTGCATCAGCCATGCGCCGAAAATCACCGCGATCAGGCTGACTTCCTCCTGGCTAAACCGCACTTGCCAGCTGGCTTCAAACTCCTCCAGTGCGGCCTGGGTGGTGCGCATCAGGCGGGGATAAAGACGGCCAATTTCCTCCGGCAGCGCGTTATCGATACCGATAGCGAAAACGCTGCGATGTAACGCCTGCGAGAGGTGGATATAGAGTTGATCGCTGAGCCCCTGTTCATCGCTAAACGGACGACCCGCCAGGTTCTGAAAGCGGTGAATCAGGCCAGATATAGCCAGATGCAGACGTCGATCCTGCTGATGACCATCGCGAATAGGATCGGGAGTTTTCAACAGCATAAACAGCAGGGTCAAAAACAGCTGTTCTCCTGCGTGGGGCGCTGCCGCAACCCGCCGCTGCCAGTGGCGGACAATCTCCTCCGCGAGGGCAAATTCGGCGGCGGCCTGCGCCCAGCGCTGCTGCTCGTGAGTGAAAGAGGGACTCTGCCCAAGGTGGTGCTGCAGCAAACAATACTGTAAATAAAGACGCAGAAAATGCACGTCGCGGCAGTCAAACTGCCGGTTCAGGGCGCGCGAGCAGCGGTTGACCAATGCCTGAAGATTGGTGTCATCATAGAGCGTGCGTGCGATACCTTGCTGTTTAAGCTGCGTTTTCAGAGCCGGGGTAAAATGGTGGCTGACAAAATGCGGGCACAGGCGCAGCCCGCGGCGCAGGCCGTGCAGCAGGCATAAGCGTTGATCGAGCGCGGCGCCTTCCATCCGATAGCTGCCGTCCGCTTGTGAAGTCAGGGTCAAGCGGTGATAACGCTGAATTTCGCGTCCCGTCTCCGCGATGTCCTGCCGGGCGGTATCCTCATCAACCTGGGTGAGGTTACCCAGCCATTCGGGCGTCACGGACTGCCCGGGCAGATAAAACATCAGGAGCACCTGGCTACGGCGCTGTGGACTGGAAAGCACAGATGGTGGTTCAATCACTGTCATCATCCGGTTAGTTCCAGTTAGGGTTTTCGTTAAGAGTAGTTAATGTATTGCGGGTGAACAGGGCATTTCCGGGTCTTTACATCAGGATTGCTGGCGGGGTTCACAGAATTTTTCACGCGAGGAACAGATGAAGAGAGTGAAACAATGCGTCAGCGTAGCGTTTTTCATGTTTTTATCGCTATCTGCGGCGGCGCATCCGCACAGTTTCATTAGTCTGCAAACCGAGGCCGTAGCGGAAAATGGGCAACTTACCGGCTTTAAAATGCGCTGGACGATGGATGAAATCACCTCCGCCGATCTGCTCTATGATGCGGGCAACGCCAAACCCGGTAGCGAAATCTGGAAAAAGCTGGCGGCGGAAGTGATGGCTAACGTACTGGGCCAGCACTATTTCAGCGAGCTGTGGCATAACGGTGAGAGAGTGAAGTTTGATAATCGGCCCGATGGCTATGGCCTTGAGCGCAGCGGCCATCAGGCGGTACTCTCTTTTACTCTGCCGCTGGCGAAGCCGCAGCCTCTGGCCGGGCAAACCTTCACCTTTTCCACCTACGACCCAACTTATTATGTTGATATGTATTATGACCAGGACGCAGACTTTGTTCTGCCGGCTGCAATGACAGCGGGCTGCACGGCAAAAGTGATGACGCCGAAACCTAATGAAAAAATGTTGTCCTACGCGCAGTCGCTGGATAAAGCGGATGCGCCGCCGGAGGATATGGAACTGGGGAATTACTTCGCGCAAAAGGTAACGCTGCAATGTCAGTGATTTTTGCACAAAACGGCCGTTCGCCGCGCTGGCGTCAGCTGTGGCCGCTGGCGCTGTTTCTGCTGCTGGCAGCCGGAGCTGGCTTCTGGCTATGGCGGGCCTGGCCGCAGGTGCTGCTGCAAAGCGCGGTCTGGCAGCGCGCGCTGAATGTCGAACTGAGTCGGCTTCTGCAGGCGGTTGCGGAGAATCCTGCCGCTGCCGGGCTGTCGCTGCTGGGATTTAGCTTCGCCTACGGCGTCCTGCATGCGCTGGGGCCGGGGCATGGCAAGGTGGTCATAACCACCTGGCTGGCAACCCATCCATCGAAGCTGAAATCGAGCATCGGTCTGACCCTGGCCGCCTCGCTGCTGCAGGGGCTGGTGGCCATCGCCTTAATCGTCGTGGTGCTGACGCTGCTGCGGCTGCCGGCAAGACAGCTGCATCTGAGCAGCTTCTGGCTGGAAAAGGGAAGCTATCTGCTGGTCGGCGCGCTGGGCCTTTTGCTGTGCTGGCGTGCGCTAAAAAAGCTGCGCGTACTGCTGCGCCGGCCGACATTCACCGCCTTCACCGCGCATCACGTTCATCACGCCAACTGCGGCTGCGGGCATCAGCATCTGCCGGCGCCGGAACAGCTGCAAAGCGGCGACGACTGGCGGGCGCGGCTGGCTATCGTGCTGTCAATGGGGATGCGGCCCTGCTCCGGAGCGATTATGGTGCTGTTATTCAGCAAGGTTATCGGCGTATTTAGCTGGGGCATGGCGGCCGCGATGGCGATGGCGGCAGGTACCTCGTTAACGATTAGCGCGCTGGCCCTGCTGGTGCATGGCTTCCGTCAGCTGGCGGTCAGGCTGAGCGCCGGCCGGGCGCCGGCGCTGTGGAAGCAGATTGGCTGGGCAACGCTGGCGCTGGCCGGAGGCGTCATCTTACTGGCGGCGGCGATAGTGATGTGGAGCAGCGCGATGCCATCGGGCGGCGGCCTGCGTCCGTTTTGAAGCGATAAAAAAAGGAAGCCGCGGCTTCCTTTTTGTTTTTCATGCGGTGAGAAATTAACGCTTCAGCGCTTCGCTCAGCTGCTCGCGCATATTGGCCAGCATCGCTTTCACAACGCGCGGGTTGCCTGCAACGATGTTGCCGGTCAGCAGGTAGTTATGGCCACCGGTAAAGTCGCAGACGATAGCGCCGGCTTCACGGGCGATCAGCTCGCCGGCCGCGAAATCCCACGGTTTCAGCGCGATTTCAAAGTAGCCGTCAACGCGGCCAGCAGCAACGTAGGCCAGATCCAGGGCGGCGGAACCGGTACGGCGGAAGTCCGCGCATTCGGTAAACATGTTGCCGAGGATGTTCATGTAGGAGGTCGCATGCTGTTTTGCTTTGAACGGGAAGCCGGTGGCGATGATCGTGCCATCGAGATCGCGAGCGCTGCTGCCGCGCAGGCGGTAGCCGTTCAGCTGCGCGCCCTGACCGCGGGTTGCGGTAAACAGTTCGTTACGCATTGGATCGTAAACCACGGCTACTTCAGTACGGCCTTTAATGCGTACGGCAATGGATACGGCGAAGTGGGGTAGACGTTTTACAAAGTTGGTGGTGCCATCCAGTGGATCGATAACCCATTGAACATCCTGATCTTCACCAGCGTGCTCACCGCTTTCTTCGGTGATGATGGTGTGCTGCGGGTAAGATTTGCGAATGGTTTCGATAATCATCGCCTCTGCGGCTTTATCGACGTTGGTCACAAAATCATTGCTGCCTTTCTGGCTGGTTTCTACGGAGTCAGGGGTTTCGTAGTGCTTGGCAATTAAATTACCCGCCTTGCGCGCTGCGCGCACGGCGATGTTCAGCATCGGATGCATCGGTATCTCTCACTGGATGTTAAAGAACAGGAAAAAACGGCGCATATAGTAACAGTGAAATCTGCTTATGTCTCCGTTTTATGATAGCATGCACGAATAATCTTTAGCCGAAGAACCATAATGCTGCAAAATATTCGAATCGTACTGGTAGAAACCTCACACACCGGCAATATGGGCTCCGTCGCCCGCGCAATGAAAACCATGGGGTTAACCAACCTCTGGCTGGTCAATCCTCTGGTTAAACCTGATTCTCAGGCCATCGCTCTGGCGGCCGGAGCCAGCGACGTGATTGGCAATGCCAACATCGTTGATACCCTCGATGAAGCCCTGGCGGGATGCAGCCTGGTCGTGGGAACCAGCGCCCGTTCTCGCACGCTGCCGTGGCCGATGCTCGATCCGCGTGAATGCGGTCTGAAAAGCGTTGCGGAAGCGAAGCATGCGCCGATCGCGCTGGTATTTGGCCGCGAACGCGTAGGCCTGACTAACGAAGAGCTGCAGAAGTGTCACTACCACGTGGCGATTGCCGCGAATCCGGAATACAGTTCGCTGAACCTGGCGATGGCGGTACAGGTTATCTCCTATGAAGTCCGGATGGCCTGGCTGGCGGCGCAGGAACAAAATGAACCTGTCGTTGAGCATGAGGAAACCCCGTATCCGCTGGTGGATGATTTAGAGCGTTTCTACGGTCATCTGGAGCAGACGCTGCTGGCAACCGGATTTATTCGCGCCAGCCACCCGGGTCAGGTGATGAACAAACTGCGCCGTTTGTTTACTCGCGCCCGTCCGGAAAGCCAGGAGCTAAACATCCTGCGCGGCATGCTGGCGTCAATTGAGCAGCAGCAGAAAAATAAAGAATAATAGTGCCCGCCGTTGCCCGGCGGCGCGATGCTGGCACGGTCGTTGCGGGTTCCCCTCTCCCTGTGGAAGAGGGGCGGAGTGAGGGCGTCAGGCCGCGCTGAAGTGAAACGGCACGGAAAGCCAAATACCTGACTAAAACAGTCAAGTAAATAGTTGACCAATTTACTCGGGAATGTCAGACTTGCCCTTGCTATGCAATACCCATATTAATAAAAAGCCCGGGCAGGGGCGAGTTTGAGGTTAAGTAAGACATGAGACTGACATCTAAAGGGCGTTATGCCGTGACCGCGATGCTTGACGTTGCGCTCAACTCTGAATCGGGTCCGGTTCCGTTGGCTGATATTTCAGAGCGTCAGGGAATTTCGCTTTCCTATCTGGAACAGCTGTTCTCTCGCCTGCGCAAAAATGGTCTGGTTTCCAGCGTACGTGGTCCAGGCGGCGGTTATCTGTTAGGTAAAGAAGCGGGTAGCATCGCAGTTGGCGAAGTTATCAGCGCAGTAGACGAATCCGTTGACGCCACCCGTTGTCAGGGTAAAGGCGGCTGCCAGGGCGGCGATAAGTGCCTTACTCACGCGCTGTGGCGCGATCTGAGCGAGCGACTGACCGGTTTTCTGAATAACATCACGCTGGGCGAACTGGTGAATAACCAGGAAATCCTCGATGTCTCCGGTCGTCAGCACAACCATGAATCCCAGCGTAATACCCGTGCTCAGGACGCTATCGACGTCAAACTGCGCGCGTAGTTCTCGTTCAGTTTCATCTTGCAGCGATGTGCTGCAAGCTGAAACGAACTGAGTAAAAAAGATAAAAAGATTTTCGAATCAGGCCGGGATGCTCCGACATCCTGTGTACTCGGTCGTACATCCAGCCGGTTGCCTGATTCCTTGCATTGAAGCGATGTACGGAGTTTATAGAGCAATGAAATTACCGATCTATCTCGATTACTCCGCAACCACGCCGGTGGACCCGCGTGTTGCCGAGAAAATGATGCAGTTCCTGACCCTGGACGGGACCTTTGGTAACCCGGCCTCTCGTTCACACCGTTTTGGCTGGCAGGCTGAAGAGGCGGTAGATATCGCCCGTAATCAGATTGCCGAGCTGGTCGGCGCTGACCCGCGCGAAATCGTTTTTACCTCCGGCGCGACGGAATCCGATAACCTGGCGATTAAAGGTGCAGCCAACTTTTATCAGAAAAAAGGCAAGCACATCATCACCAGCAAAACCGAACACAAAGCCGTGCTGGATACCTGCCGTCAGCTGGAGCGCGAAGGGTTTGAAGTGACCTACCTCGCCCCGCAGCGTAACGGCATTATCGATTTAAAAGAGCTGGAAGCCGCGATGCGTGATGACACCATCCTGGTTTCCATTATGCACGTGAATAACGAAATCGGCGTGGTGCAGGATATCGCTACCATCGGCGAGATGTGCCGTGCCCGCGGTATCATTTACCACGTTGACGCGACCCAGAGCGTGGGCAAGCTGCCTATCGACCTGAGCCAGCTGAAAGTGGACCTGATGTCCTTCTCCGGCCACAAAATCTACGGCCCGAAAGGCATCGGCGCGCTGTACGTGCGTCGTAAACCGCGTATTCGTATCGAAGCGCAGATGCACGGCGGCGGTCACGAGCGCGGCATGCGTTCCGGGACGCTGCCAGTCCACCAGATCGTCGGTATGGGTGAAGCTTACCGTATCGCGAAAGAAGAGATGGAAAGCGAAATGGCCCGCCTGCGCGGCCTGCGTAACCGTCTGTGGGACGGCGTAAAAGATATGGAAGAGGTCTACCTGAACGGCGATCTCGAGCAGGGCGCGCCGAACATTCTCAACGTCAGCTTTAACTACGTTGAAGGCGAGTCGCTGATTATGGCGCTGAAAGACCTGGCGGTCTCCTCCGGTTCAGCCTGTACTTCCGCAAGCCTCGAGCCGTCCTACGTGCTGCGCGCGCTGGGGATGACCGACGAGCTGGCGCATAGCTCTATTCGTTTCTCTTTAGGTCGTTTTACTACCGAAGAAGAGATTGACTACACCATCAATCTGGTCCGTAACTCCATCGGCCGTCTGCGCGAACTCTCTCCGCTGTGGGAAATGTTCAAGCAGGGCGTGGATTTGAACAGCATTGAATGGTCACATCACTAATTCGGCACCAATAAGGAGAATTCATCATGGCTTACAGCGAAAAAGTTATCGATCATTACGAGAATCCGCGCAACGTCGGCTCTTTCGACAATAGCGACGAAAACGTCGGCAGCGGTATGGTTGGCGCACCGGCGTGCGGCGACGTGATGAAGTTGCAGATTAAAGTCAACAATGAAGGTATCATTGAAGACGCGCGTTTCAAGACCTACGGCTGCGGTTCCGCTATTGCCTCCAGCTCCCTGGTAACCGAATGGGTGAAAGGGAAGTCGCTGGACGAAGCTCAGGCGATTAAAAACACCGATATCGCCGACGAGCTCGAACTGCCGCCGGTGAAAATTCACTGCTCTATTCTGGCGGAAGACGCGATTAAAGCCGCGATTGCGGATTACAAAAGCAAACGTGAAGCAAAATAATTAAGAGTTGAGGTTTGTTATGTCGATTACTTTAAGCGACAGTGCAGCAGCGCGAGTCAACACCTTTCTGGCCAACCGCGGTAAAGGGTTTGGTCTGCGCCTGGGAGTCAGAACTTCCGGCTGCTCGGGTATGGCTTATGTACTGGAGTTTGTTGACGAGCCGGCGGCAGAAGACACCGTGTTTGAAGACAAAGGCGTGAAGGTCGTGATCGACGGCAAAAGCTTGCAGTTCCTCGACGGCACGCAGCTGGACTTCGTCAAAGAAGGTCTTAACGAAGGGTTTAAGTTCACCAACCCGAACGTGAAAGACGAGTGCGGCTGCGGCGAAAGCTTTAACGTGTAATTGCAATGTCATCTAAACCCCACTGCGGACATCCGTAAGTGGGGTTTGCTTTATCTCGTTAACCCTGAGGTTGTTATGGACTATTTTACCCTCTTCGGGTTACCGGCCAGCTATACCCTTTCGTTAGAACCTCTGGCTGCCCGGTACCAGGAGCTACAGCGCCAGTATCACCCGGACAAGTTCGCCAGCGGCAGCGCGGCCGAACAGCTTGCCGCGGTGCAGCAGTCCGCCACCATCAATCAGGCGTGGCAAACCCTTCGCCACCCGCTGACCCGCGCCGAATATCTCCTTTCGCTTCACGGATTCGATCTCGCCAGCGAGCAGCATACCGTGCGCGATACCGCGTTCCTGATGGAACAGCTGGAACTGCGCGAAGAGCTTGATGAGATAGGCAAGGCGAAAGATGAAGCGCGGCTGGAAAGTTTTATCAAGCGGGTCAAAGCGCAATTTGATATCCGGCATCAGCTGATGGTTGAACAACTGAATAACGAGACGTGGGAGGCGGCGGCGGATACCGTGCGCAAGCTGCGTTTTCTCGATAAACTGCGAAGCAGTGCGGAACAACTCGAAGAAAAACTGCTCGATTTTTAATTTTCGGAAGCAATTATGGCCTTATTACAAATTAGTGAGCCTGGCCTGAGCGCCGCGCCGCACCAGCGACGTCTGGCGGCGGGTATCGACCTGGGCACCACCAATTCACTGGTTGCTACCGTGCGTAGCGGCCAGGCCGAAACTCTGCCCGACCATCAGGGGCGCTATTTGCTGCCATCGGTGGTGAACTATCAGGCTTCGGGTTTGACGGTGGGCTACGACGCGCGACAAAACGCCGCTCAGGATCCGGTCAACACCATTAGCTCCGTCAAACGCATGATGGGGCGCTCTTTGGCCGATATCGAGGCCCGCTACCCGCATCTGCCTTATCACCTGCAGGCCAGCGAAAACGGCCTGCCGATGATTCAGACAACGGGCGGACTGCTCAATCCGGTTCGCGTCTCTGCCGATATTCTGAAGGCGCTGGCCGCACGCGCCACCGAGGCGCTGGCGGGCGAGCTTGACGGCGTAGTGATCACCGTGCCGGCCTACTTCGATGATGCCCAGCGTCAGGGTACCAAAGATGCCGCGCGTCTGGCGGGCCTGCACGTCCTGCGTCTTCTGAACGAACCCACTGCGGCGGCGATTGCCTACGGTCTGGACTCCGGTCAGGAAGGAACTATCGCTGTTTACGATCTCGGCGGCGGCACTTTTGATATCTCCGTGCTGCGCTTGAGTCGCGGCGTATTTGAAGTCCTGGCGACCGGCGGCGATTCCGCGCTCGGCGGTGACGATTTCGATCATCTGTTGGCCGATTATCTGCGCGAGCAGGCTGGCCTGAACGATCGCAGCGATAACCGCCTGCAGCGTGAGCTGCTCGACGCGGCCATCGCGGCGAAAATCGCCCTCAGCGATGCCGATACGGCGCGGGTGAATGTCGGTGGCTGGCAGGGTGAAGTGACCCGCAGCCAGTTTAATGAGCTGATCGCGCCGCTGGTAAAACGTACATTGTTGGCCTGCCGTCGCGCGTTGAAAGATGCAGGCGTTGAGGCGCAAGAGGTTCTGGAAGTGGTGATGGTGGGCGGCTCGACCCGCGTGCCGCTGGTGCGTGAACGCGTCGGCGAATTCTTTGGCCGTACGCCGCTGACCTCTATCGATCCGGATAAAGTCGTCGCCATCGGCGCGGCGATTCAGGCGGACATTCTGGTAGGCAATAAGCCGGATAGCGAACTGCTGCTGCTTGATGTCATCCCACTCTCCCTGGGGCTGGAAACCATGGGTGGCCTGGTGGAAAAGGTTATTCCGCGTAACACCACCATACCTGTCGCGCGCGCGCAGGAGTTCACCACCTTCAAAGATGGCCAGACGGCGATGTCTATCCATGTTATGCAGGGCGAGCGCGAGCTAGTGCAGGACTGCCGTTCCCTGGCGCGCTTTGCGCTGCGCGGCATTCCGGCATTACCGGCGGGCGGGGCGCATATTCGCGTGACCTTCCAGGTGGATGCCGACGGTCTGCTGAGCGTGACGGCGATGGAGAAATCGACCGGCGTCGAGGCCTCAATTCAGGTGAAGCCGTCCTACGGTCTGACCGATGGCGAGATCGCCAGCATGATTAAAGATTCGATGAGCTACGCCGAACAGGACGTCCAGGCGCGTATGCTGGCCGAGCAAAAAGTTGAAGCCGCACGCGTGCTGGAAAGTCTGGTCAGCGCGCTGGCCGCCGACGCCGCGCTGTTAAGCGCCGCAGAGCGTCAGGCTATCGATGACGCCGCGGAGCAAGTACGCGCCGCAGCGGCAGGCGATGATGCCGATGCAATCAAAGAAGCGATTAAAAATATCGACACACAAACCCAGGAATTTGCCGCACGTCGTATGGATCAATCGGTCCGTATCGCGCTGAAAGGCCAATCCGTGGACGAGGTTTAAAATGCCAAAAATTGTTTTTCTGCCCCACCAGGACCTGTGTCCGGATGGCGTAGTTGTGGAAGCTGAGACCGGTGAGACCATTCTTGATGCTGCTCTGCGTAGCGGCATTGAGATTGAACACGCCTGCGAAAAATCCTGTGCCTGCACCACCTGCCACTGCATCGTGCGCGAAGGCTTTGACTCGCTGGCTGAAAGTACCGAAGATGAAGACGACATGCTGGATAAGGCCTGGGGGCTTGAACCCGACAGCCGTCTGAGCTGCCAGGCGCGGGTGACTGACGAAGATTTGGTCATCGAAATTCCGCGTTACACCATCAACCACGCACGCGAGCATTAATATGGGACTTAAATGGACCGATAGTCGTGAAATCGGCGAAGCGCTGTACGACGCTTTCCCGGATCTCGACCCGAAAACCGTTCGCTTCACCGATCTGCATCAGTGGATTTGCGACCTGGAAGAGTTTGATGACGATCCAAACGCATCCAATGAAAAAATTCTTGAGGCGATTCTGCTAGTCTGGTTAGACGAAGCCGAATAATTTTCGCGTCATGATTTACCCGGTGGTTTTAAGCCGAGTGAATCAACGAGCGAAAGAACTTTACGGGCTGCCATACGGCGGCCCGTTTGCTAAGAAGGATAATGATAATGACCGAAGCTATGAAAATTACGCTTACCGCTCAGCCAGCCGATGCGCGCTGGGGAGAAAAAGCGTCTTACAGCATGAATAACGACGGCATCGCCCTGCACCTGAACGGCAAAGACGACCTGGGTTTGATTCAGCGCGCGGCGCGTAAAATTGACGGCATGGGTATTAAACATGTCGCGCTTGACGGCGAGGGCTGGGATACCGACCGCGCATGGGCGTTCTGGGCGGGTTATAAAGGCCCGAAAGGCAGTCGCAAAGTTGAGTGGCCAGCTCTTGACGATGTGCAGAAAAGCGAACTGGATAACCGCCTGACCATTATTGACTGGGTGCGCGACACCATCAACGCCCCGGCGGAAGAGCTGGGGCCGGAACAGCTGGCGCAGCGTGCGGTAGACCTGCTGTGCAGCGTGGCCTGCGATAACGTCTCTTATCGCATCACTAAGGGCGAAGATCTGCGCGAGCAGAACTACCTGGGCCTCCACACCGTCGGCCGCGGATCCGAGCGTCCGCCGGTCCTGCTGGCGCTGGACTATAACCCGACTGGCGACAAAGAAGCTCCGGTATACGCCTGTCTGGTCGGCAAAGGCATTACCTTTGACTCAGGCGGATACAGCATCAAGCAGAGCGCATTTATGGACTCAATGAAGTCCGATATGGGCGGCGCGGCGACGGTAACCGGCGCGCTGGCGTTCGCCATTACTCGCGGCCTGAACAAGCGCGTGAAGCTGTATCTGTGCTGTGCCGATAACCTGATTAGCGGTAACGCCTTCAAACTGGGCGATATTATTCACTATCGCAACGGCAAAACCGTGGAAATCATGAACACCGATGCGGAAGGTCGTCTGGTGCTGGCGGACGGCTTGATCGATGCTTCGGCGCAAAAGCCGGAGCTGATCATCGATGCCGCCACGCTGACCGGCGCGGCGAAAACCGCGCTGGGCAATGACTATCACGCCCTGTTCAGCTTTGACGACAGGCTGGCGAATCGACTGCTGGCGAGCGCGCAGGCTGAAAACGAAGCTTTCTGGCGTCTGCCGCTGGCTGAGTTCCACCGCGGCCAGCTGCCGTCCAACTTTGCTGAACTGAACAATACCGGCAGCGCGGCCTATCCGGCCGGCGCCAGCACCGCGGCGGGCTTCCTGTCCCACTTCGTGGAGAATTACCATGAAGGCTGGCTGCACATCGACTGCTCGGCGACCTACCGCAAATCTGCGGTTGAGCAGTGGTCGGCGGGCGCGACCGGCCTCGGCGTGCGCACTATTGCGAATCTGTTGACCGCGGAATAACTTTTTCCCCTCACCCTGACTCTCTCCCTGAGGATGAGACAACGTTCGGTTTTCTCCCGCTGAGGAGAGCGTCGGGGCGGAGGGATCATCGTTGTGGAACTACTATGTCCGAAACTAAAAATGAGCTAGAAATCCTGCTGGAGAAGGCGGCTATAGAACCAGGCCATCGTCCGGCTTTTTTCCGCAGTTTGCTGGAAGCCACCGTTTGGGTACCGGGAGCCGCCGCGCAGGGCGAGCAGGTCGTTGAAGACAGCGTACTGGATCTGCAGCACTGGGAAAAAGATGATGGTACATCGGTCATTCCTTTCTTCACCTCGCTGGCGGCGCTGCAGCAGGCCGTTGAGGACGAACAGTCTTTCGTGGTGATGCCGGTGCGCACGCTATTTGCCATGACCCTCGGCGAGACGCTCTATCTCAATGCCAAACTCGCCACCGGCAAAGAGTTTGCGCCGCGTGAGATCAGCCATCTGCTGGGCGAAGAGGGCAGCCCGCTCAGCACCCAGACCGTGCTGGAAGGCGGAGAGTCGCTGCTGCTGTCTGAGGTTGCCGAGCCGCCTGCGCAGATGGTGGACTCGCTGACCGCGTTGTTTAAGACGCTGAAAACGGTGAAGCGCGCGTTTTTATGCTCTATCAAAGACAGCGCCGATGCGCCAGCCAACCTGCTGATTGGCATTGAAGCGGAAGGCGATATTGAGGAGGTTATTCAGGCGACCGGCAGCGTGGCGACCGATACGCTTCCCGGCGATGAGCCGATTGACATCTGTCAGGTGGTGGAGGGTGAAAAGGGAATTAGCCACTTTATGATCGCCCACATTACGCCGTTTTATGAAAAGCGCTGGGGCAGCTTCCTGCGCGACTTTAAGCAAAATCGAATTATTTAACACAACGGGGGCCCGGGCCCCCGTTGTGCTATCTACTGCCTACTGGGCCGGCTCAATCGGTAAATCCGTCCGCGCGCCCCATTCGCTCCATGAGCCGTCGTACAGGCTAACGCCGTTAACGCCGAGAGTAGTGAGCGCCAGCACGACGACCGCCGCCGTTACGCCGGAGCCGCAGCTGGCAATAATCGGCCGTTCAAAATCGACGCCCTGACGCGCAAAAATCTCGTTGAGTTCATCGGTGGTTTTAAGTTCGCCGTTAATCACCAGTTCAGTCCACGGCACGTTTAGCGCGCCGGGAATATGCCCGCAGCGCAGGCCCGGTCGCGGCTCTGCCACCTGGCCATTAAAGCGCCCTGCCGGACGCGCATCGACGATCTGCGCCGATCCTTCATGGCTGACCAGCAGCACATCGGTCAGCCGCTTGACCGCCAGCGGATCGACGCGTCCGTCAAAATCCCCTTCCGGCAGTTCGGGAAGGCCTTGCTCCAGCGGTAGCCCATCGCGGCGCCAGCCTTCCAGCCCACCCGCAACAATCGACACCTTTTCAACGCCGAACGTGCGCAGCATCCACCAGGCGCGCGGCGCAGAGAAGAGATTACCTTCATCGTATACCACCAGGTGCTTATCGCTGCTGACGCCTAGTTCGCGCATGGCGACGGCAAACGCCTCCGCGCGCGGCATCATGTGCGGCAGCGGGCTGGTGTGATCGGAGAGGGCTTCGATATCAAAAAAGACGGCGCCGGGAATATGACCGGCCTGATACTCAGCGTTAAGATCGCGCTCTTCCTGTCCCGGCGGCGCCATCCGCGCGTCGATAATCTGGATTTCCGGGTCATCAATATGCTCTGCCAGCCAGTCGGCAGCGACAAAAAACGAGGTAGACATGAGTGCCTCCGTGTCATCAACAATAGAGTGATTGTTGTTGTTTTTTGCGATATCGACAAGGCATTTTCAAGAAGAGGCGGTGGGAATGTGATGCTCCCCCGAGCTGCGTCGGGGGAGGGGGCGCTTAAAACGCGTTTTGCTGCAGATAGCGCCAGGCGTACTGCGCGTACAGTTCAGCGCCGCTTTTCATTACCTGCTCGTCAATATTAAAGCAGCCATGATGGTGCGCGTAGTCGCTGCCTTTCTCTTTATTTCCTGAGCCAAGCAGCGCAAAGGCGCCGGGGATATTTTCCATATAAAAACTGAAATCTTCTCCGCCGGTAGTCGGCTTTTCGTTGAAAAGGACGCTATCGCCGAATGCGTCGCGGATAACCGACTGCGCCAGCAGCGCGCTGCGCTCTTCGTTGATCACCGGTAGCGTACCGTAGCAGTAGTCAACCTGAGCGGTCGCCCCATACACTGCGGCGGTATGCTCGGCATAGCGGCTAATCGCCGTCTCCAGCCGCTGGCGCGCTTCAAGACTAAAGCAGCGTACGGTACCGTCAAGAACGGCGTTTTCAGCGATGACGTTAAAGCGCGTGCCGACATCCATTTTGCCGATAGTCACTACCGCAGATTCCAGCGGGGAAGTTTCTCGCGCCACAATAGCCTGTAGATTCATCACGAAAGCGGAAGCGACGACCGCCGCATCGACGCAGGCCTCCGGCATCGAACCATGGCCGCCGCGGCCGCGGAAGGTCACTTTCAGTAAATCGGCTGAGGCAAAGGATGAACCGACGTTACAGGAGATTTTTCCGGACGGCGTGCCCGACCAGATATGCATTCCGAAAACGTTATCCACGTTATCAATCGCCCCCTGCTGTATCATCGCCTTTGCCCCTTCGGCAATCTCTTCCGCAGGCTGAAAGATGAGCCGTACGTTGCCCGTCAGCTGTTCGCGAACATCATATAATGCATGGGCGGCGGTCAGCAGCATGGCGGTATGGGCGTCGTGGCCGCAGGCGTGCATTTTCCCGGGCGTTTGTGATTTATAGTCGAGCGGATCGTTCAGCTCCCGTACCGGCAGCGCATCCATATCGGCGCGCAGAGCTACGGTTTTACCCGGCTTGCCGCCGATGATGTCGGCGATGATTCCGGTGGGATGAGTGCGGCGGTAAGGGATACCGATGGCCTCCAGTCCGGCGGCGACGCGATCCGTCGTGCGCTTCTCCTCCCAGGGTAGTTCCGGATGGGCGTGCAGGTCGCGGCGAAAAGCGATCATCGCCTGTTCTTGTCTGGCGATAATCGCGGTGATGTCAGGGTTAATCATCAATGGCTCCATAATTTGCTAAAAATTCAACGCGCTCAACCGATCGCCGGCGTCAGGTAGCCGACCAGAATTCCGGCTAACACCACCGAAACCATGGTGACGGAGACGAATCCGCCAACCAGCATCGGGCCCAGCATATGGTGGGTGAGCATCTGGCGCTCTTTTTCATCGTGGGTGAGGGCGTTGATGGCCTCGTTGGTAATAATGTAGTCGGCGGGAAAACCGTACAGCGCGGTCAAAGAGATGGCGAATGCCATCGGACCGCTGACGCCAAGCAGTTTTCCGACCAGCCAGGAGACAACAAACATACCTATCACCGCCGTGGCGATTAACACTACCATCGGGAATAGCAGACGCAGCAGCATCTCCGGCGTGGCTTTGTTCAACGTATCAAAGATAAAGAGCATCAACGCCATAATGGCGAAGCCAAAGCCGTTAGCCTTATGCAGTGTATGTTTTTCCAGGAAGCCTAACGAGGTAAATACGACGCCAAAAAACAGACACAGTACGAAGGGGCTGATATTCACGATTGGCTTTGCGAGGTCAGCGACGATCCAGGCCAGACAGCCGACCAGCGCCAGACGCAGGAATTTAAAGTAATTGCTGTTGTAGCTGACGGGGATTTTACTGAACAGGCGCGGCATTTTCTCCTCGCCGACGGCGAGCATCGCGTGCTCTTCGGCAATGTCATCAGGGCGCTGTTCGCCGCTGCGGTAGCGGGCAAGCAGCGTTTTGCCTTCTCGTTGCAGCATAATCGCGGTCAGCGGATATCCGGCGAACCCCTGCATCACGTAAATCAAAATGGCAAAAACCGACAGGTCTACCAGGCCGGCGTTACTGGCGCCCTGCGACATAATCAGCGATGACACGATACCCCCGACCAGCGGAGGAATGGTGACCAGCGCGGTGTTAAGATCGAATAGCATCATGCTCACCGCAAAGACGGCCACCGCGATCCCGGCAATACCGGCGAGAGAGATGACCACGGTCTTCCACTGCTGCGCCAGCTCTTTCAGCGACAGCAGGGTGCCCATATTCGTGATTAACAGATACATGAGCATTATGGCAACTGGCGTACCGATCCCGGCCCGGCTAATGATATCTGCCGGAAAAAATGTCCAGTAGCCGACTAAAAACAGAACGGCGCAGACAAATACCGAGGGAATCCAGGCTTTTGTGCGGGTAGAAACAACGTCGCCGATATAAAGAATTAAAATAATAATCGACAGTGCGACCATTTGAGACATAAATAACTTCCATATTATTTATCCCATATAAGGAATATGAGATGGGTTGATGTTGTGCTTTCTGGAAGACTGTGGAACGGACAGTCACTATCATCGCCAGGGTAATGATTTATATTTTAAAGGCATTGATATCCCGAACAATAAATAGAAAGCTCGCGCCTTGTCAATTTATATGGCCGGAGAGACGGGAATTTCAGAATAAAAAGTGCCGATGGTTGAGGATATTAAAGGTCGAGGTAAGAAAAATCGTAGCGCGATATATCCGCTAAATTAATTCACTCCAGCTATCCGTGGTTCGCAGGGTCGCCGCCCCGGTTATCTACCAATATTGCGGGCTGGCGGGCTATTGGTAATTCTGCCGTTAACGCATAATAATGTGTTCACTGAATGTATCTGGCCTGCGGGCCGAGGGGTTAGAAGGATGAAACCATTTCGTTTGGCGGCGCTGTCTCTGGCGCTACTTACCGCGCTATCGATAACCGGCTGCGACGACAGCGGCAAACCGCAGGCGGCCGCGCCGGCGGCATCCGCAGCGGCGGATAACGCGCCCGCGAAGCCGGACAGCGCCCAGCTGGCGGCGCTGGCTGAGAAAAGCAAAGGCAAAGCGTTAACGCTGCTGGATGCCTCTGAAGTTCAGCTCGACGGCGCGGCGACGCTGGTGCTGACTTTTTCTATTCCTCTACAGCCGGATCAGGATTTCTCCCGCAGCGTGCATCTGGTCGACAAAAAAAGCGGCAAAGTTGACGGGGCATGGGAGCTGGCGCCCAACCTTAAAGAGCTGCGTCTTCGCCATCTTGAGCCAAAACGCGAGCTGATCGTTTCGGTGGATCCCACCCTGGCGGCGCTGAATAAAGCGACTTTTGACAGCAGCTTTGAAAAAACCATTACTACCCGCGACATCGCCCCGAGCATCGGCTTTGCCAGCCGCGGCTCGCTGCTGCCGGGGAAAGTCGTGGCCGGACTGCCGGTGATGGCGCTGAATGTCGATAACATCGACGTCAATTTTTTCCGGATTAAACCTGAATCACTTTCGGCCTTCGTCAGCCAATGGGAATACCGTAATTCCTTGAGCAACTGGGAGTCGGACGAGCTGCTGAAGATGGCCGATCTGGTCTACACCGGCCGTTTTGACCTCAACCCCGCGCGCAATACGCGCGAAAAACTGCTGTTGCCGCTGGCGGATATCAAGCCACTGCAGGAGCCGGGCGTCTATATCGCGGTGATGAATCAGGCGGGCCGCTACAGCTATAGCAACGCTGCGACGCTGTTCACCCTCAGCGATATTGGCGTATCCGCGCACCGTTATCACCATCGGCTGGATGTCTTTACCCAGAGTCTGGAAAACGGCGCGGCGCAGTCCGGTATCGATGTGCAGCTGCTGAACGCCAAAGGGCAAACCCTGGCGCAGGCGAAGAGCGACGCTCAGGGGCACGTGAAGTTGCAAACGGATAAAGACGCGGCGCTGCTGCTGGCGCGTAAGGACGGGCAAACCACTCTGCTGGATCTTAAACTTCCGGCGCTGGATCTGGCTGAGTTTTCTATTGCCGGCGCGCCGGGCTTCAGCAAGCAGCTGTTTATGTTTGGTCCGCGCGATCTCTACCGCCCGGGCGAAACGGTGATCCTCAACGCGTTACTGCGCGATAGCGACGGCAGGCCGCTTCCCGAACAGCCGGTAAAGCTGGAAGTGGTGCAGCCTGATGGCCAGGTAATCCGCTCGACGGTCAGCAAACCGATCAATGGCCTGTATCAATTTACTTATCCGCTCGATAGCGGCGCGGCGACCGGGATGTGGCACATTCGCGCTAGTACCGGCGATAACCAGCCGCGCGAGTGGGATTTTCACGTTGAAGATTTTATGCCTGAGCGCATGGCGCTGAATCTCACGCCGCAAAATGCCCCCGTTTCGCCGGCTGCGGATGTCAGCTTTGCCGTAAGCGGGGCGTATTTGTACGGCGCGCCGGCCAGCGGCAACTCGCTGCAGGGTAAACTGTTCCTGCGTCCGCTGCGCGACGCGGTACCTGCGCTGCCGGGCTTCCAGTTTGGCGACATTGCCGAGGAGAATCTTTCCCGCAGCCTGGATGAAGTGCAGACCACCCTGGATGACCAGGGACATGCGGAAGTCACCGCCGCCAGCCAGTGGCAGGAGAGCCGCTCGCCGCTGCAGGTGATCCTGCAGGCCAGCCTGCTGGAGTCCGGCGGCAGACCGGTTACGCGCACCGTCAGGCAGCCGATCTGGCCGGCCGAAACGCTGCCTGGCATCCGTCCGGAATTCGCCCTGAAAGAGGTTTATGACTATCGCACCGACAGCACGATCAAGCAGCCGGTAGTGGATGAAAACAGCAACGCCGCATTTGAAATTGTCTACGCCGATGCCAAAGGCGAAAAGAAAGCGGTCTCCGGGCTGCAGGTGCGATTAATTCGCGAACGTCGCGACTACTACTGGAACTGGTCCGAGAGCGAAGGCTGGCAGTCACAGTTCGATCAAAAAGATCTTCAGGAAGGTGAGGAATCGCTCGATCTCTCTGCCGGGCAAACGGCGAAAGTCAGTTTCCCGGTCGAGTGGGGCGCCTATCGCCTGGAAGTCAAAGGGCCGGATGATGTCGTCAGCAGCGTACGCTTCTGGGCAGGGTACAGCTGGCAGGATAACAGCGAAGGCCAGGGGGCGGCGCGTCCGGACCGCGTTACCATGAAGCTGGATAAACCGGCCTATAAACCCGGCGATACGATCAAGCTGCATATTGCCGCTCCGGCTGCCGGTAAAGGCTACGCGCTGGTGGAATCAAGCGAAGGGCCGCTGTGGTGGCAGGAGATTGACGTCCCGGCGGAAGGGATGGAGTTATCTATCCCGGTGGATAAAGCCTGGAATCGTCACGACCTGTACCTCAGCACCCTGGTGATTCGCCCGGGGGATAAATCCCAGTCCGCAACGCCAAAACGGGCCGTGGGGCTGCTGCACCTGCCGTTTGGCGATGATAACCGTCGCCTGAATCTGGCGCTGGAAGCACCGGATAAAATGCGTCCTGACCAGCCGTTGAAAGTGAAGATTAAGGCCAGCCTCAAAGAAGGCGAGACGCCGAAACAGGTAAACGTTCTGCTCTCTGCCGTCGATAGCGGCGTACTCAATATTACCGACTACGCCACGCCGGATCCCTGGAACGCGTTCTTTGGCCAGAAACGCTACGGCGCCGATATTTACGATATCTATGGTCAGGTCATTGAAGGACAGGGGAGGCTCGCCAGCCTGCGCTTTGGCGGCGACGGCGATGAACTGAAACGCGGCGGTAAGCCGCCGGTTAATCACGTGACGATTATCGCCCAGCAGGCGCAGCCGGTTATGCTGGATGAGAAAGGCGAAGGGACGGTGACCCTGCCAATCGGCGACTTTAACGGCGAACTGCGGATCATGGCGCAGGCGTGGACGGCTGATGATTTCGGCAGCAGCGAAGAAAAAACGATCGTGGCGGCGCCGGTGATTGCGGAGCTGAATATGCCGCGCTTCCTCGCCAGCGGAGATACCACTCGCCTGGCGCTGGATCTCAGCAACCTGACCGATAAGCCGCAGACTCTCAACGTTGCGCTGGCAGCCAGCGGTCTGCTGCAGCTTGCAGGGGGAGAAATACCGCTGGTGCATCTGGCGCCCGGCGCGCGCAGCACCCTGTTTGTGCCCGTTCGCGCCCTACAAGGCTTTGGCGATGGTGAGGTAAATGCCACTATCAGCGGCCTGAACCTGCCGGGTGAAACTTTCACGCCAATGCAGAAGCAGTGGCAGCTGGGCGTGCGTCCCGCCTTCCCGGCGCAAACCGTGAATTCCGGCGCTGTCCTCCAGCCGGGGGAAAGCTGGCAGGCTCCGGCGGCGCAAAGCGAGGGTTTCTCGCCGGCCACGCTGCAGGGGCAACTGGTGTTTAGCGGCAAGCCGCCGCTGAACCTGGCGCGCTATATTCGCGACCTGAAGGCCTATCCTTACGGCTGCCTGGAGCAGACCACCAGCGGGCTATTCCCGTCGCTCTATACCAACGCCGCCCAGCTTAAAGCCCTGGGGATCGGCGGCGATAGCGATGAAAAACGACGCGCGGCGGTGGATATCGGCATTTCTCGCCTGCTGCAGATGCAGCGCGATGACGGCGGTTTCGCCCTGTGGGACAGAGAGGGGGCGGAAGAGTACTGGCTAACCGCCTACACGATGGACTTCCTCGTCCGGGCGGGCGAGCAGGGCTATAGCGTACCAACCAATGCCGTCAATAACGGCAACCAGCGCCTGCTGCGTTATTTACAGGAGCCGGGGCTGATCGCCGTCCGCTACAGCGATGATGCCCAGGCCAGCCGTTTTGCTGCTCAGGCCTACGCCGCGCTGGTGCTGGCACGGCAGCAGAAAGCGCCGCTCGGCGCGCTGCGCGAAATCTGGAGCCGTCACGACCAGGCGCGTTCCGGTCTGCCGCTACTGCAGCTGGGCGTGGCCCTGAAATTGATGGGCGATGCGCCGCGCGGCGACGAAGCCCTGAAGCTGGCGCTGAGCACGCCGCGGCAGGAGGCGAACCGCTGGCTCGGCGATTACGGCAGCGAGCTGCGCGACGATGCGCTGAAGCTGGCGCTGCTGGAGGAGAACAAACTGCTGCCGGAAGCGCAAAATACGCTGCTCAGCAATCTGGCGGAAGAAGCCTACGGCCAGCGCTGGCTCTCGACGCAGGAGAGTAATGCCCTGTTCCTGGCCGGACGTACGTTGCAGGATCTTCCCGGCAGCTGGCAGGCGCAAACCTCCGTGCAGGCCGAACCGCTCTCCGGCGAGAAAGCGCAAACCCGTAACCTGACCGGCGATCAGCTGGCGGCCTTGCAGGTGACCAATACCGGTCAGCAGCCGCTGTGGCTCCGTCTCGACAGCAGCGGCTATCCGCAGAACGCGCCGCAGCCGGGGGGCAACGTGCTGGGCATTGAACGGCACGTTTTCGATACCCAGGGTCAGCAGAAATTGCTCTCTTCGCTGCGCAGCGGCGAACTGGTTTTAGTGAAGCTGGAGGTGACGGCTAAGCGTAACGTCCCGGACGCGCTGGTGGTGGATTTACTCCCGGCGGGGCTGGAGCTGGAAAACCAGAATCTGGCCAACAGCAGCGCCAGTCTGCAGGAGAACGGCGAGGTGGTGCAAAATCTGCTTAACCAGATGCAGCAGGCCGATATCCAGCATATTGAGTTTCGCGACGATCGCTTTGTGGCCGCGGTAGCTATCAATGAAGGCCAGCCGGTGACGCTGGTTTATCTGGCGCGCGCGGTGACGCCGGGCACCTATCAGGTACCGCAGCCGCAGGTTGAGTCGATGTACGTGCCGCAGTGGCGGGCAACTGGCGCAGCCAGCGGACCGCTAATCGTTGCGCCATAAATGCGGGTGCTGAGGCGTATCAAACGCCGCTGGCGCTGGCTGGCGGCGTTTATTTTTTTGCTGTGGCTATTGCTGCTGGCGGCAGACCGGCTGTGGCCGCTGCCGCTGCGTGAGGTTACCCCTGCCAGAGTAGTGGTGGCGGAAGACGGGACGCCGCTGTGGCGCTTTGCCGATGCGCAGGGCGTCTGGCGCTATCCGGTAACGCTGGCTGACGTTTCGCCGCGCTATTTGCAGGCGCTGATCCACTATGAAGATCGCTGGTTCTGGGAGCATCCCGGCGTTAACCCGTTGGCGATCGCTCGCGCCGCCTGGCAGGATCTCACTTCCGGGAGAGTGATCTCCGGAGGGAGCACCCTGACCATGCAGGTGGCGCGCCTGCTCGATCCTCATCCCCGCACCTTCGGCGGCAAGCTGCGTCAGCTATGGCGGGCGCTGCAGCTGGAGTGGCATCTGTCAAAAAGCGAGATCCTCACGCTCTATCTCAATCGGGCGCCGTTCGGCGGCACGCTGCAGGGGATTGGTGCGGCCAGCTGGGCTTATCTCGGTAAACCGCCCGCACAGCTAAGCTACGGCGAAGCGGCGCTGCTGGCCGTTCTGCCGCAGGCGCCAAGCAGGCTGCGCCCGGACCGCTGGCCGGAACGAGCGCAGGCGGCGCGCGATAAAGTGCTGCGGAGAATGGAAAATCAGGGCGTGTGGCCGCCGCAGCCGGTGCGAGAAGCTATCGAAGAGCCCGTCTGGCTGTTTCCGCGGCAGATGCCGCAGCTGGCGCCGCTTTTCTCCCGCCGCGCGCTGGCGAGCAGCCGGTCTGAGAAGGTAGTAACGACGCTGGATGCCGGGCTGCAGCGGCAGCTGGAAGATCTGGCGCTGAACTGGAAATCGCGCCTGCCGCCGCGCAGCTCTTTAGCGATGGTGGTGGTCGACCATACCAATATGAAGGTGCGCGGCTGGGTAGGATCGGCGGATATCAGTGATGATAGCCGCTTTGGCCACATTGATATGGTATCGGCGATCCGCTCCCCGGGTTCGGTACTGAAACCGTTTGTCTACGGCATGGCGCTGGATGAGGGACTGATCCATCCGGCTTCGCTATTACAGGACGTCCCGCGCCGGTTTAGCGACTACCGGCCGGGCAACTTTGACAGCGGTTTTCACGGGCCGGTAAGCGCCAGCGAAGCGCTGGTTCGCTCGTTGAACCTTCCGGCTGTGCAGGTGCTGGAGGCCTACGGGCCGAAGCGTTTTGCCGCCAGGCTGCGCAATGCCGGATTGCCGCTGATGCTGCCCGCCGGCGCGGAGCCGAATCTATCGCTGATCCTCGGCGGCGCCGGCGCGCGTCTGGCGGATATCGTGGCGGCGTACAGCGCGTTCGCCCGTCACGGTAAGGCGGGGCAACTGCGCATCGCTCCTGATTCACCGCTGGTTGAACGACCGCTGCTGTCGCCGGGGGCCGCCTGGATTGTGCGGCGCATTCTGGCCGGCGAAGCGCAGCCGGTTCCCGATGCATCGCTGGTACAGGTGGTGCCGCTGGCGTGGAAAACCGGAACCAGCTACGGCTATCGCGATGCCTGGGCAATCGGCGTGAACGCCCGCTATCTGATAGGTATCTGGACCGGAAGACCTGACGGCACGCCGGTTGTCGGACAGTTTGGTTTCGCCAGCGCGGTGCCGCTGCTGAATCAGGTCAATAATATGCTGCTGGCGCGGCCGGCAATGAGCCGCGGCGGATTGCCGAGCGACCCGCGTCCCTCATCGGTCAGCGCCGGAACGGTTTGCTGGCCCGGCGGGCAGTATTTACCTGCGGGGGATGCGAACTGTCGCCGACGGCTGGCCACCTGGCTACTTGATGAGAGTCAGCCGCCGACCTTGCTGCTCCCTGGACAGGAAGGTATGCGTGGGATCCGCTTTCCGGTCTGGCTGAACGAAAAAGGACAGCGGGTGGCGGCAGATTGCCCCGGCGCGGTAGAGAAAAGTTTCGACGTCTGGCCGCTGCCGCTCGAACCCTGGCTACCCGCAGGCGAACGACGTCGGGTCAGGCTGCCTGCAGTTTCGGCGGCGTGTCCGCCGGTCCAAAGCGCTGATGCCGCACCGTTGGTGCTCTCGGGCATACGCGAGGGCGCAGTCGTTAAACGACTGCCCGGCGAGCAGAGGGTGATGCTGTCGCTGCAAACGACCGGAGGGGAAGGGCGGCGCTGGTGGTTTCTGAACGGCGAGCCGCTGCTGGCGGAAGGGGGCAGTGCGACGCTTGGCATCGATCGCCCTGACCGTTATCAACTGGTGGTGATGGATGAGGCGGGGCAAATTGTTGCCGCGAACTTCACGGTGCAATAAACAGAACTTGCCTTAATGGGCTGGATTTGTTGTTTAAGGTCGCTTTTTTTTAAAAAAATGTTACCTAAACAGATAGGCAATCGCCTTAGATGATGATTATAATTCGCGCCGTATTTATCGGTCTCATCTGCTCATCTGCAAAACAGAACAACATATATAAAGAGGTTATCATGGCTATTGAACGTACTTTTTCCATCATCAAACCAAACGCGGTGGCAAAAAACGTTATTGGCGGCATCTTTTCTCGCTTTGAAGCTGCAGGGTTCAAAATCGTTGGCACTAAAATGCTGCATCTGACCGTTGAGCAGGCTCGCGGCTTCTATGCTGAGCACGAAGGTCGCCCGTTCTTTGACGGTCTGGTTGAGTTCATGACTTCCGGTCCGATCGTTGTTTCCGTGCTGGAAGGCGAAAATGCGGTTCAGCGTCATCGTGACCTGCTGGGCGCAACCAACCCGGCGAACGCGCTGGCGGGTACGCTGCGCGCAGACTACGCTGACAGCTTCACCGAGAACGGCACCCACGGTTCCGATTCCGTTGAATCCGCTGCGCGCGAAATCGCGTTTTTCTTTGCTGAAGGCGAGGTTTGCCCGCGCACCCGCTAATCTCCCGCGTCTTTCACGCCACCGCTTTGTTGGCTTCATTCGCGCACCCCGGTCACATCGTTATCTATGCTCCCGGGGATTTGCGAACTCGCCGCCTCGCCGTGACGTAAAATACTTTGGAGATACCATCCTCGTCGCCTTTTCGACCGTCGCGGTGTTGGCTGCGCGCGTTCACCCCGGTCACGAGGAGCTGCCTGGCAGTTACAGATTTTTTCATCATTGCTGCGTACAGACGTAGTATTGATGGGCCAGAATTTGTAGAATACAGCGCCCCGGCTGAGCAGTCGCTCCCGGGGCGTTTCTTTTTAACCCTCCAGGGGCCATAACGTGTAATAACGAGGCCGGAATCAATTATGTCTGAACAAATAGTCACACCTGATAGCGCCGCACTGACGGTGCCGAACAAAGATGCCAAAATCAACCTGCTGGATCTGAATCGTCAGCAGATGCGCGAGTTTTTCAAAAACATGGGCGAAAAGCCTTTCCGCGCCGATCAGGTGATGAAATGGATGTATCACTACTGCTGCGATAACTTTGACGAGATGACCGACATCAACAAAGTTCTGCGCGGCAAATTAAAGGAAGTCGCGGAAATCCGCGCCCCGGAAGTCGTGGAAGAACAGCGCTCCAGCGACGGCACCATCAAATGGGCGATTGCCGTTGGCGATCAGCGCGTCGAAACCGTGTATATCCCGGAAGACGATCGCGCCACCCTGTGCGTTTCTTCTCAGGTGGGCTGTGCGCTGGAGTGTAAATTCTGCTCCACGGCGCAGCAGGGCTTTAACCGCAATCTGCGGGTTTCGGAAATTATCGGCCAGGTCTGGCGCGCGGCGAAAATCGTCGGTGCGGTGAAGACCACCGGCGTGCGTCCGATTACCAACGTGGTAATGATGGGCATGGGCGAGCCGCTGCTGAACCTGACCAACGTGGTTCCGGCTATGGAAATCATGCTCGACGACTTCGGCTTTGGGCTCTCAAAACGTCGCGTCACGCTCTCCACTTCCGGCGTGGTGCCTGCGCTTGATAAGCTTGGCGATATGATTGACGTCGCGCTGGCTATCTCTCTGCACGCGCCGAACGATACCATTCGTGACGAAATCGTGCCGATCAACAAGAAATATAATATCGAGACCTTCCTGAACTCGGTACGTGGTTATATTTCGAAGTCCAATGCCAACCAGGGCCGCGTGACGATCGAATACGTCATGCTGGATCACGTCAACGACGGTACCGAGCATGCCCACGAGCTGGCGGCGCTGTTAAAAGATACGCCGTGCAAGATCAACCTCATCCCGTGGAACCCCTTCCCGGGAGCGCCGTATGGCCGCAGCTCCAACAGTCGCATCGACCGTTTCTCCAAGGTATTGATGGAGTATGGTTTCACCACTATCGTGCGTAAAACTCGCGGTGACGATATCGACGCAGCCTGCGGCCAGCTGGCCGGCGACGTTATCGACCGAACCAAACGTACGCTGCGTAAACGTATGCAGGGCGAAGCGATCGACGTGAAGGCAGTCTGATAAATGATGCAGCGCACAGCCTGGGCGGTGCGCTGCATATTTATGTTGTATAGCCGGGCGAAATACGCTGTTCTGGTTAATAATTACGGTGCGTTTTTGTCGACTTTGAGGCAGTATGTAGCGGTACAACAACCGCTTAGCATTCAATATTGATAAGTCTCTGTGATAGTACGTCATACGGACTTATACTGTTTGTCTGACGTTGAGCAGATGTCTCGCGGCGCGGGGTCACCGGCGCTGAATTTTAAATTTCACGTACCAGTAGTTGTAGCGAATGAATACTGAAGCCACTCAAGACCATCAAGAAGCAAACACTACGGGCGCGCGTTTGCGTAACGCCCGCGAACAACTCGGGCTCAGCCAGCAAGCGGTGGCTGAGCGCTTATGCCTGAAGGTTTCCACGGTTCGTGATATTGAAGACGATAAGGCACCCGCCGATCTGGCTTCAACCTTCCTGCGCGGCTATATCCGCTCTTATGCCCGCCTCGTGCACATCCCTGAAGAAGAACTGCTGCCGATGATGGCGAAGCAGGCTCCCATTCGTGCGGCAAAAGTGGCGCCAATGCAGAGCTTCTCGCTGGGTAAACGTCGCAAAAAACGCGACGGCTGGCTAATGAGTTTTACCTGGCTGGTGCTGTTCGTGGTGATTGGCCTCAGCGGCGCGTGGTGGTGGCAGGACCACAAAGCGCAGCAGGACGAGATCTCCACCATGGCCGATCAGTCCTCCGCCGAGCTGAACGCTGGCGATAACAACAGCCAAAGCATTCCTCTGGACAATGGTTCGGCGAATTCTTCCGCCGATACCGCTGCTAACAGCGCGCCGGCAGAGACCTCTTCTGCGCCAGCAACCTCGGCTCCGGCTGCGACTGCGGCCCCGGTCGATAACAACGCCGTTGTTGCGCCTTCTCAGGCGAACGTTGACACGGCGGCTACCCCAGCGCCCGCCAGTCCAACTTCGCCGCTACCGACCGACCAGGCAAACGTGACCGCTGCGCCAGCCTCGGCTCAGGATCTGGTGCTAAATTTTACCGCCGACTGCTGGCTGGAAGTGAGCGATGCGACGGGTAAAAAGCTGTTCAGCGGGTTGCAGCGTAAAGGCGGTAATCTCAATCTGAGCGGCCAGGCACCTTATAAACTGAAAATCGGTGCACCGGCGGCGGTACAGATACAGTATCTGGGTAAACCAGTCGATTTGAGTCGTTTTATCAGAACTAACCAGGTTGCACGTCTGACCCTTAATGCCGAACAATCACCGGCGCAGTAACAGACGGGTAACGCGGGAGATTTTTCATGCATAACCAGGCTCCGATTCAACGTAGAAAATCAAAGCGAATTTACGTTGGGAATGTGCCGATTGGCGATGGCGCCCCCATCGCCGTACAGTCGATGACAAACACGCGCACCACCGATGTGGCGGCGACGGTAAATCAAATTAAAGCCCTTGAGCGCGTTGGCGCGGATATCGTTCGTGTTTCGGTGCCAACGATGGACGCGGCAGAAGCCTTTAAGCTTATCAAACAGCAGGTGAGCGTACCGCTGGTTGCCGATATCCACTTCGATTACCGCATTGCGCTGAAGGTAGCGGAATACGGCGTTGATTGTCTGCGTATCAACCCGGGCAATATCGGTAACGAAGAGCGTATCCGCATGGTGGTGGACTGCGCTCGCGATAAAAATATTCCCATCCGTATCGGGGTAAACGCCGGTTCTCTGGAAAAAGATCTCCAGGAGAAATACGGTGAACCGACTCCGCAGGCGCTGCTGGAATCGGCAATGCGCCATGTCGATCATCTCGATCGTCTCAATTTCGATCAGTTTAAAGTCAGCGTAAAAGCTTCCGATGTGTTCCTCGCGGTCGAATCCTATCGTCTGCTGGCGAAACAGATCGACCAGCCTCTGCATCTAGGGATTACCGAAGCGGGCGGTGCGCGCAGCGGCGCGGTGAAGTCCGCGATCGGCCTCGGACTGCTGCTGTCTGAAGGGATCGGCGATACCTTGCGCGTTTCTCTGGCGGCGGATCCGGTTGAAGAGATCAAAGTTGGCTTCGATATTCTCAAGTCGCTGCGCATTCGCTCTCGCGGGATCAACTTCATTGCCTGCCCGACATGTTCACGTCAGGAGTTTGACGTTATCGGTACCGTTAACGCCCTGGAGCAGCGCCTGGAAGACATCATTACGCCGATGGACATTTCGATCATTGGCTGCGTGGTGAATGGCCCAGGCGAGGCGCTGGTGTCGACGCTCGGCGTGACCGGCGGCAACAAGAAAAGCGGCCTGTACGAAGACGGCGTCCGTAAAGACCGACTGGATAACGACGATATGATCGATCAGCTGGAAGCGCGTATTCGCGCTAAAGCATCGATGCTGGATGAGGCGCGTCGCATCGATATTCAGCAGGTTGAAGCGAAATAACGTGTTGGGAAGCGATACGCTTCCCGTGTATGATTGAACCTGCGGGCGCGAGGCGCCGGGGTTCATTTTTGTATATATAAAGAGAATAAACGTGGCAAAGAACATTCAAGCCATTCGCGGCATGAACGATTATCTGCCGGGCGAAACCGCTCTCTGGCAGCGCATTGAAGGCTCACTGAAGCAGGTGCTTGGTAGCTACGGTTACAGCGAAATCCGTATGCCGATTGTAGAGCAGACCCCGTTATTCAAACGCGCTATCGGCGAAGTGACCGACGTGGTTGAAAAAGAGATGTATACCTTTGAGGACCGTAACGGCGATAGCCTGACCCTGCGTCCGGAAGGTACGGCGGGTTGCGTACGCGCCGGCATCGAACATGGTCTCCTGTACAATCAAGAACAGCGCCTGTGGTATATCGGGCCAATGTTCCGCCACGAGCGTCCGCAAAAAGGCCGCTATCGTCAGTTCCACCAGATTGGTGCGGAAGCGTTCGGTCTGCAGGGGCCGGATATCGATGCCGAGCTGATCATGCTGACCGCCCGCTGGTGGCGTGAACTGGGGATCTCCAGCCACGTTGCCCTTGAGCTGAATTCTATCGGTTCACTGGAAGCTCGCGCCAGCTATCGCGACGCGCTGGTGGCTTATCTTGAGCAGTATAAGGATAAGCTCGATGAAGATTGCAAACGCCGCATGTACACCAACCCGCTGCGCGTGCTGGATTCTAAAAACCCGGAAGTTCAGGCGCTGCTGAACGATGCGCCGACGCTGGGTGATTATCTTGACGAAGAGTCCAAAGCGCACTTCGCCGGGCTTTGCGCGCTGCTGGACGATGCCGGTATTCGCTATACCGTGAATCAGCGTCTGGTGCGCGGTCTCGACTATTACAACCGCACCGTGTTTGAGTGGGTTACCACCAGCCTCGGCTCACAGGGAACCGTCTGTGCCGGTGGGCGTTATGACGGTCTGGTTGAGCAGCTTGGCGGTCGCGCAACGCCTGGCGTCGGCTTTGCGATGGGGCTGGAACGTCTTGTTTTACTGGTTCAGGCAGTGAATCCGGAATTTAAAGCCGATCCTGTTGTCGATATATACCTGGTAGCCTCCGGAACTGACACCCAGTCCGCAGCAATGCGTCTGGCTGAACAGGTACGCGATGCGTTACCCGGCGTTAAGCTGATGACCAACCACGGCGGCGGCAACTTTAAGAAGCAGTTTGCTCGCGCTGATAAATGGGGCGCTCGCGTTGCGCTGGTGCTGGGCGAAGCAGAAATCGCTGACGGAAACGTGGTAGTGAAAGATTTACGCTCAGGTGAGCAAACTACCGTAACGCAGGATAGCGTTGCCGCGCATTTGCGCACACTTCTGGGTTAATTTCCCGGGAAACATTAGTCAGGAGAAGGACTGCGTGGAACTTTACAATAACGAAAACGATCAGGTCGACGCGCTGAAGCGCTTCTTTGCTGAAAATGGCAAAGCGCTGGCCGTTGGGGTGATTTTGGGCGTTGGCGCGCTGGTTGGCTGGCGCTACTGGACCTCCCATCAGTTGGATACCGCCAGAGGCTCGTCTCTGGCTTATGAAAATGCGATTTCCGCGCTTAAAGCGGATAAACCAGAGGCGCTGAACGCGGCGCAGAAATTTGCCGCCGACAGCAAAAACACCTATGGTGCGTTTGCTTCTCTTGAGCTGGCGCAGCAGTTTGTTGAGAAAAACGATCTGCAGAACGCTGAAAAGCAGCTTCAGCAGGGGCTTGCCGCTGCTTCTGATGATAACCTGAAATCGGTTATCAATATGCGTCTTGCTCGCGTACAGCTACAGCTTAAGCAGCCTGATGCCGCGCTGAAAACCCTGGATGCTGTGAAAGGCGAAGGCTGGACCGCGATTGTCGCCGACCTGCGCGGCGAGATCCTGCTGAGCAAAGGCGATAAGCAAGGGGCGAAAGCGGCCTGGGAAGCGGGCGCGAAAAGCGATGCTTCGCCGGCGCTCAGCGAAATGATGCGTATGAAAATAAATAATTTGTCCATCTGAGAGGGACTCGATGCAATTGCGTAAATTACTTTTGCCAGGGCTGCTTTCCGTTACCTTATTGAGCGGTTGTTCGCTGTTTAACAGCGAAGAAGATGTGGTGAAAATGTCGCCACTGCCGACGGTGGAAAACCAGTTTACGCCGTCCACGTCCTGGAGCACCTCCGTTGGCGGCGGTATTGGCGAATTCTACTCTAACCTGCACCCGGCTTTTGCTGATGGCGTTGTGTATGCCGCCGATCGTAAAGGCACCGTTAAAGCCCTGAATTCAGGCGACGGCAAAGAGGTGTGGTCGGTTAACCTGGCCGAGAAAGATGGCTGGTTCTCCCGCGCGCCTGCGCTGCTCTCCGGCGGCGTGACCGTCTCTGGCGGCCATGTGTATATCGGTAGCGAAAAAGCGAAAGTTTACGCGCTGAATACCAGCGACGGCACCGTCGCATGGGAAGCGAGCGTAGCGGGTGAAGCGATTTCCCGTCCGGTCGTCAGTGACGGTATGGTGTTGATTCACACCACTAACGGTCAGCTGCAGGCGCTGAACGAAGCTGACGGCGCGGTGAAATGGACCGTTAACCTGGATATGCCAGCGCTCTCTCTGCGCGGCGAATCCGCTCCGGCTACCGCATACGGCGCAGCGATTGTGGGCGGCGATAACGGTCGCGTCAGCGCGGTGCTGATGCAGCAGGGGCAGATGATTTGGCAGCAACGTATCTCTACCGCCACCGGTCCGACGGAAATCGACCGTCTTAACGACGTCGATACGACACCGGTTATCGTGAACGGTGTGATTTATGCGCTGGCCTATAACGGCAACCTGACGGCTTTGGATCTGCGTAGCGGCCAGATTATGTGGAAACGCGAGCTGGGTTCAGTGAATGATTTCATCGTCGACGGCAACCGTATTTACCTGGTTGATCAAAACGACCGTCTGCTGGCGCTCACCACCGACGGCGGCGTGACGCTGTGGACGCAAAGCGATCTACTGCACCGTCTGCTGACGGCGCCTGTGCTGTATAATGGCAACCTGGTTGTTGGCGATAGCGAAGGCTATATGCACTGGGTCAACCCGGAAGATGGTCACTTTGTGGCTCAGCAGAAGGTAGACAGCTCAGGCTTCCTGACCGATCCAGTTGTTGCTGACGGCAAACTGCTGATTCAGGCGAAAGACGGTACGCTGTACGCGATTACGCGTTAACAACAGCGGTAGTCTATTTTTGAGAAACGGCCCCTGGCAGACAGGGGCCGTTTTGGCTTTTTTAAAAACGCCGTGAAAATGGCGTTGTATCGATTTTAGTATGAGGCATTTAACATGATACCTGTGGTCGCGCTTGTCGGGCGCCCTAACGTTGGAAAATCCACGCTTTTTAACCGCTTAACGCGCACTCGCGATGCGTTGGTCGCGGATTTCCCGGGGCTGACTCGTGACCGTAAGTACGGTCGTGCTGAAGTGGAAGGCCGCGAATTTATCTGTATCGATACCGGCGGGATCGACGGTACCGAAGATGGCGTAGAAACGCGGATGGCGGAACAGTCGCTGCTGGCGATTGAAGAAGCGGACGTGGTGCTGTTTATGGTCGATGCGCGGGCGGGCCTGATGCCGGCGGACTCGGCAATCGCTAAACACCTGCGCTCCCGCGAAAAGCCGACCTTCCTGGTGGCAAACAAAACTGACGGCATCGATGCCGATCAGGCGATCGCCGATTTTTGGTCGCTGGGGTTAGGCGAGATTTATCCTATCGCCGCTTCACACGGTCGCGGTGTCACCAGTCTGCTGGAGCACGTCCTGCTGCCGTGGGTTGATGAGGTGAACCCGCCGGAAGAAGTGGACGAAGACGCGGCATACTGGGCACAGTTTGAAGCCGAGCAGAACGGCGAAGCAGTTGAAGAGCCGGAAGAAGATTTTAACCCACAGGATCTGCCGATTAAGCTGGCGATAGTGGGTCGCCCGAACGTGGGTAAGTCAACGCTCACCAACCGTATCCTGGGCGAAGACCGCGTAGTGGTCTACGACATGCCCGGAACGACCCGCGACAGCATCTACATCCCGATGCAGCGCGACGAGCGTGAATACGTGCTGATTGACACCGCCGGCGTGCGCAAACGCGGTAAGATCACCGATGTCGTCGAGAAATTCTCGGTGATTAAAACCCTGCAGGCGATCGAAGACGCCAACTTGGTGCTGCTGGTGATTAATGCGCGGGAGGGGATTTCCGATCAGGATCTCTCTCTGCTGGGCTTTATCCTCAACAGCGGTCGCTCGCTGGTGATTGTCGTTAACAAATGGGACGGCCTGAGCCAGGAAGTTAAAGAGCAGGTGAAAGAGACTCTGGACTACCGTCTGGGCTTTATCGACTTTGCTCGCGTGCACTTTATCTCCGCGCTGCACGGTAGCGGCGTAGGCAACCTGTTTGAATCCGTGCGCGAAGCGTACGACAGCGCAACCCGTCGCGTGGGTACCGCTATGCTGACCCGCATCATGACCATGGCTGCCGAAGACCATCAGCCGCCGCTTGTGCGCGGTCGTCGCGTGAAGCTGAAATATGCCCACGCCGGGGGTTATAACCCGCCGATCGTGGTTATTCACGGTAATCAGGTTAAAGATCTGCCGGATTCGTATAAGCGCTACCTGATGAACTACTTCCGTAAATCACTGGAAGTGATGGGCACGCCAATTCGCATTCAGTTTAAGGAAGGGGAAAACCCGTTTGCCAACAAACGTAATACTCTGACGCCTAACCAGATGCGTAAGCGTAAGCGCTTGATTAAACACATCAAGAAAAGCAAATAAGCTATCCGTCAGCATTAAAAATATAAAGCCCGCATCCGTCGGGCTTTTTTATTATCGGCCACCGATCATGCGCAGAATAATAAACTCGCTTGAGGCTGCGTTATAAATGTGAGAAAAACCAGGGAGGATAAATATTTTTGTGACAATGAGGTCAGAATGAAAAGCTTCTTAACTCTCCTGATGCTGTTTCTTTTTCCCATAGCCTGTACCGCTGAATCACAACCTGTTGAACCGCGCGTTAAGCCTGCTTATCCCGCGAAAGCCGCAAAAAAAGGGATACCGGGTCAGGTTAAAGCGCAATTTGACGTTGACGAGAATGGGCGGGTGACTAACGTTCAGTTATTAAGCTCCGATCCCTCCGGAATGTTTGATAATGAAGTCAGGGCCGCAATGGGAAAATGGCGATACGTTAAAGGGAAGCCTTCCAGCAATAACATCATTACCATTCATTTCACGCCGGGGCCGTGTTCCGTTGAGGTGCCAGCGCCAAATCAGCCCGGCAGTATTCGAAGCGGTGGCGTCCCTTTTCGCTAAGATGAATGCACGTGAAATAACGAAGGGACAATCGAAATAAACGCCGGGAACAGGGATATGAAAAAAACAATCGTGATGTTCGCTTTGGTCATATTAACCAGCAGCTGTACGCCGTTTCATCCTGCTGACTGTCATAAAACCTCAGCGCTTGGGAGCTGTAGCTCTGGACGATTCAGCGATGATGATGAATATGGCAGGCAGGCGAGATCGATAAAAGAGTCTATTGATTCCCGATTATCCAATCGCTACGGCTGGACGGGGAAAAAATGCACGATCCATGTGAGTTTCAGCTATGAGGGGAAACTGAATAGCATCACAACGAGTGAAGGTAATAAAAAATATTGCGCTGCGCTGATTGATGCCGCTAAACGGGCCACCTTCCCGCCGTTCACCGATAAGCAGGTGTACGACGCTTTTGCTCAGTCCCGGTTCAGTATGCAGGGTGAGTAAAATAAACGCGGCGATCCGCCTGGGAGCGAATAGTCTGCTGGAGTTCAGTGGCTGGCAGCAGCCACAGATTGTGCAACCGTGATAAAATAAAGCCACATACCCGTCGTCAGGAGTCACCATGGAATTTGATTGCCCCGTGTGCCATGCGCAGCTTGCTGTGCAGGGCAATAGCGCCCACTGCGCGCATTGCGCGAAAGAGTATGTTGTTGAAGCCCGCTGCCCGGACTGCCACAAGCCGCTGGAAGTATTAAAAGCCTGCGGCGCGGTAGATTATTTTTGTCAGAATGGCCACGGGCTGATTTCAAAAAAACGCGTCGAGTTTGTGCCGGTTTAATTTTTATCGCTGACGCAGCTTTCGCCGTCGCGCCAGAGTTCAACCAGTGATTCTGGCGCACGCTCCTCCGGGATGAGAATAATCAGGCTGTGGTAGTGCTGCTCGCTGACGATCTGAATGCGAAAAAAACGCTGGTCGCCGCTGCCCGGCGAGTCGGGCTGCCCCGGCGGCTTGCCCAGCGGTAGCGATTGTTGAAGAATTGAAGCGATCCGCTGCTTCTGTTGCTCGTTGAGCTTCGCAACCACAATCTTACGCATTCCACTGAGCGCCGGGATCCAGGCGACGCCCCCCTCGCGAGCCAGCTCAATAATCGCATCATCGCTAAGATCGGCAAGATTCATAGCACCACTCCGACGCGCCCCCAGGCTTGAGTAATGGCATCAGCGATCTCTTTGCCAAAACGTTTTTCGCCATGGCGAACCGTGAGCCTGGCAAAGGTTGAAAAATCAGCGTCTTTTGCCAGAGAGTTATCACACACCGCGTCATACCAGGCGTGGCCCGCTTTTTGCCACGCAAAACCGCCGATCGCGCGGGCGGCGAGATAAAAGGCGTGATTAGGAATGCCGGAATTGATATGTACGCCGCCGTTATCCTGCTGGGTATGCACAAAATCTTTCATGTGAGCGGGCTGCGGATCTTTGCCAAGGATGGGGTCATCGTAAGCGGAGCCGGGCTGAGACATAGAGCGCAGACCTTTGCCGTGAATGCCTTTCGCGAGCAGTCCCTCACCTATTAGCCAGTCCGCCTTGTCCGCCGTTTGCTGGCGCTGATATTGTTTGACCAGCGAGCCAAAGACGTCCGAGAGTGATTCGTTAAGCGCGCCAGATTGTTCGAAGTAGATAAGACCGGCTTCGCTCTCCGTCACGCCATGGCTTAGCTCGTGCGCGACGACGTCAATGGCGATAGTAAAGCGATTAAAAATCTCGCCATCACCGTCGCCAAATACCATTTGCTGGCCGTTCCAGAACGCATTTTGATATTCGTGGCCATAGTGGACGCTGCCGGTGAGCTTTAGCCCGCGGTTATCCAGAGAATCGCGCTGGTAGCTCTTCCAGAAAAACTCATGGGTGATGCCGAGATAGTCATAGGCTTCATCAACGGCCACATCACCGTTGGAGGGCTGCCCCTCAAAACGGACCTGCGTTCCCGGTAGTTCCTGGGTTTGCCCGGCATCGTAAATGTCGCGCTCAAGCTGGCCCGGCGTGGTGACATGGGGCGCAGCGGGGCGTCCGGGAACATGCGCCATCAGGGACTGAACATGGCTGAGGGTATTCTGCGCGCAGCGCTGCTGCTGAAGCGAGCCATGGTCGACAATGCGGCGTAAAATATAGGGTGGAATCACATAACGAGGATAAGCAACAGGCATATCACGCTCCTTAGCCGGATATAACCGTTTAAAAAGGGCATGAGAGCAGTATAGTTATCCCCGGTTGAAAAGGCAGAATAATCAGGCTTTTTTACGGGAGCGCGTTTTCTTCGCCGGCGTGATGTTTTTCACTTCGCTCTCCACCCAGCCATCGTTCAGGCGGGTAGTGAGAAGGTCTCCCTCGCGTACCTGTTTGGTCTGCTTCAGCACTTTGCCGTCGCTGGCGGAAGTCACGCTATAGCCGCGGGCGAGCGTCGCCAGCGGGCTGACGGCCTCCAGATGCGTGACCATATTGCCGAAGCGCTCGCGCTGCTCGCCGAGGCGGCTGCGGATATTTTCCGCCAGGCGATATTCCAGCTGTTGAATACGGCTCTGGGCACGGTGAATACGCGGCTGCGGATTTTGCTGATTCAGACGCTGCGTAGCGCGCTGCTGGCGCTGATCGGCGCGCTTCATCTGCGTCTCAAGAGCGAAACGCATGCGCTGACGCAACCTTTCCAGCTCCGTTTGCTGGCGAGCAAGGCGCAGCTGAGGATGCTGCTGCTGCAGGCGGTGAAATATCTGGGTAAAGCGACGATGGCGGTTGGCAAGGAAGTAGTCCATCGCCATCTCAAGACGCTGCTGTCCTGACTGGAGCTGGCGCAGCAGCTCCAGCTGGTTACGGCTGACCATTTCTGCCGCCGCGGAAGGCGTTGGCGCGCGCAGGTCGGCGACGAAATCGGCAATAGTGACGTCAGTTTCATGGCCCACGGCGCTGACGATGGCAATCGGACTGGTAAATATCGCCCGCGCCACCCGCTCGTCGTTAAAACTCCATAAATCTTCCAGCGAACCGCCGCCGCGTCCGACGATAAGTACGTCGCATTCGCGGCGCGCGTTGGCCAGTTCAATCGCGCGAACAATCTGCCCCGGTGCGTCTTCGCCCTGAACGGCGGTCGGATAAATAATCACCGGCAGGGAAGGGTCGCGACGCTTGAGCACCTGTAAAATATCATGCAGCGCGGCGCCGGTTTTAGAGGTAATGACGCCTACGCAGTGCGCAGGGGAGGGAAGCGCTTTTTTATGCTGCTGATCGAACAAGCCTTCCGCCGCCAGGGCGGCCTTCAGCTGTTCATACTTCTGCTGAAGCAGTCCTTCGCCCGCAGGCTGCATGCTCTCCACGATAATCTGATAATCGCCGCGCGGCTCGTAAAGGGTAATGTTGGCGCGAACCAGCACCTGCTGCCCGTGCTGCGGACGGAAGGTCACCCGGCGGTTGCTGTTGCGAAACATTGCGCAGCGCACCTGGGCGTTATCGTCTTTTAAGGTAAAGTACCAGTGACCGGAAGAGGGCTGGCTGAAATTGGAAATCTCGCCGCTGATCCATACCTGGCCCATTTCACGTTCCAGCAGCAGCCGGACCGACTGATTGAGGCGGCTAACCGTGTAAATTGAGGGGGATTGAGATGGCAACATGTGAGCAAGATCAAATTCTAAATCAGCAGGTTATTCAGTCGATAGTAACCTGCTGAGAGGGGATCGCAAGTATTATTTGCAAAAAAGGGTAGATGCAATCGGTTACGCTCTGTATAATGCCACGGCAATATTTATCCACCCTGGTCGAGATATTGCCCATGCTACGTATCGCTAAAGAAGCTCTGACGTTTGACGACGTCCTCCTCGTTCCCGCTCATTCAACCGTTCTGCCAAACACCGCCGATCTCAGCACCCAGCTGACGAAAACCATTCGCCTGAATATTCCTATGCTCTCCGCAGCAATGGATACCGTGACGGAAGCGCGTCTGGCGATTGCCCTGGCACAGGAAGGCGGCATCGGTTTTATTCATAAAAACATGTCTATCGAGCGTCAGGCGGAAGAAGTTAAGCGCGTGAAGAAGCATGAGTCCGGCGTGGTTACCGACCCGCAGACCGTTCTGCCGACTACGACTCTGCGCGAAGTTAAAGAGCTGACTGAACGTAACGGTTTTGCTGGCTATCCGGTTGTGACCGAAGACAATGAGCTGGTCGGCATCATTACCGGCCGCGATGTGCGTTTCGTCACCGACCTGAACCAGCCGGTTAGCGTATATATGACGCCGAAAGAGCGTCTGGTTACCGTTCGCGAAGGTGAAAGCCGCGAAGTGGTCTTTGCCAAAATGCATGAAAAACGCGTTGAGAAAGCCCTGGTTGTGGATGACAGCTTCCATCTTCTCGGCATGATCACCGTTAAAGATTTCCAGAAAGCGGAACGTAAACCGAACGCCTGTAAAGATGAGCAGGGTCGCCTGCGCGTTGGCGCAGCGGTTGGCGCGGGCGCGGGTAACGAAGAGCGCGTTGATGCGCTGGTTGCCGCGGGCGTCGATATTCTGCTGATCGACTCTTCTCACGGTCACTCTGAGGGCGTATTGCAGCGTATTCGCGATACCCGCGCAAAATATCCTGACCTGCAAATCATCGGCGGCAACGTGGCGACCGGCGCGGGCGCACGTGCGCTGGCGGAAGCCGGCTGCAGCGCGGTGAAAGTGGGTATCGGTCCTGGCTCCATCTGTACGACGCGTATCGTGACCGGCGTGGGCGTTCCGCAGATCACCGCCGTTTCTGACGCGGTTGAAGCGCTGGAAGGCACCGGTATTCCGGTTATCGCTGACGGCGGTATTCGTTTCTCCGGCGATATCGCGAAAGCGATTGCCGCAGGCGCAGCCGCCGTCATGGTCGGTTCGATGCTGGCGGGTACCGAAGAGTCTCCGGGCGAAATCGAACTCTACCAGGGGCGTTCTTACAAATCTTACCGTGGTATGGGTTCCCTTGGCGCGATGTCTAAAGGCTCCTCCGATCGCTACTTCCAGACCGATAACGCCGCCGACAAACTGGTACCGGAAGGTATCGAAGGTCGCGTCGCCTATAAAGGCCGTCTGAAAGAGATTATTCACCAGCAGATGGGCGGACTGCGCTCCTGTATGGGCCTGACCGGTTGTGGTACCATCGACACCCTGCGGACCAAAGCGGAATTCGTGCGCATCAGCGGCGCGGGTATTCAGGAGAGTCACGTTCACGACGTGACCATTACCAAGGAATCCCCGAACTACCGCATGGGCTCCTGATTTTCATCGCCCGGCCACGCGCCGGGCGATTTATTTAACCTGTATCACTTGCCTCGGAATTATCGTCAATGACGGATAACATTCATAAACATCGTATTCTTATCCTGGACTTCGGTTCTCAGTACACCCAGCTGGTTGCGCGTCGCGTTCGTGAATTGGGTGTCTACTGCGAACTGTGGGCATGGGACGTGACTGAAGCTCAAATTCGTGAGTTCAATCCTAACGGCATCATTCTTTCCGGCGGCCCGGAAAGCACTACCGAAGATAACAGCCCGCGCGCGCCGCAGTATGTCTTCGAAGCTGGCGTGCCGGTCTTTGGCATCTGCTACGGTATGCAGACCATGGCGATGCAGCTGGGCGGCCACGTTGAAGCCTCTAATGAGCGTGAATTTGGCTACGCGCAGGTTGAAGTTCAGACCGATAGCGCGCTGATCCACGGCATTGAAGATGCGCTGAGCGCGGACGGCAACGCTATGCTGGACGTCTGGATGAGCCACGGCGACAAAGTCACCGCCATCCCGTCTGACTTCGTTACCGTTGCCAGCACCGAAACCTGCCCGTTCGCCATTATGGCCAACGAAGAGAAGCGCTTCTACGGCGTGCAGTTCCACCCGGAAGTGACCCACACCCGTCAGGGCCTGCGCATGCTGGAGCGTTTTGTACGCGAGATTTGCCAGTGTGAAGCGCTGTGGACCCCGGCCAAAATTATCGACGACGCCATCGAACGTATTCGTCAGCAAGTGGGCGACGATAAAGTCATTCTCGGCCTCTCCGGCGGCGTGGACTCGTCTGTTACCGCAATGCTGCTGCATCGCGCTATCGGCAAAAACCTGACCTGCGTCTTCGTGGATAACGGTCTGCTGCGTCTTAATGAAGCTCAGCAGGTTATGGATATGTTCGGCGATCGTTTCGGTCTGAACATCGTTCACGTCGAAGGCGAGGCGCGTTTCCTGGCTGCGCTGGCGGGCGAAAACGATCCGGAAGCGAAGCGTAAAATCATCGGCCGCGTGTTTGTTGAAGTGTTTGACGAAGAAGCGCTGAAGCTGGAAGACGTGAAATGGCTGGCTCAGGGGACTATCTACCCTGACGTGATCGAGTCTGCGGCTTCCGCAACCGGCAAAGCGCACGTTATCAAATCTCACCACAACGTGGGCGGCCTGCCGAAAGAGATGAAGATGGGCCTCGTTGAACCGCTGCGCGAGCTGTTCAAAGATGAAGTGCGTAAGATTGGCCTCGAGCTGGGCCTGCCGTACGACATGCTGTACCGTCACCCGTTCCCGGGACCGGGTCTGGGCGTGCGCGTGCTGGGCGAAGTGAAGAAAGAGTACTGTGACCTGCTGCGTCGCGCGGATGCCATCTTCATTGAAGAGCTGCACAAAGCTGACCTGTACAACAAAGTGAGCCAGGCGTTCACCGTATTCCTGCCGGTGCGTTCCGTCGGCGTAATGGGCGATGGCCGTAAGTACGACTGGGTGGTCTCCCTGCGCGCAGTTGAAACCATCGACTTTATGACCGCTCACTGGGCGCACCTGCCGTACGATTTCCTCGGCCGCGTGTCCAACCGCATCATCAATGAAGTTAACGGTATCTCCCGCGTGGTGTATGACATCAGCGGTAAGCCGCCGGCTACCATTGAGTGGGAATAAGCTGATTTAGCACATTGATTTAATTCAATAAAAATAATGCCATTAATGATTTCTTACCTCATTAATGGCATTTTTTATGGAGTGTGAAAAGGTATGGGCTAGCGCTACAAGGTGATAAGCGTACGTTTTCGCCGATGGTTTGTGAACGATAACGGATTTCAATATTAGGGGATGATCTGCTGCGCAAAGGAATTAATCGCTCCCTCATCACTAATATAAGATGGATAAATCGTCGCGAGGTGCTTCTTCATGGGGAAAACGCTCTTTCCTCCCGGTGCAATCATCCCTCCGTTGGCAACCACTGTTTTCCCTTCTTTATCCTCGGTGATATTCGCCAGGGAGACAAAGTACGGGGTAGGATTTGAACCTTCAATTCCACCATTGACCTTTTTCCAGATGATTGACTTTCCTGCCTGATTGGCGCTGCCGGCTAATCCCTGCGGGCGGTAAAAAATTTTAATTCTTGAACGAACCGCCATTTTTAGCTGGTTTTTATTGTCTTTTTTCGTCGCCGGAATTTCCAGCACGTTTAGCCAGAATAAGGATTCTTTATCACCGGGCAGCTTTTCTCCCGTATATATCATGCGCAGCGTCTGGCCTTTACCGCCGTTGATGCGGTTAATAGGAGGAGTAATCGTAAAGGGCGCTTTGGCCGTCTCCGGCGTGGCATTAGGGTCCCCGGCGTCAATCCAGACCTGTGCGAGAGCCGGCTTATCTCCAACATTATCAATTTTTACCGTTACTTCACGCTCTTTTTCCGGATAGACGAAGCGGGTTCCGGTGATGACAATATCGGCTAAAGCAGAACTTATCCCGCAAAAAGCGAAAATGATTATCATGATATGACTGTAAATTATTTTTCGAGGCATAATATATTTCTCCCTTATAAACTATAGCGTGCAGACCAATGCTAAATCGTAAGGTTATCCTTCATTGTTACGCTTTATCGTGCCTCAGTTTTAATGGGTAAAATTTAAAAAAGAAATTTTACCCACCATATTAAAAAAGAGACGAATATGACTTTACTTTCCTGAAACCACCGTCACAAATAGGTAATAGTAAAAATGACGGAACCATTAGCTGGCCCTGCCGTGACGTTGGTATCAGACTGAACATAGCGAGCTTTTAGCGGGATGGTATAGGTGGCGTTATCTTGTTGTGTAAGATTGGTCAGGTTAAAGCCGCCGGAACCATCCAGCGGTATGCTGCCGGATATATTTCTTTGTGATAATTCAATGCCGACCCCGGTGGCTGCATTGGCTCCAGAATCCAGTTTGGCCAGTGAAGGGTTGCCTTCAATGACGCCGTTAGCGCTTTTAAAGGTAATAGAGACAACGTTTTCGGCATTGGAACCGGTAAGTTTGTCCGTTTTTTCAGTATAGGTGTAATTGCCATAACCATAGAATGGTGGGCATCCCTGCAGTACGATATCAAAATCCTTCCACTCGGTAACCGTTCCCGGGCTGGTAAAATCACCAACCGCATGGTTGTCAAGATTCACATCAATATTGGACGTTGCCAGCTGACAGGTTTTGGTGTGGATCATTGTTGAACCCACGAAATTCAAATTGACAAAAACATTGTTTACAATGAAAGGGGAGTTTGAACCAGAGGTAATCTGAAATGTTGGAAAGGATGAACCATCAACCTGCTGAGTACCTCCTGCAATAGGACCGGTCTTGATAAGTTCTACGGTTACTTTCCAAAATTGGCCCAGACCTTGGGTAAGAGTGCCATAGCTTATACTTTGACTTCTCTCCCAAAGGTGAGGGAAGGAAGTATAATCTACCTCTATCCCGGAAAGATAAAAAATAGCCCCAATACCGGAAACGTTGGTTGGGAATATATCTTTACCACCTGACTTCACTGCCGGCCCCGACGGCGTGGATATAACCTCAGTTTTTGTATATGTGTTCATTGTGTATGGCGCGGATGCAATATCTTCAAGCTCAACGGTACATGCGAATGATGTAGTTCTGCTGGCACTTCGATAGTCCTGGCGATATAAAATTTTACCTACCGGAACGTCTTCACCGGCGGTGGATATTCCGAGACCAACAACGGGGATTGAAATGTTATCGGTATATAACTCTGTGAATTCACAATGAAGAGCCTGGGCCTGAGATGTGAATATGCAGGCCAGACCGAGGCTCAGGTATTTTACCGGCCGGAATTGTGTTTTAAAAAAACGAACGACAGTTAATAACACTTTCATTTAAACCCTCACAAATTACCATCAGTGCATATCATGTTCAACCGGATTCGGGAGAAACGGTAAACGTCCATTGTTAACCAGAGAGGCGTTATCGCCGGTGGCTTGAGTGCTTTCCCTGAAAGTGTAATACTCAACGAATTCACAAAACTTCAGCATCATATGCAAATCTTTTTTATTCGTTAATCTCATCTTCTTCATTAAATTGGTTCTCGACTGATATACCGTTTTTTTGCTTTTACCCAGTGCGAGAAAAATTTCATCCATGCCGTATCCCGAAATTAAAAAAAAGAACAGCTCCTTTTCGGAAAAGCTCAGAGAGGACAGCGGGTTACTCCTTGTTAACGAGTGCTTTTTCTGCCCGACGCTGTTGATAATATGCAGCAGCGCTTTCTTTATTTTACTGACCGAGCCGCACAGCGGCAGGAAGGGGACCCGGCCAAACTTCATATCGGTTAAGGAAATGAAAACGTAATAATCTGCCCTGATAATTTCTTTGTAAATTTTATACCAGGCACCTCTTAGGTGATAAATGTATTCGGTATCGATAAGTGCCACTCTGAAATGTTCAGGCTTGTTAATAAAAGCAGGGTGATACCCTGAGCGCACCTTCTTATCGCCCGCCGTACATTCCACTATTAACGACTCGAGGGCCTTTTTCAGGTATACATTCTGGGTCAGAACGTTGACTTCGGTGGTCTGTGTAAGGTGATTGATAATCATAATGTCATCCCTGTCGGAAATTAAACGGCCGTACCGCCATGCGCGAATGAACAAGGAACCCAACGCCGTGACAATCAGGTCTGGCAGCGTGGTGCTGGTTTTTCATTTCTTTTTTATTTGCACGTTTCGGTCAACTTTCTGAACCCTGATGGTTTCTCATCGTTGACCCGATAGGTTATCCGGCACTGTTCATTATCCTTGCTGCCCCACTTCACGGTCAGCTGGCCGGCGGCGGCTTCGGTCAGCGCATATATTTGTCCCATCTGCCCAACGTTGCCGACGTTGGCTCCGGATGCATCAAATACTTCCGCGCCGAAAGGTAAGGGCTCGCCTTGCAAATTTTTTGCACTGATAAGCAGCGGGATCCCTTTGCGGGTATTGAAAACAACCTTGCTGACTGCGCCCCAGTGAGGTGCGACCTTCTCGGTGGTATTGCTCAGCTCGACTTCCTGTGACAGCCCTTTCGGGTCAATACTGACCTCGTTCATTTCATACGGTGTCAGGTACGGAATAGCCGCGTGTCCAAAGCGGTCAATTTTCAGCCCCGGATAGCCGCCGACTTTGGCGCCTTTCGCATCCTTCGCCTCGACCACGGCAAAGGTGTCTCCCGTATAAGGCGTGGCCACCACGCCGTTCTGCCAGGCAATCACCGTCCCGCTGGCGGCCAGGCTGGTGTTCTGGTAATGCTTGCCGGCGCCATAGCTGGCCGTCAGATGGCTGTAAGGCGTGCGCCATCCGCCGCTCGCGGTCATGCTGCTGCCGGTGCCCTGGTTATAGTTCGCCGCCGTCATCCCGTAGTTATACTGGTTATCCTCCCCGTAGGTGCCGGAAAGGCCCAGCTGTTCACCCATGCGACCGTTGCCGCTTTTGTTCAGGCTGGCGGTGAGCATCGGCACATGCTTCTTATCGTATCCACCCAGCGGGGTGGAAATGTTCAGCAGAAAGTTGTTTTCCATTTTTCCGCTGTAGTTTCTGACGCGTCCTGCGCTGAGGTTATAGTTAACCCGGCCGAAGTTATTGCTGTAGCCCATTTGATACTGAATGTCAGACTTACCGTTGTTCCAGTAATCCTGGGTGTACCCGGTGACATACAGCTGTCCCCATCCCGGGCCAAGCCCCTGGTTCATCGTAATATTCAGGCGATTTTTGGGACGCCATATTCCGGAGGCCAGACCGCCGCGTTTTTCTTCATCAATGGCGCGCATTGCGGTCTGGAAGTCGTAATATCCGGACGTGGAGAATCGGTACGCTGCGATAGTCAGGTTACTGTCCGTATCCGGTAAATACTTGCTGTAGCTTACCTGGTAGCTCTGGCCGCTATTCGCAGTCTCGTCTGTAGTTTTCAGGTGTACGCGCGCCTGGGTGACATCGACAGAAAAAGCGCCGATAGCCGTGCTAATAGCCATACCTAGCTGCACCGCATAGTAGGCGGCGCCGCTGCCCTGGATCCCGGTGTATCCGGTCAGGATATTCGACAGGCCGCGCTGATAGGTCGCCTGATACAGCGTTGGGTTAAAGGAAAGGCTGGGATCGTTCAGTCGTCCTGCCACCACATCATAGCGGTGCGCGCCCGGGCGCAGAAGCTGGGTCACCGACGCGTAAGGCACCTGGAAGCTCTGCACGCTGCCGTCGGCTTCCGTGACCTTCACGTCAAGATTGCCGCCGTAACCGGTGGGATACAAATCCTCAATCACGAAAGCTCCGGGCGGTACCGTGGTTTCATAAATGATGCGATCGTTCTGCCGTACGGTTACCCTGGCATTGGTACGCGCGATACCGCGGATATCAGGCGCATAGCCGCGGCGGGACTGCGGCAGCATCCTGTCGTCGCTGACCAGCTCAACGCCCCGGAAAGGGAGGGTATCAAAGAGCTGCCCCCCGGTGGAGGTTTCGCCAAGCAGCACCCGGCCGAGGATGGATGAGATATCTTTTTGTACGTAATTATTGATGGACTGATACTGGCCGCCGTTGCTTTGCTGCCAGCTGTAGTTACCATCATGGCGGAAATACCAGCCACCAATATTCAGTCCGCCGTTGAGGCCAATATAGGAGGATGTGTAATCCCTTCCGTGTGAGCGGGTGGTGTAAGTGCTGGCGTTATAGCCCAGTAGGGCCGCAGGAATACCGGTATCCCATAATGCCGGGCTGACATAACCGCGAGCCGTGTTACGCAACAGGGCCTGTGGGATTTCGACATCCAGCCGCTGCGTGGAGGAGTCATAGATGATGCTGACCCCGGGTAATAATTCTTCAAGGTTATAGCACGCACGGTTCTCCCGCAGAGCGGTGGTAAAAGAGGCCGGGACCTTATCGAAATTCAGATTGAGATTTTTAATCAGGCCGGCAGTGATACACGGGCGCACTTTTTTATCCGCCTGCTCGGCAAATAAAACCGGGCTCTGAGTGACTGATTCACCGTTAACGAAAATATCCGTTGACCATGTTCCGGGCGTGGCGGAGCCGCCATTTTCAAAGCGCGATAAATCGATTTTTTCTTCACCCGAGGTATTCAGGAAAATGGGGTCAAAAGTAAGATTGTCTTCATTCGCGGGAGACGATGAAAGCGATGTTGCAACGACCTGCCGCGGGGTCATAATTGCAGCCATGACAGCGATGGCAATCAATGAATATCCAAACTGAAGACGCATGACTTTATTTCCTCATGGCTGAAGCGGTAAAAAATATAAAAAGGGCTTATAAGGTGTATTCGACTTTTCTGAGTGCGCCCCAGTCATTCACATATTCATAAATCAGTAATGAACCTGCACCGGCGTTTACGGATTTCGGCAAATTAAAGGTATAGCTGCCCATTGGAGGAACCATTTCGCCTTCAACCGAGCCATTTTTGCCGGCGTTTTTCAGCGAAACGGACACCAGCGAAATAAAATAGGGTGAGGAATTAGAGGCAATCAGTTTTCCCCCGGATACGGTCCACTTAATTTTTTCAGCCGCTTCGGTGACTTTTGCTCTGTCAGTGAGGCCCGCCGGGCGATAAAACAGTTTTATTCGGGTACGAAAAGCCACCTGCAGTTTATTTAAACTGTCGTCTTTTTTGGATGCCGGCACCTCAAGAAGATTCAGCCAGTAAACGGACTCCTTGTTTTGCGGCAGGGCCGGTGAGCCGGTATAGCTGATTCTGAGAGTCTGACTTTTATCGGCATTAATACGGTTGATCGGCGGCGTCAGAGTAAAGGGCGTACGGATGCGATCCGGCCTGGCATTCATATCACCCTCATCAATCCAGCTTTGTACCAGAACCGGAAGCGTGCCGGTATTCGTCAGTCTGACAGACACTTCCTTTTCATTTCCGTTGTAGATCACGCGCGTCCCGTTAACGATAACGCTGGCCAGGGATGACCATGACGTTACCGCCGCAGCGAGGCAGGCTACCGTTGAGAGTGTTCGGATGAGAGATGAAGGTCTCATTGGGGGCTCCTTGTGACAGGGGGAGAGTCTCCCCCTGATATTCCTGATTACTTGTACTGCAGGTTATAAATGACGCTGCTGGTGACGGTACCTGGCGTGGTCTGGGCATTCGCGAAATATTCGACAGCGTATGGCAGCAGAGCGGTACCGTCGGTATTGATATCGACATAAGCCATGCCATCAACCTGATCGGTGTTACCGATGTTAATCGGCGCATAGCTGTTGGAGGCGTCGAGCAGACGCAGATCAACGTTAGTGGCGCTACCGCCAACGTTTTTCAAACGACCGGTGCTGAGGTCAACGGTGTTACCCGGCTGGAAGAAAGCGGCTACTTTGGAGTGGCCGCCTTCGGTACCGATAACGCAGTCAGAGATATTCATATTGAAAGAGGTCCGTCCGGTGGTGTCGCCGCTGGCAGTCAGCTGGTTTACGCCGACGGTCGGCAGGATGACGGTTGCGTCGGAGCCCTGGCCATTGATATCCACTTCGCAGGTTGTGTCGGTCAGTTCACCGTTAAAAGTAATGGTCCCCGTGGAAGCAGCCTGGGCGGAAAATGCTGCGAGAGCGAAAACAGCAAAGATTGAGGTACTAACAACTGACTTTTTCATAAAATTATCCTTAATTGATTACTTTTGGTTTTACATGATTTCGACGAAATACATCGCCACAGCATCATGAGTACTGTGTCTCTCTCGGAGAGGAATTTAGAAAAAATAGCTTTATCAAGGTTGTGTAAACACAACTTTAAAAGATAATTCGCCGCTGTTTAACTTACATATATCTATATGTTCTGGTCATGTTTTTCTGGCTTAGCAGTCTCAAACATCTCAAAGTGAGAGTTGTTGAGGGCGTAACATAACAACATTCCAATTCTCACATTGGAAATTAAAAAACCATTGTTATTTACTCTGTAGATAATAAAGCGGCTGAAACCACACTTTGCCAAAGTTTTTTTTAGCGAGTTAATGGCCTGCCACAGCCGCTGCTTGTTACACTTGAGGCCATAATTCTCAAAAACATCCCGCATTATTTTTTCATCTTCAATCATTCTTTCGTTTGAATGATTTAAGATATAAGAAAGCAGTCGCGCCATTGTTGGCCGCAGACGAATGCTGATGCCTGTCAATGTATTTACTAATAAGGCAGGTGATATCCTGAACTCTAGATTATCCCCAATGCAATATCCATAAAGGTGATGATCTAATTTTCTTGGGTTTTGCGTCATTGAAAATGATCTCCTTTTACCTTTGCCTTATCCGTGTTGTGGCATTCTATATGTTAAAAATGATTAATCAATCAGACATATATGTGATGATTAATGGCTGCTTACTGATTAATGTTTGGTTTTAAAATCTGGTTTTTTCTTCTTTATTGGTGTTTTTGTCTTTTTCGGGCGTTCCTCATCATTAATATCACCCATATTTAGATACTAAGTAGTTAACACTCTGCGTAAGATATTTTTATATTACGTTTTCGGTATGAATCAATTATAAGGAGCCGTTTGATAAATTTAAGATTTTTCATTTGAGGAACTTATTCATAAATAAAAAAAATGTGTTATGAAAGTGAAAATAACTTATGATTGATTAAAAATGATTAAAATCAAGTGGTTGATAAAAATTGTGAAGGTATTGGTTTTGTCTTATATAATCTAATTGAAGGTTTTTTGTATGTTTCCTAATGGTTGTTACTTAATATGTAACTTTATTGTTGTTGGTTTGGATTTGAGGTGTTGATATTTTGTATGCAGAATATTTATGTACTAAATGATTCAGTTATATTTTGGCCAGAACAGAATCTTTTGTCGTGCGTGTCTGATAGTAGTAAAAAAGTGCAATTGACAGGCCCCTCAGCTCGCTGCCTGGAGTTATTGATTTCCAGAAAAGCTCTGGTGCTACAAAATGATTTCTATGAGTATGCCTGGCAAGGAAGTGGATTTATCCCGTCTCCTAATACTTTGTATCAGAGCATATCTGTCATTCGTCGGGCATTCAGAGAGATATGTGAAAATGAGACTGATTATATTCTAACCGAAACCAGGAAAGGTTTTCGACTAAACCCAACGGTAACCGTGTTGGCTAAAATGCAGGATTATAACGAGGATGACAGTGAAAAAAATGAGAATGGGACAGACGCACCAGAACAAACTGTCGAACCCGTGATTTATCAAAACAGAAAGCTAACTCACTTTACAACAATGGCTTTTATACTAATCATCATGATGATGTCAGGCACATTAACTTTTGAAATATATGGTACACAAACCAGAGGCTACAAATTCTTTGAAAACTACAGTGGCCCAGTTTTTATGCCCGGGAGTACGTGTAAGTTTTTTCTATCCCCGAAAAATGGCAAAGACCGATTGTCTATTTTGAACCTGTCATTTTTGAAATGTCAGCATCAATATTTCGTTTATGTAACTATACTTCCCTATTCGCCTGATATCTCAGTTATTTCGTGCGATAGAGCTATTGATTTGAGACCAAAAAAATGTGAAGTCATGGATTTGAGAGATGAAAATGTATTTTAAAAATAGCAGAATTATAATCTTAGTTACTGTTTTGATATCAATTATTATTCCGGTGATGGTGTTTTTTTATGTCAACTACAAAAGCACTCATTTTCGATGTGATGCTACATATTCGGCGAGGAAATCTGGTAAGCTTCTGGTTTCTAAAAGCAGCCTTGTCATTAATGGCAGGCACGGTACTATAATGATGGATGGGCGTATTACTGATGGCAATGCAAATGTGTATTTTTTTAAACTGAGAAATTATCTTGAAATTGAAAGAAATAACTTTTCCTATAACTTTACCTCACAAAAAGTGTCAATTTTACCGGAAAGCTTAAATCATTCGAAAGTGCTGAGTGATTTTCTTGCTGATGTATTAATTAAAGAAGGTGTAAGTACCTTTTTTTACCTTTATCCTTTAAATGATAATTATGTTATTACAAGTGGTAATATGCCGATATTTTTTTGTATAAAGCACTGATGTGGTCGATAGTAGAAATGATCGCTAAGTGTTATTAGTTCATCTGATGTGATAATTAATTATGGCAGAGAATGGAGGTTGATAAAAACGGCTGGCAGAGGACATGGATATGCCACCGCAGCCGCTTGTGATATAAGAAAACAGGAAATATACATACCAATAAGCACGATGCTTTTACTGATGATTTCCTGTATATATTTTCTACTTTAACATAAAGGTTATCGATACCAGACTTTCCGGTGACACGCCATCAGGTACGTTTTTATATAAGATATCTGCCTTGCCATACAGCGTCATTGCACCACCTTTACCACCCTCTGAAACGACTTTTCTAAGCAACGGATCACGGATTTGATTAAAATTAACATTAGTATTCATGGTGTTAAGTATAGGCTTGCCGTTCAGGTTTTTCTCCAGCATATCGAATGTTACTATCTCATTCTCACTGTATTTTTTCGATGTCGATTTATCGGTAACTAAAAATGAACCATTTGCAAGTACTTCATATTTCTTCTTGTTAATTAATTTAAGGATCTTTTTAGCATAGTCGCTATTAATGCTTTGCACGATTCGATCAATTTTGACCACATTTTCCATTATCTCTGATTTATTTATTTTGAGTGATTTATTGAAAGCATCATTCATACCGTCAATCATCAATGAAGGCGCGAGTTTAATGTTGTTTTTAGTGATTTTTTCAAATTCAGCGTTAATTTTATCATAATAAAAAACACCCAAGGAATATGAGTTTTTGCCTTCGGGGGTTTTTAATAAATTGGTTTTTAAAATAGCTGACTGCTGCGAACTTTTTTCCAGGCTGGCCAGCTTATTAGCGGCCTCGGCAAGCTGTTTACGTGTAGCCTCAGATTCGTTGAGCAGGCGGGCA
>NZ_JBEAIU010000038.1:0-107136 GCF_040065135.1 Klebsiella sp. CN_Kp066 | reverse complement strand
GAACTTCCATAGAGGCTTTATCGCCTTCTACGGTGATCAGCGACTGTTCAGCGGCGATGGTGTCGCCCACTTTAACCATGATTTCAGTGACTTCAACTTCATCACCGCCGATATCCGGTACGTGAACTTCTTTTGCGCTCGCGGCTGCAGGCGCAGCGGCGGCCGGAGCGGCTTCTTTCTTCTCTTCCTGCGCAGGTGCAGCGGCTGCTGCACCATCGGCGGAATCGAAAATCATGATCAGTTTACCGGTCTCGGTTTTGTCGCCGACGGAGACTTTAATCTCTTTAACAACGCCAGCCTGCGGAGACGGGACTTCCATAGAGGCTTTGTCGCCTTCTACGGTGATCAGCGACTGTTCAGCTTCAACTTTGTCGCCAACTTTGACCAGAATCTCGGTGATTTCAACTTCATCAGCCCCGATGTCCGGTACTTTGATTTCGATAGCCATTATTCTTTTACCTCTTACGCCAGACGCGGGTTAACTTTATCTGCATCGATGTTGAATTTAGTGATGGCTTCCGCAACCACTTTCTTATCGATTTCGCCACGTTTAGCCAGTTCGCCCAGCGCTGCTACCACCACGTAGGAAGCATCAACTTCGAAGTGGTGACGCAGGTTTTCACGGCTGTCAGAGCGACCGAAGCCGTCGGTACCTAGTACGCGGTAATCATCAGCCGGTACGTAAGTACGAACCTGCTCAGCGAACAGTTTCATATAGTCAGTAGACGCAACTGCCGGAGCGTCGTTCATCACCTGAGCAATGTACGGAACGCGCGGAGTTTCCAGCGGGTGCAGCATGTTCCAGCGTTCACAGTCCTGGCCATCGCGCGCCAGTTCGGTGAAGGAGGTAACGCTGTACACGTCAGAGCCTACGCCGTAGTCGTTGGCCAGGATCTGCGCTGCTTCACGCACGTGACGCAGGATAGAACCGGAGCCCAGCAGCTGAACTTTACCTTTGCTACCTGCAACGGTTTCGAGTTTATAGATACCTTTACGGATACCTTCCTCGGCACCTTCCGGCATCGCCGGCATATGGTAGTTTTCGTTCAGCGTGGTGATGTAGTAGTAAACGTTCTCTTGCGCTTCACCGTACATACGTTCCAGACCATCCTGCATGATGACCGCAACTTCGTACGCGTAAGACGGATCGTAAGAGATACAGTTCGGGATAGTCAGAGACTGAATGTGGCTGTGGCCATCTTCGTGCTGCAGACCTTCGCCGTTCAGCGTGGTACGACCGGAAGTCCCGCCGATCAGGAAGCCGCGAGCCTGCTGGTCGCCAGCCTGCCAGCACAGATCGCCGATACGCTGGAACCCGAACATGGAGTAGTAGATGTAGAACGGGATCATCGGCAGGTTGTTGGTGCTGTAAGAAGTCGCAGCAGCCAGCCAGGAGGCGCCGGCACCCAGTTCGTTGATACCTTCCTGCAGAATCTGGCCTTTTTCGTCTTCTTTGTAGTAAGCAACCTGCTCACGGTCCTGCGGAGTGTACTGCTGGCCGTTCGGGCTGTAGATACCAATCTGACGGAACAGACCTTCCATACCAAAGGTACGCGCTTCATCGGCGATGATCGGCACGAGGCGGTCTTTGATGGATTTGTTCTTCAGCATCACGTTCAGGGCACGTACGAACGCGATAGTGGTCGAGATCTCTTTGTTCTGCTCTTCCAGCAGCGGACGGAAATCTTCCAGGGTCGGCAGCTCCAGCTTCTCAGTGAAGTGGGTCTGACGGCTCGGCAGATAGCCGTGCAGTTTCTGACGCTGGGCGTGCAGATAAGTGTGCTCTTCGGAACCTTCCGGGAAGGTTACATACGGCAGTTTTTCGATATCAGCATCGGCAACCGGCACATTGAAACGATCGCGGACGTAGCGTACGCCGTCCATGTTCATTTTCTTAACCTGGTGAGCGATGTTTTTACCTTCGGCGGTGTCACCCATGCCGTAACCTTTGATGGTATGGGCAAGGATTACGGTAGCTTTGCCTTTGGTTTCCTGCGCTTTTTTCAGTGCAGCATAGACTTTCTTCGGATCGTGACCGCCGCGGTTCAGGGCCCAGATCTGCTCGTCAGTCCAGTCGGCAACCAGCGCTGCGGTCTCCGGATATTTACCGAAGAAGTGCTCACGCACGTAAGCGCCGTCTTTGGATTTGAAGGTCTGGTAATCGCCGTCAACGGTTTCTTCCATCAGCTGGATCAGTTTACCGCTGGTATCTTTACGCAGCAGCTCATCCCAGCGACCGCCCCAGATAACCTTGATAACGTTCCAGCCAGCACCGCCAAAGATGCCTTCCAGTTCGTTAATGATCTTGCCATTACCGGTAACCGGACCGTCGAGGCGCTGCAGGTTACAGTTGATTACGAAGACCAGGTTGTCCAGCTTCTCACGGGTTGCGATGGTGATCGCGCCTTTAGATTCCGGCTCGTCCATCTCACCGTCGCCGAGGAAAGCGTAAACGGTCTGTTTAGAGGTGTCTTTCAGGCCGCGGTGTTCCAGATATTTCAGGAATTTAGCCTGATAAATCGCACCGATTGGGCCCAGACCCATAGAGACGGTCGGGAACTGCCAGAATTCAGGCATCAGTTTCGGGTGCGGATAAGAGGACAGACCTTTACCGTGAACTTCCTGACGGAAGTTGTTCATCTGCTCTTCAGTCAGACGACCTTCCAGGAAAGCACGCGCATAGACGCCCGGAGAGATGTGGCCCTGGAAGTAAACCAGGTCGCCGCCGTCCTGCTCGTTGCGTGCGCGGAAGAAGTGGTTAAAGCACACTTCGTAGAAGGTTGCGGAAGACTGGAAAGAAGCCATGTGGCCGCCCAGTTCGAGATCTTTTTTCGATGCGCGCAGAACGGTCATGATGGCGTTCCAGCGGATCGCAGAACGGATACGACGTTCCAGATCCAGATTACCCGGGTATTCCGGCTCATCTTCAACGGCAATAGTGTTCACGTAGCCGCCGGTCGATGCGCCAGCAGCCACTTTCACCCCGCCTTTGCGGGCTTCAGAAAGGAGTTGGTCAATAAGATACTGAGCGCGCTCAACACCTTCTTCACGGATGACCGATTCGATCGCCTGTAGCCAGTCGCGAGTTTCGATCGGATCCACGTCATTTGGTAAACGTTCTGACATGGGGGGTATTCCTTATCTATCTAATCGTTGATTAATCTGGAACCTGTCCCATTGCGCTCTTTGTTCTTCATGCTTCTGGCTGTCTCTTTGTTGGCTTCGCTACCTCACTCCAGTCGCATAGTTCACTATGCTCCCGGGGATTCGCGCGCTTGCCGCCGCGATACACCCAAAATTATTTTGAACAACTAAAAGTGCAATAAGACAGGTTCTGCGTTTAGTTGCCGCGCTCTAAAAATGGCGCTTAAGAACCGGAGTTCTCATCCTTTCGTTGCTGTAAACGACGCAGTGAGCGTTCACGACGGCTCTGCTCACGGCTACGATCCAGCAAAATTTCCTCTATGAACGCCAGGTGACGATGCGAGGCTTCACGCGCCTGCTCCGGCTCCCCGGCGATTATCGCCTCAAAAATTCGAGTGCGATGATTGCTGACCTGCGGGAGCATTTCCCGGCGGGCGTACAACAATTCAAAATTCTGGCGAACGTTCTGAGCCAGCATTGGCTCCATACAGCGTAGTAGATGGAGCAGCACAACATTGTGCGCCGCTTCGGTGACGGCTATTTGATACTGGACGACGGCATCGGATTCAGCATCAAGATCGCCCGACTGCTGAGCCCGCTCGATAGCCTGATGCAGCTCGCGAATGCGTTCGCGATCTTCATCATTGCTGCGCAGCGCTGCGTAATATGCGGCAATGCCTTCAAGCGCGTGACGGGTTTCCAGCAGATCAAATTGGGATTCAGGGTGGTCGGACAGTAGCTCTACCAGCGGATCGCTGAAGCTCTGCCACAGGCGGCTTTGTACAAACGTTCCGCCCCCCTGGCGACGAAGCAACAACCCCTTAGCTTCGAGGCGTTGAATAGCCTCACGTAGCGAGGGTCGGGAAACGTCAAACTGTTTTGCCAGTTCACGTTCAGGCGGGAGCTTTTCACCGGGGCGCAACGTCCCCTCAAGGATTAAAAACTCCAGCTGCTGCTCTATCACATCGGATAGTTTTGGTTGGCGGATCTTGCTGTAGGCCATATTCCCTGTCTCTGCCATTAGCCCGGAGTCAATTGGTCTTACCAATTCATAGTTCGTATCGCTAAAGTAACAAAGTATTCACCTTCTGTCCATACAGGTTTTGATTGAAATCATTAAACCCGGCACGTTTTAACAACCTTACAGAAATAACATTTCATAAATGTAACTTTGCACAAATGTTGTGTTTACTCACAAGGAGGTAGCATTAACTAAATGGAAACGAAAAATTACGCTATCTGAACCGATTCAACGCCTTTTTTAATGAATATAAATTCACTTAACATGAATAACAGAGAAGAAAGGAGTAGATGCGGAGTATGCTGGCATAATTTACAAATGGTTTCTTTTTGCTCGCTTCGTCATCATCCCTTCATAAAGCAGGTGCATTCAGCGGCGCTTATCACTATTCTCCATGTTACGAAAGGCCTTTTCATGAATTACCCTCTCTGCCTTGCGTAAACAAATAAGTACACATACGGAATTTGATAATTACACACATACAATAATATGTGCGCTACATCACTCGGGGCAAAACGGGGCGCAGGCTCAGTGAAACTTCGCTGACTATGCTATCAGGCAGGGATGGACAGCGAAGAAGTCACCTGATGGATGACGCATACAAACATAATAACCATAACCACACACGAGGTTTCATGATGGAAGGTCAACAGCATGGCGATCGGCTAAAGCGCGGCCTTAAAAACCGCCACATTCAGCTTATTGCGCTGGGAGGCGCTATCGGTACCGGTTTGTTTCTGGGTAGTGCATCCGTCATCCAAAATGCAGGTCCCGGTATTATTCTGGGCTACGCAATTGCCGGTTTCATTGCCTTCCTGATCATGCGTCAGCTGGGCGAGATGGTGGTAGAAGAGCCGGTAGCCGGTTCATTTAGTCATTTCGCCTATAAATACTGGGGCGGCTTTGCGGGCTTTGCTTCCGGATGGAACTACTGGGTTCTCTACGTTCTGGTGGCCATGGCCGAGCTGACCGCGGTCGGGAAATACGTTCAGTTCTGGTGGCCGGAAATTCCCACCTGGGTTTCTGCGGCTATTTTCTTTATCGCCATCAATGCTATCAACCTGACTAACGTCAAGGTGTTTGGCGAAATGGAGTTCTGGTTCGCGATCATTAAAGTTGTCGCCGTTGTGGCGATGATCCTGTTCGGCGGCTGGCTGTTGTTCAGCGGCAACGGCGGTCCGCAGGCTACCGTACGCAACCTGTGGGAGCAAGGCGGGTTCCTGCCGCACGGCTTCACCGGGCTGGTGATGATGATGGCGATTATTATGTTCTCCTTCGGCGGCCTTGAGCTGGTGGGTATTACCGCCGCAGAAGCAGATAACCCGGAGCAAAGTATCCCGAAAGCGACCAACCAGGTTATCTACCGCATTCTGATTTTCTATGTAGGATCGCTGGCCGTTCTGCTCTCTCTGCTGCCGTGGAGCCGCGTGACCGCCGATACCAGCCCGTTCGTCCTTATCTTCCACGAACTGGGCGATACCTTCGTCGCTAATGCCCTGAATATTGTGGTATTAACCGCAGCGCTTTCCGTTTACAACAGCTGCGTATACTGCAACAGCCGTATGCTGTTCGGTCTGGCCCAGCAGGGGAACGCGCCAAAAGCGCTGATGAGCGTCGATAAACGCGGCGTGCCGGTTAATACGATCCTCGTTTCCGCGCTGGTCACCGCGCTGTGCGTACTGATTAACTACTTCGCGCCGGAATCCGCGTTTGGTCTGCTGATGGCGCTGGTGGTTTCTGCGCTGGTGATCAACTGGGCGATGATTAGCCTGGCGCACATTAAATTCCGCCGCGCTAAGCAGCAGCAGGGCGTGGTCACCCGCTTCCCGGCGCTGTTTTATCCGTTAGGCAACTGGATCTGCCTGCTATTTATGGTCGGGGTACTGGTTATTATGCTGATGACTCCGGGCATGGCGATTTCCGTCTATCTGATCCCGGTGTGGATTGCCGTTCTCGGCGTCGGTTATCTGTTCAAGCAGAAAACCGCCAGCGCCGTTAAAGCATAATCATACATCACCTGAATCTGTGCCCGCCCGCCGCTGGCGGGCACAGCGCATTGTTATCTGCTTCACACTTTCCTCGTCATAACCCATTTATCCATATCGTCGACCCTATCCTGCAACGCAATCATCTCTTACCCGACTAATAATCCTCTCCATACCGCAACGGGGAGATCGTCGCTATGAATGGCAATAAGCTTTCAGTTAAAGAGAAAATAGGCTACGGAATGGGCGATGCCGGATGTAATATTATCTTCGGCGCCATCATGTTGTTTGTTAACTATTTTTATACGGATATTTTTGGTCTCGCACCGGCGCTGGTCGGGGTGCTTCTGCTTTCCGTACGCGTTATTGATGCCGTGACCGACCCGATTATGGGGGCAATGGCAGACCGTACCCGCAGCAAATATGGCCGTTTTCGCCCTTGGCTCCTGTGGATCGCTTTCCCGTACGCGCTGTTCAGCGTCCTGATGTTTACCACCCCGGAATGGACGTACAATAGCAAGGTTATCTATGCTTTCGTCACCTACTTCCTGCTCTCTCTGACCTACACCGCGATCAACATCCCCTACTGCTCATTGGGTAGCGTGATTACGAACGACCCGCAGGAACGCGTGGCCTGTCAGTCATATCGTTTCGTATTGGTCGGCATCGCTACCCTGTTGCTCTCCCTGACGCTGCTGCCGATGGCGGACTGGTTCGGCGGCGAGGATAAAGCCAAAGGCTACCAGATGGCGATGACCGTGCTGGCGATTATCGGTATGTGCATGTTCCTGTTCTGCTTCGCCACCGTCCGTGAACGCGTAAAACCCGCAGTCCAGACCAACGACGAGCTGAAAAAAGATCTAAAAGACGTCTGGAAAAACGACCAGTGGGTTCGCATCCTGCTGTTAACGCTGTGCAACGTCTGTCCGGGCTTTATCCGTATGGCTGCGACCATGTACTACGTCACCTGGGTTATGCAGCAAAGCACCCACTTCGCCACGCTGTTTATCAGCCTCGGGGTTGTCGGAATGATGATCGGCAGTATGCTGGCTAAAGTCCTGACCGACCGCTGGTGCAAACTGCAGGTGTTTTTCTGGACCAATATCGTCCTGGCGATTTTCTCCTGCGCGTTCTATTTCTTCGACCCGCACGCCACCATGATGATTATGGTGCTCTATTTCCTGCTGAACATTCTGCACCAGATCCCGTCGCCGCTGCACTGGTCGCTGATGGCCGACGTTGATGACTACGGCGAATGGAAGACCGGTAAGCGCATCACCGGCATCAGCTTCTCCGGCAATCTGTTCTTCCTGAAAGTCGGCCTGGCCATCGCCGGCGCGATGGTTGGCTTCCTGCTCTCCTGGTACGGTTACGATGCCGGCGCGAAGCAGCAAAGCGCTTCCGCGATTAACGGTATCGTATTGCTGTTCAGCGTTATCCCCGGCGTCGGCTATCTGATTACCGCCGGCGTGGTGCGTATGCTGAAGGTAAACCGCGAATTTATGCGGCAAATTCAGTCCGACCTCGAAAAACGTCGGATTAACTACAGCGAGCTCAACGACTATCAGGAACTGAAAACCGGCGAACATGTAAGGAAAGCATAATGAAAAACTGGCCGAACCCATTTATTGAACAACGCGCGGACCCTTATATTCTGCGCCATCAGGATAGCTACTACTTTATCGCCTCGGTACCGGAGTATGACCGTCTGGAAATCCGACGCTCAGCCACCCTTGAAGGCTTGCGCGACGCGCAGCCGGTGGTCGTCTGGCGTAAGCCGGACAGCGGCCCAATGAGCCAGCTCATATGGGCCCCGGAGCTGCATAAAATTAACGGCAAATGGTATATCTACTTTGCCGCCAGCCACACGCACGATCTGGATGCGCTGGGTATGTTCCAGCACCGCATGTTCGCGCTGGAATGCGCGGACAGCGACCCGTTAACCGGTAAATGGCAGGAAAAAGGCCAGATTAAAACGCCGCTTGATACCTTTGCGCTGGATGCCACGACTTTCCGCCATCAGGGTAAGCAGTGGTATCTATGGGCGCAAAAAGATCCTGAAATTAAAGGCAATACCAACCTCTATCTGGCTGAACTGGAAAATCCGTGGACGCTAAAAGGTCAGCCGGTCATGCTGAGTCAACCCGAGTTCGACTGGGAGTGCCGAGGTTTTCTGGTGAACGAAGGCCCGGCGGTACTGTTCCATGGCGACAAGCTGTTCGTCAGCTATTCCGCCAGCGCCACCGACGAAAACTACTGCATGGGCCTACTGTGGATAGACGTCAGCGCCGACCCTCTCCGCCCGGAAAACTGGCATAAAGCGCCGCAGCCGGTATTTCGTACCAGCTATGAGAATCGTCAGTATGGGCCAGGCCACAATAGCTTTACGCAAACGCCGGAGGGAGAAGATGTGCTGGTGTACCATGCGCGCAACTACACCGAAATCGAAGGCGACCCGCTGTATGATCCGAATCGCCATACGCGCCTGAAGCTGATTCGCTGGCAAGAAAACGGGATGCCTGATTTTGGCATCCCGGCAGCAGAGACGAATTAAAAGCGGAACCTGCCCGCCAGCGGGCAGGTGCTTAAATCAACGTACCGTAAATCGTCAGCAGCGCCATAATCACGACCACCACCAGCGATGTTTTTTTCGCCATTGAGACTGCCGCCTTCGGCGTTGCCACTTTATCCACATGCGGCTCGCGCGCAAGTGAATACTGCGCCAGGCGCGTCAGCACCTGATACTGCGAAGAGTGGCGGTCGCCCAGCGAAGCAAACCACGCAGGCAAAGCCTTTTCCCCGTGTCCAATCAGCGCGTAGACCACGCCGACCAGACGTACCGGAACCCAGTCGACTACGTGCAAAATGCCGTCAATCCCCGACTGTAAGCGATGACGCGGCGTCTGATAACGCGCCAGCCAGGTCTGCCAGGCCCGCAGCGTACAATAGGCCACCAGAGTTAGCGGCCCCCACGGTCCGCCGACAACGAACCAGAACAGCGGAGCGAGATAGTAGCGGTAGTTAATCCACAGCAGCGCGTTTTGCAGCTCGCTCAGATATTCACGCTGGTCGCAGCCGGGCGGCACGCCGTGGATCAGGGTGAGCTCGCTGGCCATCGCATCGCAGGCGCGGCTATCGTCGCGCGCCGCGGCTTTCAGATAGGCGTGATAGTGCAAACGCACTTTACCTGCGCCAATACACAGCAAACCAAGCAGGATCCAGAACACCAGCAAAGGAACGTTAAACAGCTGCCCTTGCAGCAGGCGCTGAATAACATACACGACCGCCGCCGCCGCTGCCGTCATCAGTACGGTGGTCAGCAGGGAATAATGCTTAACCCGGCGAAACAGCACTTCCAGCCGGTGATCGAGCTGCCAGTGCTCGCCAAGCTTAAACAAACGCTCGGCTATAAGTACTAACAGCGTAGTGAACAACGTCATGGCATCTCCTTATTCTGACGACGGGGTTAACAGACTGCGAAATTTAGCCCAGTCAAAGGCCGGACCGGGATCCGTTTTACGCACGGGCGCAATATCGCAATGGCCGGTGATATGGTCAGCTATCGCCGGATAAAGCAAGATAAGCTGACGGGTAACCGCAACCAGTTGCTGATACTGCGCGTCGGTATAGGCCAGCGTATCGGTCCCTTCCAGCTCAATGCCGATGGAAAAGTCGTTGCAACGTTCTCGGCCGCGGTAGCTGGAAACGCCCGCGTGCCAGGCACGCTTATCAAAAGGGACATACTGCACGATTTCACCATCGCGGCGAATCAGACAGTGTGCCGAAACGCGAAGATGAGCTATTTCAGCAAAAAAAGGGTGCGCATTCGGATCGAGCGTCCCGCTGAACAGGGCATCAATCCATGGCCCGCCAAACTCACCTGGCGGCAGGCTAATATTATGCACCACCAGCAACGAAGGGGTTTCATTATCCGGGCGGCTATCGTAGTGCGGCGAAGGAACCCGACGCGCTTCTACCAGCCATCCCCCGTTCAACTGCATGTTGATCTCCTTATTACTAGCTTATGCATTCGCGGCACCGTGGCCATCGCATCCCCGGCATCATTTGCGCTCTTCTTCAGTTGGCTAACGCCAAAAACTCCACGCTGAAAACCACCGGCGAAATGAAGCGGATGTGGTACGGAAACGTCGTTCAGGTTAGCATGTTTCCCACTTCTGAATCTTATCTATCTGGAGCTTTCTCATGACGCCTCGTCGCTACAATCCCGACCGCCGCCGTGACGCGCTGCTGGAGCGTATTAATCTTGATATTACCGATGCCGTGGCCCAATCCCTGCGGGAAGATTTAGGCGGCGAAGTGGATGCCAATAATGACATTAGCGCCCAATTGTTGCCGCAGGACGCACGCTCGCACGCGGTAGTGATCACCCGTGAAGACGGCGTATTTTGTGGTAAACGCTGGGTGGAAGAGGTCTTTATTCAGCTTGCGGGCGATGATGTTAACTTCACCTGGCATGTTGCCGATGGCGATGCGGTAAAAGCCAATCAGCCGCTGTTCGAGCTGGAAGGCCCTTCGCGTATTTTGCTTACCGGCGAACGTACCGCGCTTAATTTCGTGCAGACACTCTCCGGGGTGGCAAGCGAAGTTCGTCGCTATGTCGACCTGCTGGCCGGCACTAAAACTCAGTTGCTCGATACGCGCAAAACGCTGCCTGGACTGCGCACGGCGCTAAAATATGCCGTTCTTTGCGGCGGCGGCGCCAACCATCGTCTGGGTCTCTCCGATGCCTTTCTGATTAAAGAGAACCATATTATCGCCTCCGGCTCGGTACGGCAGGCGGTAGAAAAAGCGTTCTGGCTGCACCCGGATGTTCCGGTAGAAGTCGAAGTTGAAAACCTTGAAGAGCTGGATGAGGCGCTGAAAGCCGGTGCCGACATTATTATGCTCGATAACTTCACTACCGATATGATGCGCGAGGCGGTCAAACTCACCAATGGCCAGGCAGCGCTGGAAGTCTCCGGCAACGTCACATTCGACACCATTCGTGAATTCGCTGAAACCGGCGTCGATTACATTTCCGTAGGCGCATTGACCAAGCACGTCCGCGCTCTTGATCTCTCTATGCGTTTCCGCTAATTCCCTCGCCCCGGTTTGCACTTCATGCCGGGGCGCACTTTTGCGAACCGACTCGCACGCCAGTAATCTCTCGCTGCAACCCGCAAAAAAAGCCTGGAAGCCTGCTTCCTTAGGCGCGATCCGCTGCTCGTATCGCAGAATAAAGCCCGGCAAAGTGCTCCCGAGGATAACAAGGAGCAACTTATGGACAAACAACGTGGTTTTACTTTAATCGAACTGATGGTGGTCATCGGAATCATCGCGATACTCAGCGCAATCGGCATTCCGGCTTATCAGAACTACCTACGAAAAGCAGCGCTTACCGATATGCTGCAAACCTTCGTCCCTTTCCGCACCGCCATTGAGCTTTGCGCGCTTGAGCACGGCGGCATAACCACCTGCGATGGCGGCAGCAACGGTATCCCTTCGCCCGCGACTACTCGCTATGTCTCGGCCATGACCGTGGCGGCAGGCGTTGTCACGCTCACCGGACAGGAGAGTCTCAATGGCTTAAGCGTCACGATGACGCCGAACTGGGATAACGCTAACGGCATTACCGGCTGGCAGCGCGTGTGCAATATTACCGGTGATAGCGCACTCAAGCAGGCCTGTGAAGACGTGTTCCGTTTTAACTGAGGCCGCAGCAATGAAAACTGAACAATTAATACCTCTCTGCCAGCGCTATCACGCCTTGCTGCTTGACAGCAATGAACACACTATCGCTATCGCCGTGGTTGATTCCCCTGCCCCGGAGCTGCTGGAGGCGCTACGTTTTGCGACTCAGAAAAGGATTGATATCGAATGCTGGAGCCAGGATCGGATGGACAAGCGGCTGCAGGCACCGGGAATAGCAACGCTTGCCCCGCCTGTCGAAGCGTCAGCCAGCATCGTTGAACAGGTCAATAATCTTCTGGAACAAGCTCTGCGCCAGCGCGCATCGGATATTCATATCGAACCAGGCGAACAGCAACTGAGAATTCGCCTGCGGGTAGATGGCGTACTACATTCTCTGACGCCGCTGGCCCCGGAACTTGCCGCACCTATTACCGCCCGGCTTAAGGTGCTCGACAATCTGGATATTGCCGAACATCGAACGCCGCAGGACGGCCAGTTCACCCTTACGCTCTCAGATCGTCCGATCTCGTTTCGGATCGCTACGCTTCCCTGCCGTGGAGGAGAAAAAATCGTTCTTCGCCTGTTACACCAGGTCGAGCAGACGCTGGACCTCGAAGCGCTGGGGCTCTCTTCACAACAGCTTGCCGCCTTTCGTTCGGCGCTTAACCAACCTCAGGGACTGATACTGGTCACCGGTCCGACGGGAAGCGGAAAAACCGTCACTCTTTATAGCGCGCTGCAGGCGCGAAATCGTGATGAGGTCAACATCTGTAGCGTGGAAGATCCGCTGGAGATCCCCATCGTGGGAATGAATCAAACGCAGATTAACCCACGCGCGGGACTCACCTTTCACAGCGTGCTGCGCGCCCTGCTACGTCAGGATCCCGATATCGTTATGGTGGGAGAGATACGCGATGCTGAAACCGCGGAAATTGCGATAAAAGCAGCGCAAACCGGGCATCTGGTACTCTCAACGTTGCACACCAATTCAACGTGTGAAACGCTGGTTCGCCTGCAGCAGATGGGCGTTGCGCGCTGGATGGTCTCATCCGCGCTCTCGCTGGTTGTCGCTCAACGCCTGGTACGGAAACTGTGCCCGCACTGCCGCCGTGAAACCGGCAGTTCGACCAACGTCCCGCATAGCCTGTGGCCGCGATCGCTTCCTCAGTGGCAGGCTCCGGGCTGCCAGCACTGCTATCACGGCTACTACGGTCGCCTGGCACTCTTCGAACTGCTGCCGGTTAATACCGCACTGCGGCAGGGGATTACCCAGGGCCTTAGCGCTGAGGAAATCGAAACGCTGGCGCGGGAATCCGGCATGATGACGCTGTTTGAAAGCGGCTGTCTGGCTGTAGAGCGTGGGATGACAAGTCTGGAAGAAGTGGTACGCGTTTTAGGGATCCCGCATGGCGACTAAACGACTCTGGCGCTGGCACGGTATCGATGGTCAGGGGATGCCCTGCCAGGGAACGCTCTGGCAGGATAATCGCCCTGAGGCATTGCAAAGCCTGGAGCGAGAACGAATCATCCCGCTTACGCTGCGCCGCTGTAGTGTGCAAAAGTCCCTCTGGCATCCACGCTACAGCGGTGAGGTTATTCGCCAACTGGCCGCCCTTCTCCAGGCCGGTCTTCCCCTTGCTGAGGGGCTTGGACTGCTGGCGCAGCAGCAGCCTAACGCGCAGTGGCAGGCATTGCTGCAAACCCTGGCTGAGGATCTGGCGCAAGGCATTTCGCTTTCAGGCTCCCTTGAAAAATGGCCCGAAGCTTTTCCTCCGCTTTATCTGGCAATGATCCGCACCGGAGAACTTACCGGTAAACTGGAGCTATGCTGCGCGCAGTTAGCTCATCAGCAGCGAGAACAGCGACTGCTTAGCGAAAAAGTCAAAAAGGCCCTGCGCTATCCGCTGATTATTTTGTCCCTGGCGCTACTGGTGGTGATGGGAATGCTGTGCTTTGTTTTGCCAGAGTTTGCTGCCATTTATCAAACCTTCAATACCCCGCTACCGCTGCTGACCCGCGCGGTCATGGGCATTGGCGAAGGGTTAACTCACTATTGGCCATTGCTCGCTGCGCTGCTCGTTTTACCTGCGATACTCAACCGGCTGATTTGCCAGAGGCCCAACTGGCTGCTGTATCGTCAGAAACTTCTCCATAAGCTGCCGGTGTTTGGCAAACTGCTGTGCGGTCAGCGGCTTAGCCAGATATTTACCGTACTCGCATTGACGCAAAGCGCCGGTATCAGCTTTCTGCAGGGCCTGCAAAGCGTGGAAGAAACCCTGAGCTGTCCGCTATGGCGACAAAGGCTGCAGCAGGTTTCCCGGCAAATCACTCACGGCGCGCCCATCTGGCAGGCGCTCACTGACAGCGGAGGATTCACGCCGCTCTGTTTGCAACTGATACGTACCGGTGAAGCTTCGGGTTCGCTGGATACCATGCTGGAAAATCTGGCTCGCCATCACAGTGAGCAGACGCAACAGCAGGCGGATAACCTGGCCACCTTACTGGAACCGATGATGCTGGTCGTTACCGGAACGATTGTCGGCGTACTGGTAGTCGCGATGTATTTACCCATTTTTCATCTGGGCGACGCCATTAGCGGGATGGGGGGATAGCGCTGGCGCAGACGCGCCAGCGAGTTGCGTTACAGGCTGTTGAACACGCGGTTCTCTTGTTCCTGTACGCGAATAAAAGTCGTGCGTTTAGTCAATTCTTTCAGGCGTGAAGCACCAACGTAGGTGCATGCGGAACGCAGGCCGCCAAGGATATCGCGCGCGGTATTTTCAACCGGGCCGCGCAGAGGCAGCTTAACGGTTTTGCCTTCAGCCGCACGATACTGCGCTACGCCGCCAACGTGACGGGTCATCGCCGACTCGGAGCTCATACCGTAGAACAGCATAAATTTTTCGCCGTTCTCTTCAACTACGGTACCGCCGCTTTCTTCGTGACCGGCCAGCATACCGCCAAGCATCACGAAATCCGCGCCGCCGCCGAATGCTTTAGCCACATCGCCCGGCATAGTACAACCGCCGTCGCTGATAATCTGCCCGCCCAGGCCGTGCGCCGCGTCGGCGCATTCAATTACGGCGGAAAGCTGCGGGTATCCGACGCCAGTTTTTACGCGAGTCGTACATACGGACCCCGGACCAATGCCAACCTTCACAATATCGGCGCCAGAAAGAACCAGCTCTTCACACATTTCACCGGTCACAACGTTACCCGCAATAATAGTTTTCTGCGGCCAGGCTTCGCGAGCTTTGGCCACAAACTGCACGAAGTGCTCGGAGTAACCATTCGCCACATCAATGCACACAAAGCTAAGCTGCGGGTTCTGCAGCAGTATCTGCTTCGTTTTTTCGAAATCCGCATCGGAAGTGCCGGTTGAGACCATGACATGCTGCAGGACATCCGCAGAAACGCCCTGAACAAACGCCTGCCACTGTTCAACGCTGTAATGCTTATGAACTGCGGTCAGAACGCCAAAAGAAGCCAGCGCTTTGGCCATAGCAAACGTGCCCACCGTATCCATGTTGGCGGCAATGATCGGCACACCAGACCAGGTCTGGCCAGAATGTTTGAAAGTGAATTCACGTTCCAGCTGTACATCAGAACGGCTTTTGAGGGTAGAGCGTTTCGGGCGGATAAGAACGTCTTTAAAACCAAGCTTCAGATCTTCTTCAATACGCATGTGCGAATTCCTGGGGTTAATTGCATTATTGTGAGAGCACAACTCCAGTGACGTTATCATACGCACGAATCATGGCCGCGCAAGACTGCGATTTTCACTTTTTTTACGCTACAATCGTATAAATTTACCTGGTGAATAGACAAAAGCGAACCCGCGATATTTAATCGCCAGCGTATCATTTTTAACCACTTGATTTACATGTGTAAAAAGAATCAGAATGCGTGGTGACAGCAGATTATCGGTTCGATATTACGTCGATAAAACAGCTGCGGCGTCGCTGTCATGTCGTAAATAACGGCGCTGTTTGTTGAAAATATGCATGTAGTCAGTTTCAGGATCGAGGTGTATGACGTACACGGTGGCGTTAACAGGCGGCATTGGCAGTGGTAAAAGTACCGTAGCCGATGCGTTCGCACAGCTCGGCGTTAACGTTATTGATGCTGACATTATCGCGCGCCAGGTGGTGGAGCCCGGTACACCGGGGCTAAGCGCTATTGCTCAACGCTTTGGTGCGCAGATGCTCAACGAAGATGGTACCCTGAACCGTCGTGCTCTGCGCGAGCATATTTTTGCTCATGACGAAGATAAGCGCTGGCTAAACGCGCTGCTGCACCCGCAAATTCAGCAGGAAACGCGTCGGCAGATACAGTTTGCCACCTCGCCTTATATTCTCTGGGTTGTACCTCTACTGGTCGAAAATGGTTTGTCCGCCAAAGCCGACCGCGTACTGGTTGTCGATGTGCCAAAAGAGACGCAAATTGAGCGTACGATGCTTCGCGATCGGGTCAGTCGGCAACATGCGGAACATATTCTTGCCGCTCAGGCGACGCGCGAGCAGCGCCTTGCCGTAGCGGATGATGTTATTGAAAATATGGGTTCACCTGATGTCATAGCATCAGCTGTCGCCCGCCTGCATGCAAAGTATCAACGTCTGGCATCGCAGGCCGCCTCACAGGAAAAACCGTAATGCATACCCCTGTTCTTTTTGAACATCCGCTTAATGAAAAGATGCGCACCTGGCTACGCATTGAGTTTTTACTTCAGCAGTTATCCGTTCATCCGGCGATTACCACTCATGCGGATGCGCTGCATTTCTTCCGCAATATCGGCGATCTTTTAGATGTTTTAGAACGCGGTGAAGTCCGTACCGATCTGATGAAAGAGCTGGATCGCCAACAGAGGAAACTGCAATCCTGGGCAGAAGTACCTGGGGTCGATCAGGATCGCATCAATGAATTACGCCAGCAGCTAAAACAATCCGGCAGCACATTAATGTCCGCCCCGCGGATCGGCCAGTATCTGCGAGAAGACCGTCTGATCGCCCTGGTGCGCCAGCGCTTAAGCATCCCAGGTGGCTGCTGTAGCTTTGACCTCCCGACGCTGCATATCTGGCTGCATATGCCGCAGGCATACCGCGATGAGCAGGTCGGTAAGTGGCTGACCAGCCTTGAACCTTTAACGCAATCCTTGCTGCTTGTTCTCGATCTCATCCGCAACTCGGCACCTTTCCGTAAGCAGACCAGCCTGAACGGTTTTTATCAGGACAACGGCGAGGACGCCGACCTGCTGCGTCTGCGCCTGGATCTTGCCAGCCAGCTCTACCCGCAAATTTCAGGTCATAAGAGCCGTTTTGCCATCCGCTTTATGCCGCTGGACAGCGAGCACGGTATTGTGCCGGAACGTTTTGATTTTGAACTGGCCTGCTGTTAAGGAGCGAAAATGTCAGAAGAGATAACCGTTAATTGCCCAACCTGCGGCAAAATTGTGATCTGGAATGAGCAGAGTCCACATCGTCCGTTCTGCTCCAAACGCTGTCAGCTCATTGATTTAGGCGAATGGGCAGCGGAAGAGAAACGCATCCCGAGCAGCAGCGATCTGTCAGATAGCGATGGCTGGAGTGAGGATAAAGAGTAAAACCGGGCTAGCCCAAAGATACCTTGCCGGATCGCGGTCTCGCCCGGTCCGGCTTACCTCCCGCCCGCTAGTTTTGCTATCACGGGTTCATTTGCCGGAGGAAAATCTTCGGCGACGAGCGCGCTTTGCGCTATCCAGCGCCCTGGCTGCCCCTCTTTCCCCCACGGCTCGCCATCCCAGCTTTCCACCAGCCAGAACCACAGCGTTATATGACGGTCGGGAAACTGATACTCCAGCTTATCGAACAGGCTGGAAGCTCTCACTGTAATACCCACTTCTTCCTGTAGTTCACGCACTAAGGCCTGCTCTGACGACTCGCCCTCTTCAATTTTCCCACCAGGAAATTCAAGCTTATTCGCCATATGCGCGTCGGCAGCTCGCTGGGTGATGAAAATTTCGCCTCGCGCATTGCGGATAATACCGACGGAAATCTGTAGTGTTTTCATTGTGCTTCTTCCATAAAAAAGGCGCAGATATCTGCGCCCTTGTATTCAACGTTGTTGAGCTTAGCTCAGACGACCGTGGCACTGCTTATATTTTTTACCAGAGCCGCACGGACAAGGATCGTTACGGCCCACTTTACGCTCGCCGGTTTGTTCAGCCAGCGCGGCCGCAGCTGCGCTCTCATCGTCCTGATGGCTCAGCTGTTGCATCTGCGCCAGACGCTCAGCGTCTTCACGACGCTGCTGCTCCATCGCTTCCACCTCTTCCGGCATCCGCACCTGAACTTTGCTCAGCGTGCTGATCACTTCGTATTTTAGTGATTCCAGCATTGCAGCAAACATAGAGAAGGATTCACGCTTATATTCCTGCTTCGGATCTTTCTGCGCATAGCCGCGCAGATGGATACCCTGGCGCAGGTAGTCCATCGCCGCCAGGTGCTCTTTCCACAGTGAGTCCAGCGTTTGCAGCATGACGCCTTTTTCGAAGTGACGCATCATCTCAGCGCCAACCACTTCTTCCTTACGCTGATAGGTTTCAATGGCGCTCTGCAGAATGCGCTCGCGCAGCGTTTCTTCATGCAGCTCCGGTTCTTTATCCAGCCACTCTTTGAGCGGCAGATCGAGGTCGAAGTCATTTTTCAGACGCTCCTGCAGTCCTTCCACATCCCACATTTCTTCCAGCGACTGCGGAGGAATATGGGCATCGATAGTGGCTTTAAATACGTCTTCACGAATGCTGTTGATCGTTTCGCTCACGTCGGTCACGTCGAGCAGTTCATTACGCTGGGTGTAAATAGCGCGACGCTGGTCGTTGGCCACGTCATCATATTCCAGCAGCTGCTTACGGATATCGAAGTTGCGGCTCTCGACTTTGCGCTGGGCATTGGCAATCGCCTTGGTCACCCAAGGATGCTCGATAGCCTCACCCGGCTTCATACCCAGTTTACGCATCATGCCGGACACGCGGTCAGACGCGAAGATGCGCATCAGGGCATCTTCCATCGACAGATAGAAACGGGAAGAACCCGCATCCCCCTGACGACCTGAACGGCCGCGCAGCTGGTTATCGATACGGCGAGATTCATGGCGCTCGGTCCCGATGATATGCAGACCGCCGGCGGCCAACACCGCATCGTGGCGAACCTGCCAGTCGGCTTTGATCTGAGCAATCTGTTCCGGCGTCGGGTCTTCCAGCTGGGCGACTTCCGCCTGCCAGCTACCGCCGAGCATGATATCAGTACCACGGCCCGCCATGTTGGTCGCAATGGTCACTGCTGATGGGTAGCCCGCCTGAGCAACGATGTCCGCTTCGCTGGCGTGGAATTTCGCATTCAGCACGTTGTGCTTGATGCCCGCTTTCGTCAATTCTTTGGAGACCACTTCTGATTTTTCGATTGAAATGGTACCCACCAGCACCGGCTGACCCGCAGCGGTACGCTCTTTAATATCTTCGATAATGGCCTGAATTTTTTCCGCTTCGGTCATATAAACCAGGTCCGCCATGTCTTTACGAATCATCGGGCGGTTGGTCGGAACCACAACGGTATCCAGCTTGTAGATCGAGCTAAATTCAAACGCTTCGGTATCGGCGGTACCGGTCATTCCTGCCAGCTTCTCGTACAGGCGGAAATAGTTCTGGAAGGTAATTGAAGCCAGCGTCTGGTTCTCGTTTTGAATCTCAACGCCTTCTTTCGCTTCCACCGCCTGGTGCAGGCCATCAGACCAGCGACGTCCCTGCATCGTACGGCCGGTATGCTCGTCGACGATGATAACTTCGCCATCTTTAACGATATAGTCAACATCACGGGTAAACAGCACGTGCGCGCGCAGCGCCGCGGTCACGTGGTGCATCAGCATGATATTGGTCGGAGAGTACAGCGACTCGCCTTCATCCATAATGCCTTCATTGACCAGCAGCTCTTCAATCAGCACCAGACCGCGTTCGGTCAGGTTAACCTGGCGCGCTTTCTCATCAACGGAGAAATGCCCTTCGCCGGTAAAGGTCTCGGAGTCTTCTTTTTCCTGGCGGATCAGATGCGGGATGATTTTGTTCACTTTCTTATACATTTCCGAACTGTCTTCAGCCGGGCCAGAAATGATAAGCGGGGTACGTGCTTCATCGATGAGGATGGAGTCGACTTCATCCACCAGCGCATAGTGCAGTTTGCGCTGTACGCGTTCTTCAGGGCTGAACGCCATGTTGTCGCGCAGATAGTCAAAGCCATATTCGTTGTTGGTGCCGTAAGTAATATCGGCGGCGTAGGCTTCGCGCTTGGCTGGCGCAGGCAGGCCAGACATGTTAATCCCAACGCTCATACCGAGGAACTCAAACAGCGGACGGTTGTTCTCCGCATCACGCTGCGCCAGATAGTCGTTGACGGTGACCACGTGAACACCTTTGCCGGTCAGCGCATTAAGATATGCTGGTAAGGTGGCGGTCAGGGTTTTACCTTCACCAGTGCGCATTTCCGCAATGCAGCGCTCGTTGAGGACCATGCCGCCCAGCAGCTGAACGTCAAAGTGACGCATGCCGAAGACGCGCTTACTGGCCTCACGTACAACGGCAAAGGCTTCCGGGATCAGGCTCTCAAGGCTTTCACCTTTTTCCAGACGCGCGCGGAACTCAGCGGTTTTCGCTTTCAGTTCGTCATCGGAAAGTTTTTCCATGGCCGGTTCCATGGCGTTGATAACGTTGACGGCTTTGCGCATACGACGCAGCGTACGGTCGTTACGGCTACCGAATACTTTAGTTAATAATTTGATTAGCATAATAAAATCTCAAACGCCCCGCAGTGCGGAGTCACAAAAAATGGAATGGTCCGTATTTGTTTCAGCTGAGACGTTGAGGCCCGGCGCGTATGCCCGTAACCTGGCTTATCCAGGTACAGACGCGAAACGCACATTGGGAGAAGGTGGGATTGTATGCCACCAGGTGAACGATGACCGGAGGTTTACTCTCCTGCGTCAACAGCGCGCTAAGCGTATCGAGGAGCGCGAGATGCTGCGCCTGCAGCGGTGAAGACTCCTCAGCTACCGGCAGCGCCTGCGGCGCCATCGCAAAAGAGAGATGGCGGATGACCGTACGAATGGCATGCTGATGCCAGTAATCAACGGTAAAATTTGGCCGACGACTGGAAGACTCCAGCAGCGCGAGCTGAGAAAAATTGACTTTAGCAGGGTTGTGGTTGCTGGAAGTTGTTTTTGCCGGCGACGCGGTCTCATGCTCATGGCCGTTGCTAAGCGCAGGCAGGCCAAGGCTAGCCGCGACCATCCCCAACAGGAGATGCGGCCAGAAATACCTTCTGCCAAACTGTCGCCAGCGCGTCAGCAATCCACTCACTTAACTTACCTTTTGTTGGTAACAACCCTGAGAAATATTTTGCGTCCAAATACTAACATTAATACGCCATCACGGCAGCAGGAATGAGGGCTCGGGCGGGGTAAAAACGTCTAAAAAAGGAACGAACGCGCAGTAAAGACGGGTAAAACTGGAAGCTGGGTGCAGCGGAAACGCAAAAAGAAAACGACTGGTTCCCTGGCCGGAGAGAGTACCAGGTTACCAGTCGAATTTACTACAGGATCCGGCTTATGCCAGAACCAGTGTCGGCGCGCGGAACGCCAGCGGCATCTCTGCGTCGTCCTCGAAGGTCACATACTCCCAGGCTTCCTGTTTTGCCAGAACAGCCTGCAGCAGTTTGTTATTCAACGCATGACCGGACTTGTACGCCGTAAATGCACCGATAATATTGTGACCGCACATAAACAGGTCGCCAATCGCATCCAGCATTTTATGACGGACAAATTCGTCTTCAAAGCGCAAACCGTCTTCGTTCAGTACGCGATAATCGTCAACAACGATGGCACAATCGAAGCTGCCGCCCAGGCACAGGCCGCGGGACTGCAGATATTCGATATCGCGCATGAAACCAAAGGTACGCGCACGGCTAATCTGGCGCATAAACGCATCGGCCGAGAAGTTCATTGCGTAGCGCTGGCTGCTGGAGTCAATCGCCGGATGGTTAAAATCAATGGTGAAGTCCAGTGAAAAACCATTATACGGTTTGAATTCAGCCCATTTATCGCCATCTTCGACGCGAACGGTCTCTTTGATACGCACAAATTTCTTAGCGCAGTTCAGTTCATCGATGCCGGCATCCAGCAACAGATAAACGAACGGAGCCGCACTACCGTCCATAATCGGGACTTCCGGGGCATCGACTTCAATAATAATGTTGTCGATACCTAAGCCAGCCAGGGCAGCATTAAGGTGCTCAACCGTCGATATCCGCACGTCATGCTCGTTGACCAGGCAAGTACAGAGCATGGTATCACGCACAGATTTGGCATCAGCCGGAAAATCAACCGGTGGATTCAAGTCGGTGCGACGATAGATGACCCCGGTATTTGCCGGCGCAGGGCGTAACGTCAGGGTGACTTTCTTGCCGGTATGCAAACCGACGCCAGTCGCCTGAACGATACGTTTAAGAGTCCTTTGTTTGATCATCGTATAATCTCGCCAAGTTACCTATCCAACCGAAGTGTACTATACATTCGGCAGGCCAGTTTAGCACAAAGAGCGCAGATGCCCAACTTCCAGCCAATTCTTAATCGGCTTGCTTACGCAGGAAGGCTGGAATATCCAGATAATCCGGCTCTTTTGCGGTTTGCGGCGTATTGTCGTTTACCACTTTCGAAACCGGTTTCTGCTCTTGATTCAGTGGGGACATGCCGTGCTGCTGGTAACGATCCATCACCGGCTGCTGAACCTGCTTGTTGGTGACCAGGGTAATTTCCGGACGTTTGTCCATACCGATACCAGTGGCAACCACGGTTACGCGCAGTTCGTCGTTCATATCCGGGTCCAGAGAGGTACCGATAACCACGGTCGCGTTATCCGAAGCAAATGCACGGATCGTGTTACCCACGGTTTCGAACTCATCGAGACGCAGATCGAAGCCCGCGGTGATGTTAACCAGGACGCCGCGGGCACCGGACAGATCGATATCTTCCAGCAGCGGGGAAGAGATAGCCATTTCAGCCGCTTCTTCCGCACGGTCTTCACCGCTCGCTACGCCGGAGCCCATCATCGCATAGCCCATTTCAGACATCACGGTACGTACGTCCGCAAAGTCGACGTTCATCAGGCCTGGGCGCGTAATCAGTTCAGCGATACCCTGCACCGCGCCTTTCAGCACGTCGTTAGCCGCGCCGAAAGCGTCGAGCAGCGAAATACCGCGACCCAGAACTTTCAGCAGCTTATCGTTCGGGATGGTGATCAGAGAATCCACGTGCTTGGACAGCTCGGTGATACCCTGCTCGGCGAATGCCATACGCTTCTTGCCTTCAAAATTGAACGGCTTAGTCACGACGGCAACGGTCAGGATGCCTAAATCTTTGGCGACTTCAGCAACCACGGGCGCAGCACCGGTTCCGGTCCCGCCGCCCATACCTGCTGCGATAAACACCATGTCGGCGCCATCAAGAGCGGCACGCAGCGCTTCACGGTCTTCATCCGCTGCGTTACGGCCCACTTCCGGGTTTGCGCCTGCGCCCAGCCCCTTGGTAATACCGCTGCCGATCTGGATAGTCTGGCCAACAGCCGTTTTGCGCAGTGCCTGCGCGTCGGTGTTCACCGCGAAAAATTCAACACCCTCAATGCGCTCGCGCACCATGTGCTCAACGGCGTTACCGCCGCCGCCACCGACGCCGATGACTTTAATCACCGCGTCGTTGGTCAGTTCCATAGGTTCAAACATAATTTCTCTCTCCGTTGTGCCTGTCGCCTGAGAACGCTAATTTTCTGCGTTCTCTTAAAAAATTAAAACTCTTTTCGCAACCAACTGTTGAGTCGTTTGATCCACGACCCGACCGTTACGCGTTTTTCCACTTCTGCTTCACCACTGAGATGAGATTCCTTCCCGTAGTGCAGCAGCCCAACCGCCGTCGAGTAATACGGTTCCTGGGCATAATCCGTTAATCCGGTAATGTTCAGCGGCGCGCCAATTCGCACCTGCGTGTGAAACACGCGCTGCGCACAGGCGGCAAGCCCTTCAATTTGCGCCGCACCGCCGGTTAATACAATCCCTGCCGCCAGATGATGCTTGACGCCCTGCTGACGAAGCTGTTCCTGCAGTTGCAGAATCTCTTCATTCACGAGGTTGAGCAATTCGGTATAACGCGGCTCAATAACCTCTGCCAGAGTCTGACGCTGCAGACTGCGGGGTGGACGCCCACCCACGCTCGGCACTTCGACGTTTTCATCTTTACCAACGATGGAGCCCAGCGCGCAGCCGTGGCGCACTTTAATGGCTTCGGCATCGCTCGGCGGCGTACCGAAAGCGTAAGCAATATCGCTGGTCACAACGTTCCCCGCATAAGGGATCACTTTGGTATGACGCAGCGCGCCGCCGGTATACACCGCGATATCCATTGTACCACCGCCGATATCCACCACGCAGACACCCAGTTCACGTTCATCTTCCGTTAAAACGGAATAGCTGGCGGCTAAACCGGCGAAAATGAGCTGGTCGACTTTCAGACCGCAGCGCTCCACCGCTTTGACAATATTTTTCGCCATATCGTTATGGCAGGTAATCAAATGCACTTTTGCCTGCATACGTACGCCAGACAGGCCGACGGGGTTTTTTATCCCCTCCTGGTAGTCAATAGCGTACTCTTGCGGAATAACGTGCAGAACGCGGTGTTCATCGCGCACGCGAACCGATTTGGCGGTATGCACCACGTTCTCGACGTCATCCTGAGTGACTTCTTCTTCAGAAATCGGCACCATACCAATTTCATTTTGACAGCTGATATGCTTGCCTGAAAGCGCCAGATAGACTGACGAGATCTGGCAATCCGCCATCAGTTCGGCCTGGTCAATGGCGCGCTGTACGCATTTCACCACGGATTCCAGGTCGTTCACTCCGCCTTTATCCATACCACGCGATGGGCAACTGCCCACGCCAATGATATTAATCATACCGTCGGGCAGAACTTCCCCTACTAAAGCGGCAACCTTAGCGGTGCCAATCTCCAGTCCAACTACCAGTTTTCTGTCCGTCGCCTTGATCATTGTTGTTCTGCCTGTGCCTGATTCTGTTGTTGATTAGTTTCCTCTGCGGGAACCGGTACCCAACCGACTGCCGCTCCCGAGTCATAACGCAAATCAACGTAGCTTATCCGTTTGCCGTCGGTCTGCGCCTGCTGCTGAAGAACCGGGTAGAGTTCCATAAAGCGCTGAAGCCGTTTCATGGTGTCGCCTCGGCCAAGATTGAGCTTAATATCGTTATTAAGCGTCAATTGCCAGGAGCGACGCGCGGTCATTGCCGCCACTTTCAACGTGAATTTATCCTTTGCCAGCACCTGCCCCATGTCACGGTACCCCTGAAGAACTTCGTTCTCACTACCTTCCGGGCCGTATAACATCGGTAAATTCTGTTTACTGGTGCGATCTGACGGCACGCTGAAAGAATTGCCTTCGACGTCTACCATATGCTGATCATTCCAGCGCGCAATCGGCACATATTCAACCAGATGAATCTTCAATTCGTCCGGCCATTGCTTTCTGACGCTCGCCTGCTTAATCCACGGCAGGCGTTCAATCTGGCTTTGAATAATATTGACGTCCTGAGTCATAAAGGTGCCCGGCGACCCCAATGCCAGTATCGCCTGACGGATATCATCGTTGCGCGTGTAGTGACGCTCTCCGGTGACGACCATCTTCGACAGCGGTAATCGCTGTGCATCTTCCATCCAGCCCAGAACCATCCAGCCGCTGACCAGCACGGTACAGAGCACCGCCAGCAGGAAGAAAATACCTGCCAGACGAGAGCCATTACTTCGACGCGAAGAAGATTCTTCTTCCTCTTCGTGGTTCCGCGTATTCAGCGCAGCCTGCGACATATCACCCCGCCAGGTCCAGAATTCGTACAACAAGCTGCGAGAAGCTCATCCCTGCCTGACGCGCCGCCATCGGCACCAGGCTGTGGCTGGTCATGCCAGGAGAGGTGTTAGCTTCCAGCAGATAAAACTGGCCATCGCTGTCCAGCATCACGTCAATTCTTCCCCATCCCTTGCAGCCAAGGCTATCCCAGGCTTTTTGCACCAGAGCCTGGATTTCTGACTCACGCGCTGGATCTTCGAAGCCTGGGCAGAAATATTGCGTCTCATCAGAGAGATACTTTGCTTCATAATCATAGAAGGTTCCAGCCGCCTGGATACGTATTGACGGCAAAATTTCTTCTCCGACCATAGCGACGGTAAATTCCGGGCCACTGAGCCATTTTTCAATCAGAACTTCATCATCATGCTGAAAAGCCAGCGCCAATGCATTTTGTAATGCGCAACTTTCGCTGACTTTTGACATACCGACGCTGGAGCCTTCCCGGCTCGGCTTAACAATCAGCGGCAGTCCGAGAGCCAGGAGTTGCTGTTCAACGTCAGCAGAAAGCCCTGCCTCGAACTGTTTACGGGTTAGCGCAACCCACGGCGCAACCGGCAGTCCGGCGCCCTGCCACAGTAATTTGCTGCGCAGCTTATCCATTGAGATCGCTGAAGCCATCACCCCGCTACCGGTGTAGGGAAGTTGAATCAACTCCAGCAGCCCCTGCAACGTACCATCTTCACCGCCGCGACCATGCAAGGCAATAAACGCTTTCTTAAAGCCCATGTTTTTCAATTGGGTAATATCAACGTCGCGCGGGTCGACCGGGTGCGCATCAACGCCGGCTTCACGCAGGCCGGCGAGCACCGCAGAACCTGAATTGAGAGAGACTTCACGTTCAGCGGAGGTTCCGCCAAAGAGGACCGCGATTTTATCAGCCATGGCGCTCCTCCTGCGTTTTTTGCGGTTGCAATTTGATTTCCGCCAGGTGACGGGCGATTTTACCGATATTTCCCGCCCCCTGCACCAGCACCAGATCGTTGCCGGTCAATACTGATGCCAGCATCTCTGCCGCTTGCGCCGGATCGGAAACCAGAATCGGGTCCACTTTCCCGCGGCCGCGAATCGTACGGCACAGCGAGCGGCTATCAGCGCCAGGAATGGCGGCTTCGCCAGCAGAATAAACGTCCAGCATCAGCAGAGCGTCAACCTGGGTCAGTACGTTGGCAAAATCGTCATACAGATCGCGCGTACGGGTAAAACGGTGCGGCTGAAACAACATCACCAGATTTTTATCCGGCCAGCCCGCTCGCGCCGCTTTGATAGTGGCATCCACTTCCGTAGGATGGTGGCCATAATCATCGATCAGCATCGCGGTTCCCGTTTTACCGTTAACCTCAGCTAACGGATATTCGCCGAGGAAATCAAAACGACGCCCGGTACCCTGGAAACTTTCCAGCGCGCGCAGGATCGCTTCATCATCAATGCCCTCTTCCGTCGCAACGGCCACCGCTGCCGCTGCGTTAAGCGCGTTGTGGCGACCCGGTGCGTTCAGCGTCACCTGAATGACGTCTTTATCCTGACGGACCAGGCGGAAATGCCCCTGAGCGCCGACCTGACGATACTCTTCCACGCGAACGTCAGCATCATCGCTAAAACCGTAGGTGGTGAGCTGGCGACCAACGCGCGGCAGCAGCTCGCGAATCACCGGATCGTCCACGCACATCACCGCGCGTCCATAGAACGGCAGGTTATGCAGGAAGTTGATAAACGTCTGCTTCAGGTTTTCGAAGTCGCCGTGGTAGGTATCCATATGATCGGCTTCGATATTGGTCACGATAGCAACCATCGGCTGTAAATGCAGGAACGAGGCGTCGCTTTCATCCGCTTCGGCAATCAGGTAACGGCTGTGTCCAAGGCGCGCATGCACGCCAGCGGCTTTCACCAGACCACCGTTCACGAAGGTCGGATCAAGTCCAGCCTCTGCATAAATACTTGAGACCATCGCCGTAGTTGTGGTTTTGCCGTGCGTGCCGGCAATGGCAATGCCGTGGCGAAAACGCATCAGTTCCGCCAGCATTTCAGCGCGACGAATAACCGGAATACGCGCTTCGTGAGCGGCGACGATTTCCGGGTTATCCGCAGAAATCGCGCTGGAAACCACGACAACGCTCGCATCGCGCACGTTTTCAGGGCGATGATTGAAATAAATCGTGGCGCCAAGCTGAGTCAACTGTTGGGTCACCGGATTCGGCGCCAGGTCGGAGCCGCTAATCTGATAACCTTCATTGGCCAGAACTTCGGCAATACCGCCCATGCCGGCACCGCCAATGCCAACAAAGTGAATGTGCCGGACGCGACGCATCTCGGGCACTATGGAACGCAGTTTTGCCAGATCTTGTGTATTCATTCTTTACGCCATCAACTTCTTTATTCGGACGGTGATCATCACCGCGATTAGCGCGCCAGTGCTGCGGCGCTCACTTCTTCCGCTACCCGTTCGGTAGCATCCGGAATCGAGGCTCTACGCGCTCGCTCCGCCATATCCAGCAGCGTTTCGCGATCCCAGCCCGCCAGGGTTTGCGCGACGGCATCCACGGTAAACTGCGGCTGCTCGAGGATCTTCGCTGCTCCTGCCTTCTCTAACGGCAGGGCATTCCAGTACTGCTGACGATCTTTGTGCTGGAAAGGCACAAACAGCGCCGGTAAACCCGCGGCGGCAATTTCGCTCACCGTCAGCGCCCCGGAACGACACACGACAACATCAGCCCAGGCGTAAGCCGCCGCCATGTCGTCAATAAATTCGGTCACTTTGTGCTGCGGCTGCCCGGCATCGGAATAGGCCCGCTGTACGGTTCCCTGCCCACCTTTACCGCTCTGGTGCCAGATGGTGACAGTAGAGCCCAGCTTCGCCGCCACCTGCGGCATCGTCTGATTGAGCACGCGAGCGCCCTGCGAACCGCCGACGACCAATACGCGAATTGGCCCCTGACGCCCGACTAAGCGCTGTTCCGGCAGCGGGAGCGCCAGCACATCGGTGCGAACCGGGTTGCCCACAACATCGGCATGCGGGAAAGCGCCGGGGAATGCCTGCATCACTTTTTTGGCAATTTTCGCCAGCCACTTATTCGTCAGACCGGCAATTCCGTTCTGTTCATGCAGGACCACCGGGATCCCCAGCGACCATGCCGCCAGTCCGCCGGGGCCGGACACATAGCCGCCCATTCCCAGCACCACGTCCGGTTGAAAACGCTGCATAATCGCCCGCGCCTGGCGCCAGGCGTTGAATATCCTAACCGGCGCCAGCAGCTGCGCCTTCAGGCCTTTGCCGCGCAGGCCGGAAATCTGAATGAAGTCAATTTCAATGCCGTTCTTCGGCACTAAATCCGCTTCCATACGATCCGCGGTACCCAGCCAGCGAACCTGCCAGCCCTGGTCCATTAAATGGTGCGCAACCGCCAGCCCCGGGAACACGTGTCCTCCGGTACCGCCCGCCATCACCATTAACCGCTTTTCCTGACCGCTCATCGAACACCCCGTGTAAACGCCTGGGCTTTTTCCAGACGCGTTTCATAATCAATTCGTAACAGCAACATGATGGCCGTCGACATAATCAGCAGGCTCGAGCCACCGTAGCTGATCAGCGGCAGCGTCAGGCCTTTAGTTGGCAGCATTCCCGCTGCCGCGCCGACGTTAACCAGCGCCTGAAAGCTGAACCAGATCCCAATGGCGCAGGCCAGAAAACCGGAGAAACGGTGGTCAATCTCCAGCGCTTTGCGGCCAATGGACATGGCGCGAAAAGCGACGAAGAATACCATTAAAAGTGCGAGTACCACACCGATATAACCGAGTTCTTCACCGATAATGGCGAAGATGAAATCGGTGTGCGCCTCGGGCAAATATTCGAGCTTCTGGACTGAGTTACCCAGGCCCTGCCCCCACATTTCACCGCGGCCAAAGGCCATCAGCGACTGGGTGAGCTGGTAGCCGCTGCCGAATGGATCTTCCCACGGGTTCCAGAAAGAGGTCACGCGGCGAATACGGTACGGTTCAGCCAGAATCAGCAGTACGACTGCCGAAAGCCCCATCCCGATAATCGCGATAAACTGCCACAGCTTGGCCCCCGCAAGGAACAGCATGGCCAGAGTCGTGACAAACAGCACCACAACGGTACCGAGGTCAGGCTGCGCCAGCAGTAAAATCGCCAGCACGAAAATCACGCCCATCGGCTTTAAGAAGCCTCGCAGGTTGTTACGCACTTCGTCGCCTTTACGCACAAGGTAGTTGGCGATATAGCAGAACAGCGACAGCTTGGTGAACTCCGCAGGCTGGATACGCAGCGGCCCCAGCGCAATCCAGCGCGAGGCCCCGTTAACCGAGCTGCCGACCACCAGAACAATCAGCAGCATGACGATAGAAGCAATCAGCATTGCAGTACTGTGGCGCTGCCAGAACTCCATTGGCAGGCGCAGCGTCACCATCGCCAGCCCTAGCGCCAGCAGAATGTATAAGCCATCGCGCTTGGCAAACAGAAACGGATCGTTCGCCAGACGCTGGCCTACCGGCATCGACGCCGAGGTCACCATGATGAAGCCGATTGCGGCCAGGCCAAAAGTCAGCCACAGCAGCATCCGGTCATACATCACCAGGCTATCGGTATCTTTTTGCCGCGAGCCCATCACCCAGCCTTTCAGCGCGGCGAACAGCCATGCGAAAATAAACATTCCCGGCAGACGCGGCAGTCTTAGCCGTGGCATTTTCAGGCGCGGGAGTGATAAACGCATCAACCTAACTCCTTCGCGAGGCGAGCAAAGATGTCGCCGCGTTGTTCAAAGTTTTTAAACTGATCGAGGCTGGCGCACGCGGGAGACAGCAGCACCATATCGCCCGGGACAACCTGCGGCGCAATCTGGCGCATCGCCTGCTCCATCGTTTCCGTTTGCACAGCGACATCCGGGCGCAGCGCCGCCAGCTGCGCGCCGTCGCGTCCGAAGCAGTACAGGCGAATGTTGTCGCCGGTCAGGTAACGGCTTAACGGCGTGAAATCAGCGGATTTCCCGTCTCCGCCCAGCAGCAGATAGAGCGTTCCATCAAGATGCAGCCCATTGAGCGCCGCTTCGGTACTGCCGACGTTGGTGGCTTTAGAATCGTTGATCCAGCGCACGCCGTTGTGCTCCAGCACCAGTTGGAAACGATGCGCCAGCCCGGTGAATGTGGTTAGCGCTTTCAGGCTGCTGGCGCGCGGCAAACCCGCGGCGTCAGCCAGGGCCAGGGCCGCAAGAGCGTTACTGTAGTTGTGCTGGCCGCTAATCTTCATCTCTTTGACGTTAAGCACTTTTTCGCCTTTGACGCGCAGCCAGGTTTCGCCCTGCTGGCGGTTCAGGTGATAGTCGCCAACGTCAACGCCGAAGCTGATGCAGCGCTCGTCCGCGCCGCGTACCGGCATGGTTAACGCATCGTCGGCATTGACGATACAGGCCCGCGCATTCTCGTAAATTCGCAGTTTGGCGGCGCGGTACTGCTGAAGCCCCAGCGGATAGCGGTCCATATGATCTTCGGTGACGTTCAGGATCGTCGCCGCAACCGCCCGCAGGCTGGAGGTAGTTTCCAGCTGGAAGCTTGAAAGCTCCAGAACATAGAGTTCGCGTTCAGGATCCAGCAGCATCAGCGCCGGCAGGCCAATATTGCCCCCAACGCCAACGTTCATACCCGCTGCTTTCGCCATTTCTCCCACGAGGGAAGTCACGGTGCTTTTACCGTTAGAGCCGGTGATCGCAACGACAGGCGCCTGCGCCTCGCGGCAAAACAGTTCGATATCACCGACAATTTCCACCCCAGCATCTGCCGCGGCGCTCAGGGAAGGATGCGCCAGAGCGATACCCGGACTGGCGACAATCAGGTCTGCCGTCAACAGCCAGTCTTCATTAAGACCGCCAACATAGCGCTCAACAGCTTCCGGCAGTTTATCCAGCCCCGCCGGCGCAACGCGGGTATCCATCACCCGCGGCGTCACGCCGCGAGCCATGAAAAAGTCCACGCATGACAGGCCGGTCATACCCAGCCCAATAATGACGACTTTTTTACCCTGATAATCTGCCATGATTAACGTACCTTCAGCGTCGCCAGGCCAATCAGCACCAGCATCAGCGAAATAATCCAGAAACGCACGATAACGCGCGGTTCCGGCCAGCCTTTCAGTTCATAGTGATGGTGAATAGGCGCCATGCGGAAAATGCGCTGACCGCGCAGCTTGAAGGAACCGACCTGCAGAATCACCGAGAGCGTTTCCACCACAAATACGCCACCCATAATCACCAGCAGGAATTCCTGGCGCAGCAGCACGGCGATAATACCCAGCGCGCCGCCGAGTGCCAGCGAACCCACATCGCCCATAAAGACCTGTGCCGGATAGGTGTTAAACCACAGGAAGCCCAGACCCGCGCCAACAATCGCCGTACAGACGATCACCAGTTCACCGGCGTGACGCAAATAAGGGATATGCAGGTAGTTGGCGAAGTTCATGTTACCGGTCGCCCAGGCCACCAGCGCGAAGCCGGCGGCAACGAATACGGTTGGCATAATCGCCAGCCCATCGAGGCCGTCGGTCAGGTTGACCGCATTACCGGTCCCAACGATAACAAAATAGGCCAGCAGGACGTAGAACAGGCCCAGCTGCGGCATCACGTCTTTAAAGAACGGCACTACCAGCTGAGTCGCCGGCGTATCTTTACCCGCCATATACAGCGCAAAGGCAACGCCCAGCGCAATCACCGACATCCAGAAGTACTTCCAGCGAGCAATCAGGCCTTTAGTATCTTTACGCACCACTTTGCGATAGTCATCGACAAAGCCGATGATGCCGTAGCCGACGAGAACCGTCAGTACGCACCAGACGTAGGGGTTGGATGGGTAAGCCCACAGCAGAACGGAGACAACAATGGCGGTCAGGATCATGATCCCGCCCATGGTTGGCGTACCGCGCTTACTAAAGTGAGATTCCGGGCCATCGTTACGTACAACCTGGCCAAAGGAGAGTTTTTGCAGACGGGCGATCATGCGCGGGCCCATCCACAGGGAGATGAACAGCGCGGTCAGCAGGCTGACAATGGCGCGAAACGTCAGGTAGGAAAAGACGTTAAAGCCTGAATAATATTTGACCAAATGTTCGGCCAGCCATACTAACATGTTCCGTTCTCCTGTAATGCGCGTACTACCACTTCCATGGCGGCACTACGTGAACCTTTCACTAAAATGGTCATAATTTTATGTTCTGCGGTAAGCTCGCGCAGGCGAGTCACCAGCGCGGCCTTCTCGCTAAAATGTTCGCCAACTCCGCTGGCGCCGCTGATTTCTGCGCTCAGCGTACCGACGCTCAGTACGCGATCGAGCCCGGCCGCTTTTGCCGCTTCGCCCACTTGACGATGGCACGCCTGGCTTTCCGCGCCGAGTTCAGCCATATCGCCGACGACCAGTACCCGATAGCCCGGCATCTCAGACAGCACCTGTACCGCGGCGGTTAGCGAGCCAACGTTGGCGTTATAGGAATCATCCAGCAGGAGCTGGCTGTCAGTCAGTTGGATCGGGAATAAACGCCCTGGTACTGCTTGCAGATCTTTCAGACCCGCTTTGATCGCCTCATGCGTCGCACCAACCGCCATTGACAGCGCCGCTGCGGCCAGCGCATTAGCGATGTTATGGCGCCCCGGGAGCGGTAGCAGGACATCAACGCTGCCCGATGGGGTTTGCAGGGTAAATTCAGTCCCATGCGACGTCACGTGTACGTTGGTTGCGGTGAAATCGCTGTTGGCGGCATTCGGCGAAAAACGCCAGGTTTTACGCTCGCCAATTACGCTTTGCCAGTTCAGCCAGTCATTATTGTCGGCGTTCATAATCGCGATGCCGTTGAGCGGCAGGCCGGTGTAAATTTCGCCTTTAGCTTTCGCCACGCCTTCCAGAGAGCCAAAACCTTCCAGGTGGGCAGCGGCCAGGTTATTCACTAACGCGGCTTCGGGGCGGGTCAGACTAACGGTCCAGGCAATTTCGCCCTGATGATTAGCGCCTAACTCGATGACCGCGTAGTCATGTTCCTGGGTGAGGCGCAGCAGCGTTATCGGCACGCCGATATCGTTGTTCAGGTTACCTGCGGTATACAGCGTATTCCCGCACTGGCTCAGAATCGCCGCGGTCATCTCTTTGACCGAGGTTTTTCCGGAAGATCCGGTCAGCGCGACTACGCGCGCCGGAACCTGCTGACGCACCCATGCGGCCAGTTCGCCGAACGCGAGGCGCGTATCCTTCACCACTACCTGCGGTAAATCGCAGGCCAGCTGACGACTGACCAGCAGCGCGCCCGCGCCGGCAGCTTTCGCCTGTTCGGCAAAATCGTGAGCATCAAAACGCTCGCCTTTTAGCGCCACGAACAGGCAGCCCGCCGTGACTTTACGGGTATCGGAGGTGACGTCATCAATCGCCACATCGCGGCCGTGCAGCTCGCCGCGCGTGATGTCGGCGAGCTGGCTGAGAGTCAAGCGAATCATGCTACCGTCCCCAGCAAACGCGCCACGGTGACGCGGTCAGAATAATCGAGCCGGCGATTGCCGACGATTTGATAGTCCTCGTGGCCTTTGCCCGCCACCAGAACGACGTCGTTTTCTTTCGCCTGCATCACTGCATTCGTCACCGCTTCCGCACGCCCCTCCACCGCTCTGGCATGGCCCGCGTCCAGCATGCCGGCCAGAATATCGTTAATAATCGCCCGCGGCTCTTCAGTGCGCGGGTTGTCATCGGTGACAACCACAATATCGGCAAACTCTTCGGCGATAGCGCCCATTAGCGGACGCTTGCCTTTGTCGCGATCCCCGCCGCAGCCGAATACGCACCACAGCTTACCGCTGCAGTGCAGACGCGCCGCCTGCAGCGCCTTTTCCAGCGCATCGGGCGTGTGGGCATAATCAACGACCACGGTCGGTTTACCCGGCGCGGCGAACACTTCCATACGCCCGCATACCGGCTGCAGGCGCGCGGTGGTTTTCAGCAGATCGGCAAGCGGATAACCCAGCGCCAGCAGGGTGGCTAACGCCAGCAGCAGATTGCTGACATTAAAGGCGCCCATCAAGCGGCTTTCTATCTCGCCGTTACCCCAGCTGGAAGCAAACTGAACGGTTGCGCCGCTGTCGTGATAGTTCACGGCAGTGGCTTTGAGCCAGCGGCCACGGCAGTTCGGGTTAATGTGATCTTCCATTGATACGGCAACCGCATCCGGCAGTTTCGCCAGCCAGCGGCGACCGACTTCATCGTCCGCATTAACAATCGCCTGACCGCAATGGTGAGTTGAGTAGAGCAGCCATTTTGCCGCTTCGTAATGCTCCATATCACCGTGGTAATCAAGGTGATCGCGGCTCAGGTTGGTGAAGACCGACGCGGCAAACTGCAGCGCGGCGACGCGGTGCTGCACCAGGCCGTGAGAGGAAACTTCCATCGCGGCGAACGTTGCCCCCTGCCCTGCCAGGCCAGAAAGGATGTGCTGAACGTCAACAGCCGAACCGGTGGTGTTTTCCGTTGGGATAACTTTCCCCAGCAGGCCATTGCCTACGGTTCCCATTACCGCACTGGTTTCGCCAAGCAGCTGCGCCCATTGCGCCAGCAGTTGCGTCGTGGTGGTCTTACCGTTAGTTCCGGTGACGCCCACCAGGCGCAGTTGTTCTGAAGGCTGATGGTAAAAACGCCCGGCCAGCGCGGATAAGCGCTCGTTGAGTTGGCTGAGATAGATAACCGGCACCCCGTGCATTTCACGGATCTCGCCGTCATGGGCCTCATCTTTGGCCTCAGCAATAATGGCAGCAACACCTTGCGCTATCGCCTGCGGGATATAACGACGCCCGTCCGCCTGATGACCTAAAACCGCGACAAAAAGATCGCCAGAAGCAGCCACCCGGCTGTCCAGCGTCATTTCTCGCAGAATTCGCTCCGGCGCATTTGGCACCCACGGAGCGAGAAGGTCGCGCAAATTACGATCTGCCACCTGTTCCCTCGCCTTGATTAATCACTAATTCACTTTTTTCAGCCGTTGCCAGCGCATCCGGTTCAATGTTCATGGTACGCAGCACGCCGCCCATGATGGCACCGAAGACCGGCGCGGAAACGGCGCCGCCGTAGTATTTGCCCGCCTGCGGATCGTTGATCACCACCACCAGCGCAAAGCGCGGATGGCTGGCGGGCGCAACGCCTGCGGTGTAAGCAATATATTTGTTGATGTAGCGGCCATCCGGCCCTACTTTTTTCGCCGTACCGGTTTTAATGGCGATGCGATAGCCTTTGATCGCCGCCTTCACGCCGCCGCCGCCGGGCAACGCCACGCTTTCCATCATGTGAACAACGGTACGAACGAGTGATTCCGGGAAGACGCGCTCGCCCGGAACCGGTGGATCAACTTTGGTAATCGACAGCGGGCGATAGATGCCGTAGCTGCCGATCGTTGCGTAGACTCGCGCTAACTGTAACGGGGTTACCATTAGCCCATAGCCGAAAGAAAAGGTGGCCCTCTCTATGTCAGACCACCGTTGTTTTTGAGGGTATAAGCCACTGCGTTCTCCGACCAACCCCAAATTGGTCGCTTTTCCAAGCCCAAAACGTGAGTAAGTATCTACTAACGCTGAGGACGGCATCGCTAACGCCAGCTTAGAAACACCGACGTTACTCGACTTCTGTAGCACCCCGGTCAGGGTCAATTCGCTGTAGCGCGCCACGTCTTTGATTTCGTGGCCGTTAATTCGGTAAGGTATGGTATTCAGCACGGTATTTTCGTTAACAATGCCGCGCTGAAGGGCCGTCATCACCACCATCGGCTTCACCGTTGAACCCGGCTCAAACACGTCGGTAATGGCGCGGTTACGCATGGTATCTTTAGACGTGCCGGCGAAATTATTCGGGTTGTACGAAGGACTGTTAGCCATTGCCAGCACTTCGCCGGTGTTGACGTCGACCAGAACCGCTGTGCCTGACTCCGCCTTGTTGAACGCCACTGCATTGTTCAGTTCGCGATAAACCAGCGCCTGGAGGCGTTCATCGATGCTCAGCGCCAGGTTATGCGCGGCCTGGCTATCGGTGGACGAAATATCTTCTATTACCCGGCCATAGCGGTCTTTACGTACGATACGCTCGCCGGGCTGGCCGGTGAGCCACTTATCGAAGCTCTTCTCAACGCCCTCAATCCCTTGGCTATCAACGTTAGTGAAGCCAATGAGGTGAGCGGTTACTTCGCCCGACGGATAGTAGCGGCGGGACTCTTCCCGCAGGTGAATCCCCGGCAGCTTCAATTTACGGATGTAGTCGGCCATATCGGGGTTCACCTGACGCGCCAGGTAGATGAAACGCATCCGTGGGTTGGTATTGATGCGCGATGCCAGCTGATCCAGCGGCATATTCAGCGCATCGGCCAGCGCCTTCCAGCGGTTGTCCAGGGTGACGCCGCCCGCTTCATGCAGCTCTTTCGGGTCAGCCCAGATCGCTTTTACCGGTACGCTCACCGCCAGCGGACGGCCGGAACGATCGGTTATCATTCCGCGCGCGGTAGAAACCTCCTGCACACGCAGAGAACGCATATCGCCCTGGCGTACCAGCATGTCCGGGCTAATCACCTGTAGCCAGGCCACGCGGCCCAGCAGGAAGCCCAGCGCCAGCAGAATACAGCCGCACAGCAACGCAAAACGCCAACTGATAAAGTTGGCCTGTTCTTCCTGACGTTTTGCTTTTGGCGTTTTCGGCGCTGCTTTCATGCGTCGCAATAATCCTTATTTCTGTACAACGATATTTTCTTGTGATGGATCGACGTGCTGCATCTGCAGCTTCTCGGTCGCGATCCGCTCAACCCGACTGTGATCGCCGAGAGCATTTTCTTCGAGGATCAGGTTGCGCCATTCAATATCCAGCGCGTCGCGTTCCAGAACCAGTTGTTCGCGCTGCGCCGTTAAGAGGCGAGTATGGTGCGCCGTTGTCACCACCGTAATCGCCGTAATAATGATGCAAATGAACAGGCAGAGTGGCAGCTTCCCGAACCGCAGAAGGTCGTCTCCGATCACGCCAGGCAAAGCATGGCGCTCGTTGCTTCCTATCGACCCTTTAACCTTGCTTAGGGCTTCTGTCACTCTGCCGATCATGCGTTCGTCCTCTCTGCAATACGCAGAACTGAACTACGGGCACGAGGATTTTCAGCTACCTCTTTTTCACCCGGCATCAACTTGCCTAATGCTCTTAGCTCACGGCCGCCCAGTTTTTTAAGCTGCTCTTCGGTCATCGGTAACCCAGCCGGAACCTGCGGACCGCGGCTTTGCTCGCGCATAAAACGCTTCACAATACGGTCTTCCAGCGAGTGGAAACTAATAATTGAGAGCCGCCCGCCCGGGGCAAGCACGCTGAGCGAGCTTTTTAGCGCCTGCTCTATCTCCTCCAGTTCACTGTTTACCCAAATGCGCACCGCCTGGAAGGTACGGGTCGCGGGATGTTTGAATTTGTCTTTCACCGGCGTTGCCGCCGCAACGACCTCCGCCAGCTCTTTGGTGCGCGTCATCGGTTCGATGCGGTTACGTTCGACGATGGCGCGGGCAATACGTTTACCAAAACGCTCTTCACCAAAAGTTTTGATGACCCAGGCGATATCGGCTTCGTCGGCGGTTTGTAGCCATTCAGCGGCAGATTGGCCGCGCGTCGGATCCATACGCATATCCAGCGGGCCATCACGCATAAAAGAAAAGCCGCGTTCAGCGTCATCCAGCTGCGGCGAGGAGACGCCAAGATCGAGCAAAATACCGTCGATCTTGCCGGTCAGGTTGCGCTCGCCTACATAGTCGGCCAGCTGAGAAAATGGACCATGAACGATGGAAAAGCGGGGATCATCGATAGTTTTCGCGACGGCGATAGCCTGTGGGTCACGATCTATCGCCAGCAGGCGTCCCTCCGCTCCCAGTTGGGAGAGGATCAGACGCGAGTGACCGCCGCGGCCGAAGGTACCATCAATGTAGATACCGTCAGGACGAATATTCAGGCCGTTAACGGCTTCATCCAGAAGTACCGTAGTGTGTTTATAATTTTCCATCATTTTACAAAGACAAATCCTGCAGGCGCTCCGACAGTTCCCCGGAAGCGGACTGCTCAGCGTCGATATCTTCCTTGACCCGTTGATACCAGGTCGTTTCATCCCACAGCTCAAACTTATTGAACTGCCCGACCAGCATCACTTCTTTTGTCAGCCCGGCATGTTGCCGCAGCACCGGGGCTATTAATAGCCTCCCGGCGCTATCCATCTGACATTCGCTGGCATGTCCCAAAAGCAAACGCTGTACGCGCCGCTCGGTGGGGTTCATGCTCGATAAACGCGATAATTTTTGCTCGATGATTTCCCACTCAGGCAAAGGGTAAAGCAGCAGGCATGGGTGATGGATGTCAATGGTGCACACCAATTGACCGGAAGCGTCCTCGATCAGCCCGTCGCGGTAGCGCGTCGGCACGGCCAAACGGCCTTTACTGTCGAGATTGACTAACGTTGCCCCACGGAACATGCCAGCCTCACCCCTTTTCGCCACTTTACCCCACAAATTCCCACAAGAAGGAGTTTACGGAGCGGAGGAAAAGCTTGTCAAGCCAGCACGAATGCCAACAGAGCTCAAAAACCCATTATTTACAGCCGATATTCGCCCTGAGGAAAAATCAACCAACAAACGAGGCAAATTAACGTTATGAATATCGGTAAGAAAACAACCAACAAACTTGTAACAGTTAAAAGCAGCAAAATATCTTCTGAGGGAAAATATAAAGTGTCAGTTTGCGACGCGAGCGGCATTTTAGGCCATTCTGATGACCGTTAACAGCACCAGTTTTCATTGGGGAGGCTCTCTTACTGCGGGGTACAGCGCTTTTGGCGAGCATAAGCGTGAGGAAATGAGTGTTAATTCAGCAACTCATCCACCGAATGTAACAAAATAATACAAATAAATACGCTAATCCTTTTATCGGTTAATTAAACCGCTAAATAAATGGCGCTAAGAATAGAATTAAAAGAGATGTCAGGAAGATTAAGGATTTGTCTGAAAGATCCTTAACCCTGCAATTTTTACGTCATTTATCCAGATTATCGCCAGACGCGTCTCCGTCTGGCGAATTTTCTACGAATAATCCTGGTATTGCGCTCAGCGACGGTTCAGGCTGCCGCGACGATAAAGGTTGCGCCGTATGCGGCTTAAACCCGGTTTGGGCTTCCGCGGTTCATCAAGGCTGGCGAGCACGATCTCCAGCACGCGTTCCGCGACATCGCGGTGGCGCTGAGCCACGGCCAAAACGGGGCACTGGAGGAAATCCAGCAGCTCGTTATCGCCAAAAGTGGCAATGGCCAGTTCAGAAGGCAGCTTCCCTTCCCGGCGCAGCGTAACGTCCATCACCCCCTGCAGTAACGGAAATGAAGTTGTAAATAGCGCCTGAGGCATCGGATGAGTTTCCAGCCACTTTTCGAAAAGCTGGGCCGCGGCTTCTCGCTCATAGCTATTTGCATAGAGGAAATGTACCTCTCGGGGATCGTCCTTCCACGCCGTACGGAATCCCTGCTCGCGCAGGAAGCTCACGGAAAGCTCCGGCAAAGCGCCGAGATACAGCACCGTTTCAGCGGGAAACTTACGCAGCTCCGCACCAAGCATTTCGGCATCATCCTGATCGGCACCAACTACGCTGGTGAAGTGTTCTCGATCGAGAGCGCGGTCGAGGGCGACAATCGGGAAAGGATCGTTAGCCCAGCGCTGATAGAACGGATGTTCAGGCGGTAATGAGGTGGAAACGATAATCGCGTCGACCTGTCGCTGCAGCAGATGCTCAATACAGCGCATTTCGTTATCCGGCTGATCCTCGGAGCAAGCGATCAATAGCTGATAGCCGCGCTGGCGCGCCTGACGCTCCAGGTAATTAGCGATGCGCGTATAGCTGGTGTTTTCCAGGTCCGGGATAACCAAACCGATAGAACGCGTACGTCCTGCACGCAAGCCTGCAGCAACCGCGTTGGGGTGATAGTTGTGCTCACGAACGACCGCCATCACCTTTTCAACAGTTTTATCGCTAACGCGATACTGCTTCGCTTTACCATTAATCACATAGCTAGCGGTCGTTCGCGAGACGCCGGCCAGCCGGGCGATTTCATCCAGTTTCACAATTGCCCCTTGGGTAATAAGTACAGAACATAACCATTCTTCAGGTACGAGCTCGTTTTTATAACATCTAAGCGCAGAAAAGTAAGCGCAGCAACCGCTTTAGTCCACAGTTCCCACCGAATTCGCAAAAAAATAGCCCGGCACGCTGTGTCGGGCTATTTTTACGTCAGTTTCAGGGCTCAACGCATGATTTTGTCACCGCGAGATAAACCAACCACGCCCGAGCGGGCGACTTCAACAATTCGCGCCACGTCGCGCAGAGAAGCCAAAAACGCATCCAGCTTGTCGCTGGTTCCCGCCAGTTGAACAGTATAGATAGACGGCGTGACATCGATAATTTGCCCGCGGAAGATTTCCGTATTGCGCTTCACCTCATCGCGTCCATAGCCGCTCGCCTGCACTTTCACCAGCATAATTTCACGCTCTACGTGCGCGCCTTGCCCAAGCTCGTTAACGCGCAGAACGTCGACCAGCTTATGCAGCTGCTTTTCGATCTGCTCAATGGCTTTCTCATCACCAACGGTTTGAATCGTCATGCGGGAGAGCGTCGGATCGTCCGTCGGCGCTACCGTCAGACTTTCAATATTATAACCACGCTGGGAAAAGAGGCCGATCACGCGGGATAAAGCACCCGATTCGTTCTCCAGTAATACTGATAATATCCGGCGCATAATCAGGTCCTCTCCGTTTTGCTCAGCCACATCTCGTCCATACCGCCGCCGCGGATCTGCATAGGGTATACATGCTCACTGCCATCAACCGTCACATCGACAAAAACCAGTCGATTGTTACGCACCTGCGCCAGCGCCTCAGCGAGTTTCGCTTCCAGTTCCTGCGGGTCGCTAATACGAATGCCCACATGGCCATAGGCTTCCGCTACGCGGGCAAAATCAGGCAGTGACTCCATATAGGATTGCGAATGGCGGCCCGAATAGAGCATATCCTGCCACTGCTTCACCATCCCGAGGTAGCGGTTATTCAGGTTCAGCACCAGCACCGGCAGCTCGTACTGCAGCGCGGTGGAGAGCTCCTGGATATTCATCTGGATACTGCCATCGCCGGTGACGCAAATGACCGTCTCTTCCGGCAGCGCCATCTTCACGCCAAGCGCAGCAGGAAGGCCGAACCCCATGGTTCCCAGACCACCCGAGTTGATCCAGCGCCGCGGTTTATCGAAAGGATAATAGAGAGCGGCGAACATCTGATGCTGACCGACGTCGGACGTTACGTACGCATCGCCGTTAGTCAGCCGCCAGATCGTTTCAATAACCGCCTGCGGTTTAATCTTGCCGCTTTGCGTGTCGTATTGCAGGCAGTGACGCGCGCGCCACTGTTCAATTTGCTGCCACCAGTCGCGAATTTCATCGAGTGGCTGCTGTGTCTCCTCGTGTTCGAGCAGCTCCAGCATCTGTTCCAGCACCAGGCGAGCGTCACCCACAATAGGCACGTCGGCAGGAACGGTTTTGGATATCGAAGTCGGATCGATATCAATATGCAGCACCGTAGCGTTCGGACAGTAGCGGGCCAGGTTATTCGTCGTACGATCGTCAAAGCGCACGCCAACGGCGAAAATCACGTCGGAATTGTGCATGGTCATATTGGCTTCATAGGTCCCATGCATGCCCAGCATCCCTAATGCCTGCTGGTGCGACGCAGGGAAAGCGCCCAGCCCCATCAGCGATGAAGCTACCGGTAACTTCAGTTTCTCAACCAGCGCGTATAGCTGCGGTTCACATTGCGCATTGATCGCCCCGCCCCCTACATAAACGACCGGTTTTTTTGCCGCTATCAGCGTCTGCAGCGCTCGCTTAATCTGCCCTTTATGACCGGACGTCGTCGGATTATAAGAACGCATGCTAACCGTATCCGGCCAGCTGTAGGGCAGTTTTTTAGCCGGGTTGAGAATATCTTTCGGTAAATCCACGACGACCGGACCAGGGCGCCCGCTGGCGGCCAGCCAAAACGCTTTTTTCAGTACGCCGGGAATATCTTCGGTTTGCTTAACCAGAAAGCTGTGCTTTACCACCGGTCGGGAGATGCCAACCATGTCGCACTCCTGGAAAGCATCGTAACCGATTAAGGAGGTCGCGACCTGGCCGGAAAGAATCACCAGCGGGATGGAATCCATATAAGCCGTCGCAATGCCGGTGATGGCGTTGGTCGCCCCCGGGCCCGAGGTCACCAGTACCACTCCGACTTCGCCCGTTGCGCGAGCAAGACCATCCGCCATATGAACGGCCGCTTGCTCATGACGGACCAGAACGTGATCGATTCCGCCAAGGGTGTGTAACGCATCATAGATATCGAGGACCGCGCCCCCGGGATAACCGAACACCTGCTTGACGCCCTGATCGACCAGCGACTGGACGACCATTTCGGCTCCTGACAACATCTCCATGGTTTGCCTCCCGGCTTATTGTTTTTAACGACAGCGGAATCCGATTTCCGCGCGCTCGCACAAGACGAAGCGCAATAGCTTCGCATTGAGATGAATAGACTGCATGCCGTTACCATAACTGCTCGCTTACGGGCAGGCAATTGGCGAGCGTCGGCGCTTGACCGGCATTAAAAGAATAAAAGAAAGATTCGCAGGTAAAACACGGTGAAAAACTTCGGCGATAAGAAAATATGATAGTCAATGCTCGGGGAAAATAACCAACAGCAGCAAATCATCCATTTTTTATCTGACCGCGTTGGTTACCGAACAATGCAAACAGAATAAAATTCTGCATTTAGTGATTTTTGTCACACAAAGCAGGAGCCGAAGCCCCCGTTTGTATTGCGACAGTTTAGCGCTGGCAGATACTCACCAGCAATTCTTCCATCCACTGATGGCCTTTATCGCGGCCTGCCGCTTCATGCCAGGAGAGATAGCAGGTACGGCTATTGACCTTCAACGGTAGAGGTAATATTTGCAAATCCAGCTTATCGGCGAACTCGCTGGCCAGCCAGCGCGGCGCGATAGCGACCATATTGGTTTGGGAAACAACGTTTAATACGCTAACCATTGCGTTGCCTTGATAGGCAATACGAGACTGTTTATCCGCAGTGTCATACCATGGCTGACTAAATGATGCGTAACGATCAAGAGCAACAACGGCGTGCTCCTCCTGATAAATATCATTTTCCATCAGCGGACCGGAAATACGCGGATGCTTGCGACTTGCCACCAGTACCATTTCATCTTTAAATAAAGGTACGCAGGCAAACTCAGGACGACGAAACTCTTCATAACCAATAACGAATTCAATTTCCTGATAGCGTAATTGATGTTCTGTGTTTTGATTCAATGCCGATTTAAAGACCAAATGAATGTTGGGCGCAATCTCGCCAACTTTGTTGAAAATAACCGAAGTTAAAGCGTTATCCAGCGGGCTGCACACGCATAAATTAAAGACCCGCTCGCTGCTGAGCGGCTCAAAGCCCGAGCCCGGTAATTCGTTTTGCACCAGCTGCAGAGCCTGCCGTACGGAACCAAATAGCTGGAAAGCCCGCGCCGTAGGCTGGATGCCGCGCCCATAACGAACAAACAGCTCATCATTAAACATCACTTTCAGGCGCGAGACCGCATTGCTGACCGCCGGCTGGGACATTCCCAAAGAGTGCGCCGCACGGGTGATATTTTGCTCCTGCATTACCGCATCAAATACGGTTAACAGATTGAGGTCGACCATCCGCAGCTGGGGTTTTGTGTTTTCTACCTCAGAGGTCGACTTATATTCAGTACCTTCATTTAACATATTTAACTCCACTGTCACGCTAAATTCCCTTTGCCAAAGTGCAGTAATTAATTCTCAGAATATCATTTATCATGCATATGACATTTACAAAAGGGCAAAGATGAATTTTAGGAATATATCAAGGTTATGAGTGGCGACGAAAAGTCTGCATTTGAAAGTACCCGCGACCACTTAAACCATATTGTTTACTTGATAAAATCAAGTGTACCCATAAATATCAAAAATAAACAATAACAGCAGTGGTTAACTTTAACTTAAGCATTATTAAAATATCAGCTTAAGCCATCCTTAAAATTCACATTTTATTATCATTGATAATGAACCATCATATTCACAAACACATTCACAAAACAAATAAGTTTATAATTTTCATCAGGATATCATCCTGCGCGACAGCGATATCCATGAAGATTCAATTGAAAATAAAAATTATCAAATGGTGAAAATAACTCAACATGAAGTGATGTCCAAAAAAGGATCATCGGCCAAAAAGCGCGATCGTCAGCACAATTAGCTAATGCGCCTGTTAGGTAAAAAGACGTTTTCTACGCCCGGGGGTTGACATCAAAACCCATATCCAGTAACTCTAAAAGCATAACGATTTCATCTGGAGCATGACGCAATGATTCGCAGCATTCGCTTTCTCAGCCTACTACTACTAAACGCATCCATTTTGCGCGGTAGGCTGTTGGGCGACGTTCATCGTTAAGTCATCTTCCAGCAAGACTATAAAACCCGCGCCAATGCGCGGGTTTTTTTATGCTCGCTAGCAAGGCGCCAGGACACAGACCAAGGATCTAAACCATGAGCCAGCAAGTCATTATTTTCGATACAACCTTACGCGACGGTGAACAAGCGTTACAAGCCAGCCTGAGTGTGAAAGAGAAACTGCAGATTGCTATGGCCCTGGAGCGGATGGGCGTTGACGTGATGGAAGTCGGTTTTCCGGTTTCATCCCCGGGCGATTTTGAATCCGTGCAAACCATCGCACGCACCATCAAAAACAGCCGCGTTTGTGCGCTGGCCCGCTGCGTTGAGAAAGATATCGACGTTGCGGCGGAATCGCTGAAGGTCGCGGAAGCCTTCCGTATTCATACCTTTATCGCCACCTCACCGATGCACATCGCGACCAAGCTGCGCAGTAATCTGGATGAAGTGATTGAACGCGCCATCTATATGGTTAAGCGCGCCCGCAACTACACTGACGACGTTGAGTTTTCCTGTGAAGATGCTGGCCGTACGCCGATTGCCGATCTGGCCCGCGTCGTCGAAGCCGCGATAAATGCCGGCGCAACGACCATCAATATCCCTGATACCGTCGGCTACACCATGCCGTTCGAATTCGCCAATATCATAACCGGCCTGTACGAACACGTTCCCAATATCGATAAAGCCATTATCTCCGTCCATACCCATGACGATTTGGGTATCGCGGTGGGTAACGCCCTCGCCGCGGTCCATGCCGGCGCTCGCCAGGTTGAAGGCGCAATGAACGGCATCGGCGAGCGCGCGGGTAACTGCTCGCTGGAAGAAGTGATTATGGCGATTAAAGTGCGCAAAGACATTATGAATGTGCACACCCGCATTAATCACCAGGAAATCTGGCGTACCAGCCAGACCGTCAGCCAGATCTGTAATATGCCGATTCCTGCCAACAAAGCGATCGTCGGTACCGGTGCCTTCGCCCACTCTTCCGGTATTCACCAGGATGGCGTGCTGAAGAATCGCGAAAACTACGAAATCATGACGCCAGAATCTATCGGTCTGAACCAGGTACAGCTGAACCTGACTTCCCGCTCCGGCCGCGCGGCGGTGAAACACCGTATGGAAGAGATGGGCTATAAGGACAGCGACTACAACATGGATCACCTGTATGAAGCGTTCCTGAAGCTGGCGGATAAAAAGGGCCAGGTATTTGACTATGACCTGGAAGCGTTAGCCTTTATTAACAAACAGCAGGAAGAACCGGAGCATTTCCGTCTGGATTACTTCAGCGTGCAGTCCGGTTCCAGCGACATCGCAACCGCCTCCGTGAAGCTGGTCTGCGGCGAAGAAACCAAAGCTGAGGCCGCCAACGGCAACGGGCCGGTTGACGCCATCTACCAGGCGATTAACCGCATCACCGGCTATGAGGTTGAGCTGGTCAAATATGACCTGAACGCCAAGGGTCAGGGCAAGGATGCGCTGGGCCAGGTGGACATCGTGGCAAACTACAACGGCCGCCGCTTCCACGGCGTTGGCCTGGCGACGGACATCGTGGAATCCTCCGCGAAAGCGATGGTTCACGTCCTGAACAATATCTGGCGCGCCGCTGAAGTCGAAAAAGAATTGCAACGCAAAGCTCAGAATAAAGAGAACAATAAGGAAACCGTGTAATGTCGAAGAATTACCATATTGCTGTTTTACCAGGTGATGGTATTGGCCCGGAAGTCATGAACCAGGCAATGAAAGTACTGGAAGCCGTTCGCAACCGTTTTGATATGCGCATTACCACCAGCCAGCATGACGTTGGCGGTATCGCCATCGATCGTCAGGGCACTCCGCTGCCTCAGTCTACCGTTGAAGGCTGCGAGCAGGCTGACGCAATTCTGTTCGGCTCCGTTGGCGGACCGAAATGGGAGCATCTGCCGCCCGCTGAGCAGCCGGAGCGCGGTGCGCTGCTGCCCCTGCGGAAACACTTTAAATTATTCAGCAACCTGCGTCCGGCTAAGCTGTATCAGGGGCTGGAAGAGTTTTGCCCGCTGCGCGCCGATATCGCCGCCAACGGCTTCGACATTTTATGCGTGCGTGAACTGACCGGCGGCATTTACTTTGGCCAGCCGAAGGGTCGCGAAGGTAGCGGTCAGCATGAAAAAGCATTTGATACCGAGGTATACCACCGCTTCGAGATTGAGCGTATCGCGCACATTGCCTTCGAATCCGCCCGTAAACGTCGTCACAAAGTGACTTCTATTGATAAGGCTAACGTCCTGCAGTCCTCTATTTTATGGCGTGAAATCGTTAGTGAAATCAGTAAGCAGTATCCTGACGTTGAGCTGTCGCATATGTACATCGACAACGCCACCATGCAGCTGATTAAAGATCCGTCTCAGTTCGACGTTCTGCTGTGTTCCAACCTTTTCGGCGACATCCTGTCTGACGAATGCGCCATGATTACCGGTTCGATGGGCATGCTGCCGTCAGCCAGCCTCAACGAGCAAGGCTTTGGTTTATATGAACCAGCAGGTGGCTCCGCGCCGGATATCGCCGGCAAAAACATCGCTAACCCTATCGCGCAGATCCTCTCGCTGGCGCTGCTGCTGCGCTACAGCCTGGATGCCGACAACGCGGCCACTGCGATTGAGAACGCGATCAACCGCGCATTAGAAGAAGGCGTACGTACCGGCGATTTAGCGCGCGGTGCGGCGGCGGTCAGTACCGATGAAATGGGCGATATCATTGCCCGCTATGTCGCTGAAGGGGTGTAATCATGGCGAAGACGTTATACGAAAAATTGTTTGATGCTCACGTCGTTTATGAAGCGCAAAACGAAACCCCGCTGCTGTACATTGACCGTCATCTGGTTCACGAGGTGACCTCGCCGCAGGCGTTTGACGGCCTGCGCGCCCATAAACGTCCGGTACGCCAGCCGGGTAAAACCTTCGCCACGATGGATCACAACGTATCGACGCAAACTAAAGACATTAATGCCTCCGGCGAAATGGCGCGTATCCAGATGCAGGAGTTGATTAAAAACTGCAAAGAGTTCGGCGTTGAACTGTATGACCTGAATCACCCTTACCAGGGCATCGTGCACGTGATGGGGCCGGAACAGGGTGTGACCCTGCCGGGCATGACCATCGTCTGCGGCGACTCCCATACGGCAACCCATGGCGCATTCGGCGCGCTGGCATTCGGTATCGGCACCTCCGAAGTCGAGCACGTTCTGGCAACGCAGACGCTGAAGCAGGGCCGCGCCAAAACCATGAAGATTGAGGTCAAGGGTAAAGCAGCCCCAGGCATCACCGCCAAAGATATCGTTCTGGCGATTATCGGTAAAACCGGCAGCGCCGGCGGCACCGGTCATGTTGTCGAATTTTGCGGCGAAGCCATCCGTGATTTAAGCATGGAAGGCCGTATGACTCTGTGCAATATGGCGATCGAAATGGGCGCGAAAGCGGGCCTGGTGGCGCCAGACCAAACCACCTTCGATTACGTGAAAGGCCGTCTGCACGCGCCGAAGGGCCAGGATTTTGACGAAGCCGTCGCCTGGTGGAAGACCCTGACTACCGATGATGGCGCGACGTTTGACAGCGTTGTCACGCTGCAGGCGGAAGATATTGCTCCGCAGGTCACCTGGGGCACCAACCCAGGGCAAGTGATATCCGTCACCGACATCATCCCGGATCCGGCATCGTTCAACGACCCGGTAGAGCGCGCAAGCGCGGAAAAAGCGCTGGCCTATATGGGGCTGAAATCTGGCGTACCGTTAACCGAAGTAGCGATTGATAAAGTCTTTATCGGTTCCTGCACCAACTCGCGCATCGAAGACTTACGCGCGGCCGCCGAGATCGCTAAAGGCCGTAAAGTGGCGCCGGGCGTTCAGGCGCTGGTCGTTCCTGGTTCCGGCCCGGTGAAAGCGCAGGCCGAAGCGGAAGGTCTGGATAAAATCTTTATTGAAGCCGGTTTTGAGTGGCGTTTACCCGGCTGCTCTATGTGCCTGGCGATGAACAACGACCGCCTGAATCCGGGCGAGCGCTGCGCTTCCACCAGCAACCGTAACTTTGAAGGCCGTCAGGGCCGCGGCGGGCGCACCCATCTGGTTAGCCCGGCCATGGCAGCCGCGGCGGCCGTTACCGGTCATTTCGCCGATATCCGTAGCTTGAAATAAGGAAACCCTCATGGCAGAGAAATTTATCCAACATACCGGCCTGGTGGTTCCGCTGGATGCCGCGAACGTCGATACTGATGCAATCATTCCAAAACAGTTTCTGCAGAAAGTCACGCGTACCGGTTTTGGCGCCCATCTGTTTAACGACTGGCGCTTCCTGGACGATAAAGGCGAACAGCCTAACCCGGAATTCGTGCTGAACTTTCCGGAGTATAAAGGCGCCTCTATCCTGCTGGCGCGAGAAAACTTCGGCTGCGGCTCCTCCCGCGAGCATGCGCCGTGGGCGCTGACCGATTACGGTTTTAAAGTCGTCATCGCGCCCAGCTTCGCCGATATCTTCTATGGCAACAGCTTTAACAATCAGCTGCTGCCGGTCACGCTGAGCGAAGAACAGGTTGATGAGCTCTTTAAGCTGGTCCAGTCTCAGCCCGGCATTAAGTTTGAAGTCGATCTGCAAGCCGAGGTCGTGAAAGCTGGCGATAAATCCTGGAGCTTTAAAATTGACGCTTTCCGCCGCCACTGCATGCTTAACGGCCTGGACAGCATCGGTCTGACCCTGCAGCACGAAGAGGCCATCTCGGCCTATGAGAAAAAACTGCCGGCTTTTATGAATTAAGGCGAACCGCCATTGCTATCTCAGCCCGGACGAACATCCGGGCTTTTTTCTGCCGATGAAAATGAGATCTAGCGCACATATATAATATCCAGACTGATTTGATAGATAGAAAAATTTGCCGATAAAAAAATAAATCATTATCAATTGGGCATCTATTCAATCATTCACCTACTTTTTTTGTGTCATTCCACAAGTACAAGTAAAAATTCGATTGAAATATTTAAGATAAAAACATGAATATGTGAATCGAATGTTAATCCCATAGAGTCCCCCTATAGCTCCACGCAAAAAAAAGCATTATTTTTCTATTGGACGCCTCGTTATCTTTCCCCACAGAGAAATATTAACTTTGGACCGGCCAGGATCGCCCAATAGCGGCCATCAGGCATCCAGTGGAGAGAGCATATGAGCCACTACCCCCATCTTTTTTCCCCGTTGACCATTAACGGGATGACAATAAAAAACCGCATCATTATGCCGCCAATGGGGACCAACCTGGCGAGCCTGAACGGTGAAGTCACTCAGGAACAGATTGACTACTATGAGCTACGCGCGCGGGGCGGCACAGGACTCATCACTATCGAGAATATTTGTATCGATTTTCCATTCGCTTCTAATGGCACAACCCAGCTGCGTATCGATAACGATCAGTATATTCCGCGCCTGTTCAAATTAACCGAAACCTTACATAAACACGGCGCCTGCGTCGGTATTCAATTAAACCACGCTGGCGCATCGGCCTATGCATATCGCCTGAACGGCGAAATGCCGCTTTCCTCTTCCAGCACGCCGTCCAAAAAGAACGGTAATATTCCCCGTCCGATGACGCACGACGAGATATATCATGCCGTCGATAAGTTTGGTGATGCTGCGGAGCGCGTTCGCCGCGCTGGTTTCGACTGTGTGGAAATTCACGCCGGCCACTCTTATTTAATTAGTCAGTTTTTATCACCGCTGTTTAATAAGCGTACCGATGAATTTGGCGGCAGCGTAGAGAATCGCGCCAGAATATTAACCTTAATCGTCGATAAGGTACGCGCCTGCGTTGGTCCGCGTTTCCCGGTCAGCCTGCGTATTAGCGCCGATGACTTCCTGGAGGGCGGGAATACGCTCGAAGATTCCTTGCGGATCCTCGAATTGTGCCAGGAGAAAGTCGATATTATCAACGTCTCCGCCGCGCAAAACGACAACCTGAATTTCCAGATTGACCAGATGTCTCTGGAAGATGGCTGGAAGCGCTATCTCTCCCGTGCGGTACGCGACAAATTCCACAAGCCAACGGTAATTGCCGGCAATATCCGTACCCCGAAAGTCGCTGAAGATATTATCGCCAGCGGCGATGCTGACCTGATAGCCATTGGCCGCGGACTGATCGCCGAGCCGGAGTGGGTACAAAAAGTGCAGAGCGGTAACGAGCGTTTGATGCGGAAATGCATCTCCTGCAACATCGGCTGCGCGGATCACCGCATCGCCCGCTCCCGCCCTCTGCGCTGCTCGATTAACCCGGATATTATCCACGGCGATGCCTATAAACAGCAGCGCGTTATCCGCGATACCAACGTCGTGGTTATCGGCGCGGGTACGGCGGGAATGGAAGCGGCCTGCACCGCGGCGGAAGTCGGCTGCCATACCTGGCTGCTGGAAGAGAAGCACAGCATCGGCGGACTGGCCAGCGAGATCTCCCTGCTGCCGGAGAAAAAGCGTATCGCCGATTTTCCGCAGTTTATGAAAAACCGTATCGCCTCGCTCGATAACCTGATGCTGCAGGTCGGCAAGCGCGCCACCGTGGCATCCGTTTCCGCTCTTCGCCCGGATTTAATCGTCAACGCAACCGGTTCAGTTCCTCTGCTGCCGCCAATTGAAGGACTGCGCGAGAACATCGATGTCGAAGGCGGAAACGTCTTCTCCATCACCAACATGATTCATCATCTGGACCAGTTTGCCGATGCTACAGGTAAACGCATCGCTGTCGTCGGCGCAGGCGCCGTAGGTCTGGATGTTATTGAATACTTCTCCGCGCGCGGCGCCAGCGCCGTGCTTATCGAGATGCAGGACGCGCCGGGACGCGACCTGGACATCATTACTAAAAATGCCATGTTGACCATGCTCGATGAACATCACGTGGAACAGCACATGCGTACGCAGCTGGTTGCCGTCACCCCAACGCATTTCACCGTTAAAAATGCGGATGGCACCTTTGACATTCCTTTTGATTACGGCTTCGTCTGCCTGGGAATGCGCGCCAATACCGCCGGTCTCACTGAGATTGAACAATGGGCCAGAGCCAATAACGTAAAAATAATGAACATCGGCGACAGCCTGATGGCCCGGCGAATCATTGATGGCGTGCGCGAAGGGCGCAACGTGCTGGACACCCTCGAAGATATGGGCGCTCTCGGCAACCGCGAATCGACAAAAATTCCATTTCTAACATATTGAGGACTTTATCATGGCAGAACGTATTACTGGACACACCGAGCTGATTGGCCTGATTGCGACCCCGATTCGTCACAGCATGTCGCCGACTATGCATAACGAAGCCTTTGCCCATCTGGGACTGGACTACGTTTATCTGGCGTTCGAAGTAGGTAATGAAGAGCTGAAAGATGTCGTACAGGGTTTTCGTGCATTAAAACTGCGCGGCTGTAACGTCTCCATGCCGAACAAAACGGAGATTTGCCAGTATCTGGACAAACTCTCGCCGGCGGCAGAACTGGTTGGCGCGGTGAATACCGTGGTGAACGACAATGGCGTCCTGACCGGCCATATCACCGATGGCACCGGATATATGCGCGCGCTCAAAGAAGAAGGCATTGATATCATCGGCAAAAAGATGACCGTTCTGGGCGCTGGCGGTGCGGCAACCGCGCTCTGCGTTCAGGCCGCGCTTGATGGCGTCAAAGCGATCTCCATCTTCAACCGCAAAGATAAATTCTTCGCCAACGCAGAACAGACCGTTGCCAAAATCCGTAATAACACCAACTGCGAGATCCACCTGTTCGATCTGGACGATCATGACAAACTGCGCGCGGAAATCGACAGCAGCGTCATTCTGACCAACGCCACCGGCGTGGGGATGAAACCGTTTGAAGGCCAGATGCTGCTGCCTGACGACAGCTTCCTGCGCCCGGACCTGATCGTTTCTGACGTGGTCTACAACCCGCGCAAAACTTATCTGCTGGAAGTGGCTGAGAAAAAAGGCTGCCGCACCATCAACGGTCTGGGGATGATGCTCTGGCAAGGCGCGCGCGCTTTTGAAATCTGGACAGGCAAAGAAATGCCGGTTGAACACGTCAAAAATATCCTGTTCTAAGGATGGGCGCGATGAAAAATCAATATGTCCCAACGGCAGCTGGGCTATATCTTAACTATCTGATCCACGGTATGGGGGTTTTGTTAATTACCCTCAATATGGCGAATCTGCAGGAACAATGGGGAACCGACGCTGCCGGCGTCTCCATCGTTATCTCGTCGCTCGGGATCGGTAAGCTCGCCACGATCGTGACAGGATTCCTGTCCGACCGTTTTGGTCGTAAACCCTTTATCTATCTCGGCATAGCCAGTTATGTGGTGTTCTTCCTCGGTATTCTGCTGACGAAAAACATCTATCTGGCCTACTGCTGCGGCATTATGGCGGGCCTGGCGAACAGCTTCCTCGACTCCGGTACCTATCCGGCGCTGATGGAGTCTTTCCCTAACTCCGCCAGCCGGGCTAATGTGTTGATCAAAGCCTTTGTCTCTGCCGGGCAGTTCCTGCTGCCGTTCATTATCGGTGCGCTGATATGGGCGAATATGTGGTACGGGTGGTCGTTTATCATCGCTGCAGCATTAATGATCCTGAGCGCGGTCTACCTGATAAAAATGCCTTTCCCGGATCATCGGGCGAAAAAGGAAACCGCAGAGAAATCAGTGACTGCCGCCGCCGCTCCGCAGGCGGACGCCGGCAAACTGGATATGGTCATCTTTACCCTGTACGGTTATATCGGTATGGCGACTTTTTATCTGGTAAGCCAGTGGTTAGCGCAGTACGGCGAGTTCGTTGCAGGCATACCTCACGAGTCGGCTATTAAACTCTTGAGCGTCTATACTGCCGGTTCACTGACCTGCGTATTTGTCACTGCGGCATTTGTTAAAGAGGTATTCAGCTCAGCCGTCGCTATGATCATCTACACTTTCCTGTCGATGATTTCACTGCTGATCGTTTGCCTGTTCCCGACGCCAATGATTGTGACCGGCTTTGCCTTTATCATCGGCTTTGCCGCCGCAGGCGGCGTGCTGCAGATAGGCGCGACCATCATGGCCATGAGCTTTCCGAACGGGAAAGGCAAAGCCACCGGGATCTTTTATACCGCAGGAAGTCTGGCCAGCTTTACGATCCCGCTAATTACGGCAAAACTGTCGAAGATTGGTATCGCCAGCATTATGTGGTTCGATCTTCTGATCGCTATCGTCGGCTTTGTGATCGCCCTGTACATCGGTTATCGTCAGCTTCAGGTTCGCGCCGCTGCAAAAACATCCCGCGTTGCAGCAACCGCCTGATGGTCAATGACAAAAAGAATAATGGATACCAACATGACTAAAGCAGTAACAGTAAAAAACATCACCTTCCAGGAAGGGGAAACCTTAATCTGCGTACCGCTGATCGGCAAAACGCTTGCCGAGCTGCAGACTAACGCACGCGCGCTGGCTACCGCCGGAGCCGATATTATCGAATGGCGCGTCGATCACTTCACCCAGGTCAGAGAAACTGAGCAGGTTCTGCTGGCGCTGGGCGAAATTCGCCAGCTGCTGAAAGAGATTCCTCTGCTGTTTACCTTCCGCAGCAAAAAAGAGGGTGGCGAAACGGAAATCAGCGACGAAGCCTATTTTGAGCTGAATCGCCAGGCGGCCGTTAGCGGTCTGACCGACGTGATTGATATCGAGCTGTTCAACGACGAAGCGCAAATTCGCTCGCTGGTGAGCGATGCCCACGCTGCGGGCGTTAAAGTTATCATGAGCAATCACGATTTTCATAAAACGCCAGCTCAGGAAGATATCATCTACCGTCTGCGTCGCATGCAGGATCTTGGTGCTGACCTGCCGAAGATCGCGGTTATGCCACAGTCGCCGCAAGATGTTCTGACCCTGCTTTCGGCAACGCTGACGATGAAAGAGAAGTATGCCACTCGCCCATTAATCACGATGTCGATGGGTAAATCCGGCGGCGTGAGCCGGGTAACCGGCCGTTTGTTCGGTTCAGCAATGACCTTTGGCACCGTCGGTCAGGCTTCTGCGCCAGGGCAAATCGCCATTACCCAGCTGCGTGAGCTGATGGATATTCTTTCCTGATGAAACCATCGCCCGGAGGTCACCCTCCGGGCATCTTGTTATCTGATTTTTTGGCTGTCATTAATAATGACATCTTTAAATGACTGAATGGCCGGGGAAAGTACCCGCTCCTTCATGGTCGCCAGATAGATATAACGCGGAGGAATGGCATTTTTGATCGTCAGGATATGCACGTTGTAATACGACAGCGCGGAAATTCTCGGCATAATCGCAATACCGTAATCAATACTAACCAGCCCCGCCATCGCCGTATCCTCATCAACGTAGCAGGCAATATCCGGAACTAGTTTTTGCTGCATAAACACGTTATCAATAAAAGGTCGCAGACCGCTATTTTCTGAAAAATAGATATAGGGGTAGTGGATCGTCTCCACCAGGTCGACTTCATTTTCATAAAGCCTGGCCAGAGGATGATCTTTTGCCGTCACTACGACCAGTTCTTGTTGAATAATAGGAATAAAGTCAATATCCGGTTCATCCGCAATATAGGAACAAATAGCCAGATCGCTTTTTCCGGCTTTCAGTTCCTGGAGAAGGGTTAACGAGGTTCCCTGAGTAAAAGAAAATGTCACATTGTGACGAGATGGTGACAGCGAATATTTGTTAATTAACTGCGGAACAACATATTCGCCCATGGTATAAATAAATGCAATGCGAATATTTTCTTTGTTCTCAGCGCTATTTTTTTGCAACGTCATACGGCCATTTTCTAACGAGGCCAGCGCATCTTCCACGTAGGGCAGAAAGCGCCTACCATTCTGCGTAATCTTGACATTGCGCCCTTTCCTGGCAAATAGCGCCACTCCCAGCTCTTTCTCCAGTTCAGATATGGCATGGCTGAGGGACGGTTGGGTGATAAAAAGGCTGGAGGCAGCTTCAGTGTAATGCTCAGTTTCTGCCAGTCGCTTAAAATAATAAAGTTGCTTTAGGTTCATTATTTTTGCTCGTATAATATAAAAATAAAACTAATGCGCTTAATATACCATACAAGCTATCTATGATGAGCCGGAAAGGAGAAATATCGGAGTCATATCAAATATTGTTTTACCATTTCGTTCCAGGGGTAACAAGGCATGACCAATCATCGATAGAGTCAATACTTAAGCAGAGTATTTCTGCATGCATAAATACATGCAAAAATATTTTAAACTTTAAAGGAACTCTCTATGAGGACACTCAATGCTCAGGAACGGCCGATTTTGCCGTCGGCCACGCAAAAGCGAACTAAAACACGAATTGTAATTTTAATGTTACTATCGATCGGGACGATGATAAATTATCTCGATCGTACTATTTTAGGTATTGTTGCACCTAAGTTAACGAGCGAAATCCATATCGACCCGGCGATGATGGGTATCGTTTTTTCCGCTTTCGCCTGGACCTACGCGCTGGCGCAAATTCCCGGGGGAATGTTTTTAGATCGCTTCGGTAATAAATTAACTTACGCGCTTTCTATATTCTTCTGGTCAACCTTTACCCTATTACAAAGCTTTTCCGTAGGCTTAAAATCATTGCTGCTGCTGCGATTAGGTTTAGGCATCAGTGAAGCCCCCTGCTTTCCGGTGAATAGTCGGGTCGTGAGTAAATGGTTTCCCCAGCATGAACGCGCTCGGGCAACGGCGACTTACACCGTCGGTGAATATATTGGACTTGCCGCATTCTCTCCGCTACTTTTTTTAATTCTGGAGCATCATGGCTGGAGAACGCTATTTTTCCTGACCGGCGGCCTGGGCATTGCATTCACTTTTGTGTGGTGGAAATTTTATCATGAACCGCATCAGTCAAAGACTGCAAATAAAGCAGAGCTGGAATATATCGGCGTAGAAAATACGGCTAGCGCCGATGAAAATATCCCGTTTAACTGGCCCGATGCCAAACGCCTGCTGTGCTGCCGACAGATTATCGGCGCCAGCCTGGGGCAGTTTGCCGGTAACACCACGCTGGTTTTCTTCCTGACCTGGTTTCCCACTTATCTGGCTAACGAACGCCATTTACCGTGGCTTCACGTGGGTTTCTTCGCCTCCTGGCCGTTCCTGGCCGCGGCTATCGGTATCTTTTTCGGCGGTTGGGTATCCGATAAAATCTTAAAGAAAACCCGTTCCGTAAATATTAGCAGAAAGCTACCCATTATTTCCGGGCTGCTGCTTTCGAGCTGCATCATCATTGCTAACTGGGTCGAGAGTAACACCGCTGTTATTATTATTATGTCGATCGCTTTTTTTGGTCAGGGCATGGTTGGACTCGGCTGGACGCTTATTTCAGACATAGCGCCTAAAAACATGGGCGGACTCACCGGGGGGATCTTCAACTTCTGTGCAAATATGGCGTCAATTATTACCCCGTTAATTATCGGGGTCATCATATCCATGACCGGTAATTTTTTCTACGCGTTGATTTATATCGGATTAACCGCGCTGATTGGCGTTATCGCTTATATTTTTATTATCGGCGATATAAAAAGGATCGTGTTGAAATAACCCGCCGGGACGCTGCCCCGGTAGCCAGCCGGGGCGGTAACGACAATCAGATATCTTTCACCCGGCTGGTCATAAATAGCGTCACCAGCGAGATAGCGGCAATTGTCCAGTAGACGCTGGCGTGCCCATAGCTTTGCGACAGTGCGCCCTGAATCACCCCGGCCAGAATCACCCCGGTAGAGATACTGTTGGTAAACAGCGTCGTCGCGGCGCCCGCCCGTCCGGGCATCAAATCCTGAAACCACAGCATGCCAATGCCGGCAACAATGCCGATAAACACGGCATTAAACAGCTGTAACACCAGCAGCGCCACGCGGTCGTGAAACAGAATCAGACCGATATAAAACAGCACGCCCGCCGCCACCGCAGTCACCATCATCTTGCGTTTCCCCCAGCGCTTAACGTAATAGCCCGCCAGGATCATCGCCGGGATCTCCAGCCCGGCGGCGGTGCCCATCAGAATCCCCGCGAGGCTATCGGGAAGGCCAAGATCGCTACTGATCCACAAAGGCATATCAATGATATACATGGTGTTGCAGGTCCACATCAGCGTCGAGGCAATAAACAGCATGCGTACGTTTTTATCGTGCCATCCTCCGGCCTGTACCAGAACTTCAGCGCCTTCCGAGGGTTGTTCAACGCGGGCGACCGAGGGCAGCTTGAAGGCAATCAGCGCCAGGCTAATAACAAAGATCCCGGCAGCAATCGAAAACATGGTGGTGAAGCCGTAGTTCAGCGCCAGCATAAAGGCCAGCGGCGGGCCAATAACCCATGCCAGCGAGAGCTGCGCACGCATTATCGAACTGAACATCACCACTTCACGCGCCGAGCTATCAGCATATTCCCGCGCGAGGGCAAAAAGCTGCGGCATCGCGGCATTCGCCACGGAGGCCAGCATAACCCCGCAGGTAATCAGCGTCAGATAGTGGCGATTAAAAGCAAACAGCAGCGCGTTTCCCACCGCCATCAGGCAGCAAAACATAATCAGCCGTCGGCGATCGCCCCGACTATCGGAGCGCTTAGCCAGCGCCAGGCTGACCAGTATGCCGGCAATGGCGTTAACCGTATAGAATAGCCCTACCCAGAAAGGCTGCGCGCCCACTTCGCGGCTGAGAAATAAGCTGAGCGTCGGCGCCTGCAGCGCGCCTGCGATTCCCATCATGAAAGCGACAAGCATAAAAGCGGCGTAAACGCCGTTAAGACGTCGACCCATCGTCATTAACCACAGCATGAAATATCCTTAAGCACGCGAAGAAAACGAAAAAAGCCAGCAGAAGTTTTCTGCTGGCGGGTGATTCTATACTCTATGGATTTCGAGTTGCGGGCAGGCGGCCAGAACGTAAGTCCCTGGGAACATAGATAACTATGTGACCTGGGCGAGCGGGCGCAGCCAACGCACCTGCAGCTTGAAAGACGACGAGTATAACACCAATACTCAGTCACACATGATGTCTGCAAGTCAATGATCAGAGGCCTGCGACGTAACTCCCCACTGCATCAGTTCGCCGAGAATTTCCTGCTGTCTTCCTGCCATCAGGCGGGCCAGCCAGGACGCATCCTGCGTCGCAGAAAAGTAGCGTTGGTAGAACTGTTTAATGGTTGACCCCATCATATTCACCTCCTCGCTTCATCGGCGTTGATTATTGACTTAATATAGGAAGTAATAAATTGCTGAGTTTTTATCAGGAGTTCCCCTTTTATGTCTTCCGGTCGTTTACAACAGCAGTTCATCCGCCTGTGGCAGTGCTGCGACGGCAAGTCGCAGGAGACAACGCTGAATGAACTGGCAGAGATGCTAAGCTGCTCGCGTCGTCATATGCGTACCTTACTCAACATGATGGAGGCGCGCGGCTGGCTGACCTGGGAGGCGGAGGCCGGACGCGGCAAGCGTTCCCGGCTCGCTTTTCTCTATACCGGTCTCGCGCTGCAGCAGCAGAGGGCGGAAGATCTGCTGGAGCAGGACAGAATCGATCAGCTGGTGCAGCTGGTTGGCGATAAAGCCGCCGTCCGCCAAATGCTGGTTTCCCATTTAGGCCGCAGCTTTCGCCAGGGTCGGCATATCCTGCGCGTGCTCTACTACCGGCCGATGAAAAATCTGCTGCCCGGCAGCGCGCTGCGCCGCTCGGAAACCCATATTGCCCGGCAGATTTTTAGCGCCCTGACGCGAGTAAATGAGGAAAATGGGGAACTGGAAGCCGATATTGCTCACCATTGGCAGCAGATCGCGCCGACCCACTGGCGTTTTTTTCTGCGTCCAGGCATTCATTTTCACCATGGGCGTGAGCTGGAGATGGAGGATGTCATCACCTCCCTGCAGCGCAGTAACACGCTGCCGCTCTTCTCTCACATCGAGCGTATCGACTCCCCCACCGCCTGGACTCTCGACATTCATCTCAGCCAACCCGACCGCTGGCTACCGTGGTTGTTAAGCCAGGTACCGGCCATGATCCTTCCGCATGAGTGGCGAACGATGGAGAATTTCTCCAGCATCCCCGTGGGGACAGGGCCTTACTCGGTTGTGCGTAATAATCAGAACCAGCTCAAAATTCACGCCTTCGATGACTATTTCGGCTACCGGGCGCTGATCGATGAAGTGAACGTCTGGGTTCTGCCGGAAATCAGCGAAGAGCCCAACGGTGGGTTAACGTTACAGGGCACCACGCAAAGCGAAAAGGCGGTGGAAAGCCGTCTGGAAGAGGGGTGTTATTACCTGCTGTTCGATGCCCGTAGCCCGCTCGGCGCGAACAGCGCGGTACGCCAGTGGCTAAGCTATGTATTCCAGCCCGCTAATCTGCTCTATCACGCGGGTGAGCACTATCAGGGCAACTGGTTCCCGGCGTATGGCCTGCTGCCCCGCTGGCATCATGCGCGCAGCCACGCCTGTGAAAAACCGCCCGGTCTTGAAACGGTCAGGCTGACCTACTACCAGGACCACGTCGAGCATCGCGTGATGGGCGGGATCATGGCGACGCTGCTGGCCGAGCATCAGGTTAAGCTGGAGATCCAGGAACTGGAGTATCAGGAGTGGCACCGCGGTGAGGTGGTCAGCGACGTATGGCTCAACAGCGCCAACTTTACGCTGCCGATCGATTTCTCCCTGTTTGCCTGGCTGTATGAAGTTCCCCTGATTCGCAATTGTATCCCCATCGACTGGGAGCAGGACGCCGCTCGCTGGCGCGCGGGTGAGCTGAATCCGGCGACCTGGAGCCAGCAGCTGTTGGCCAATCAAACCGTGGTGCCGCTCATTCACCACTGGCTGATGATCCAGGGGCAGCGCAGTATGCGCGGCGTACGCATGAACACGCTCGGCTGGTTTGACTTTAAATCCGCGTGGTTCGCGCCGCCGGAGCCGTAATGCTTTCAGTCCGCTGACAAAATCATTACACTAACTGCCGTTCTCAACGGGGTGCTAATAAACATACGCAATCTCATTCAAGTTGCTTCAACGCGCGGTTAGCGCGGAAGCAACCCGAAGATAAAGCGTATGGGCTGAGAAAATACCCGTCGAACCTGATCCGGATAACGCCGGCGAAGGGATTTGAGGCCCTCTCAAAATCCTTTGCCCCCCCTTTTTCTGAGGTGCAAAGTGTTGAAAAAATTACTCCCCCTGCTGGCGCTGGCCGCCGCGCCCGCTTTTGCCAAACCGCTGCTCACCGTTTATACCTACGACTCATTCTCCGCCGACTGGGGCCCTGGCCCGGCGGTTAAAAAAGCCTTTGAAGCCGACTGCGGCTGCGAGCTGAAGTTCGTGGCGCTGGAAGATGGCGTCTCGCTGCTCAATCGTCTGCGGATGGAAGGCAAAAACAGCAAAGCCGACGTAGTGCTGGGGCTGGATAACAACCTGCTGGAAGCGGCTTCGCAAAGTAAGCTGTTCGCCAAAAGCGGCGTCCCTGCCAGCGCGGTGAACGTACCCGGCGGCTGGAACAACGACACCTTCGTCCCGTTCGATTACGGCTATTTCGCCTTTGTTTACGATAAAAACAAGCTGAAAAATCCGCCCAGGAGCCTGAAAGAGCTGGTTGAGGGCGAGCAAAAATGGCGGGTGATTTATGAAGATCCGCGTACCAGCACGCCGGGTCTGGGCCTGCTGCTGTGGATGCAAAAAGTCTACGGCGATAAAGCGCCGGAAGCCTGGCAGAAGCTGGCGGCGAAAACCGTCACCGTCACCAAAGGCTGGAGCGAAGCCTACGGCCTGTTCCTGAAAGGCGAAAGCGATCTGGTGCTGAGCTACACCACCTCCCCGGCTTACCACATTATCGAAGAGAAGAAGGATAACTACGCCGCGGCAAACTTCGCTGAAGGACACTATTTGCAGGTCGAAGTCGCCGCCCGCACCGCGGCCAGCAAGCAGCCGGAACTGGCGGAAAAATTCCTCAAATTTATGGTATCGCCGGGCTTCCAGAATGCGATCCCCACCGGCAACTGGATGTATCCGGTCACTCAGGTTGCGCTTCCGCCAGGCTTTGACGCGCTGATGAAACCGCAGACGACCCTCGAATTTACACCGCAACAGGTGGCCGCCGAACGTCAGAACTGGATTAGCGCATGGCAACGCGCCGTCAGCCGCTAGCTTTCGGCTGGCTCCTGCCGGGACTCACGGCGGCCATCGTTCTGGTCGTCGTGGCGCTGGCCGCCTTTCTGGCGCTATGGTTCAGCGCCCCGGAGACCACCTGGAAAGCGCTTATCAGCGACGGCTATCTCTGGCACGTGGTGCGTTTCTCCTTCTGGCAGGCCTTCCTTTCCGCGCTTTTTTCGGTGCTACCGGCGATATTCCTCGCCCGCGCTCTGTACCGGCGACGTTTCCCCGGGCGCACGCTGCTGCTGCGCCTTTGCGCGATGACCTTAATCCTGCCGGTACTGGTGGCGGTCTTCGGTATTCTGAGCGTCTACGGTCGTCAGGGATGGCTGGCTGAATTATGCAACGCGTTCGGCTGGCAGTGGGAATTCTCGCCCTACGGGCTACAGGGGATCCTGCTGGCGCACGTGTTCTTTAATATGCCGATGGCTACGCGCCTGCTGCTGCAGACGCTGGAAAATATCCCCGGCGAGCAGCGGCAAATCGCCGCCCAGCTCGGCATGCGCGGCTACGTCTTTTTCCGGCTGGTTGAATGGCCGTGGCTGCGTCGGCAAATCCCGCCGGTTGCGGCGCTGATCTTTATGCTCTGTTTCGCCAGCTTTGCGACCGTGCTGTCGCTGGGCGGAGGCCCGCGGGCCACGACGATCGAGCTGGCGATTTACCAGGCTCTCAATTTCGACTACGACCCGGCGCGCGCGGCGATGCTGGCGCTTATCCAGATGATCTGCTGTCTCGGGCTGGTGTTGCTTAGCCAGCGCCTGAGTAGAGCGCTCGCCATCGGGGCCAGCCATATCCGCGGCTGGCGCGATCCCGACGACCGGCTATATAGCCGGCTGTGCGACACGGCGCTGATCGGCGCTGCGCTTTTACTGCTGCTACCGCCGCTGCTGGCGGTGATAGGCGACGGGCTGAACAGCAATCTGTTTAGCGTGCTGCAGCAGCCCGCGCTTTGGCAGGCGCTGTGGACATCGCTGCGTATCGCCCTTGCCGCCGGACTCTTAAGCGTCATCCTGACCATGATGCTGCTGTGGAGCAGCCGTGAGCTCCGCGCCCGCCGTCGCCCTCTCGCCGGTCAGGCGCTTGAGCTGAGCGGCATGCTGATCCTCGCCATGCCGGGCATCGTGCTGGCCACCGGTTTCTTCCTGCTGCTCAATAATAGCGTGGGCCTGCCGGAATCCGCCGACGCCATCGTCATTTTCACCAATGCGCTGATGGCGATCCCCTACGCGCTTAAGGTGCTGGAAAACCCGATGCGCGATATCGCCGCCCGCTACGGTACCCTCTGCGAGTCGCTGGGGATGCACGGCTTTACCCGCCTCCGGGTGGTCGAGCTTCGCGCTTTAAAACGGCCGCTGGCCCAGGCGCTGGCCTTCGCCTGCGTGCTGTCGATTGGCGATTTCGGCGTCGTAGCGCTGTTCGGCAACGAAGATTTTCGTACTCTGCCCTTTTATCTGTATCAGCAAATTGGCTCTTATCGCAGCCAGGACGGCGCCGTCACCGCCCTCCTGCTTCTGCTGCTGTGCTTTTTACTCTTTAGCGTGATTGAAAAACTTCCGGGACGCGATGCTAAAACTGAATGATGTGACCTGGCTTTATCAGCATCTGCCGATGCGTTTCACGCTTGCCGTCGAACGCGGTGAGCGCATTGCGGTTCTTGGCCCCAGCGGCGCCGGGAAAAGTACGCTGCTGAACCTGATTGCCGGTTTTCTGCCGCCTGCCAGCGGCAGTATCGAGATCGATGGTCAGCCCCATACCTACACGCCGCCCGCGCATCGCCCGGTATCGATGCTGTTTCAGGAAAATAATCTGTTTAACCATCTCACCATCCGCCAGAACATTGCTCTGGGAATGCATCCGGGGCTCAAGCTGAACGCGACGCAGATCGCCCGCCTGCAGGCCATTGCCGGGCAGATGGGAATCGACGCCTTGTTAGAGCGGCTGCCGGGCGAGCTTTCCGGCGGCCAGCGTCAGCGTGCGGCGCTGGCGCGCTGTCTGGTACGCCAGCAGCCGGTACTGCTGCTGGATGAGCCCTTCTCCGCGCTCGATCCCGCGCTGCGTCAGGAGATGCTGACCCTGGTTGCCGACATCTGCCGGCAACAGCAGCTGACGCTGTTAATGGTCTCGCACAGCGTGGAAGATGCTGCGCGTATCGCGCCGCGGTCGGTGGTCGTGGCTGAGGGACGGATTGCCTGGGATGGCGAGACCGCCGCGCTGCTCAACGGCAGCAGCAGCGCCTCGGCGCTACTGGGAATTAGCGCAAAATAACCTTATGCAGGATGTCGAGATAGACCGGCATCAGCGGATGACGGAAGGCGAGCACCAGGGCCGCGACGGCGGCGCATACCATCAGCGGCGCGATCCACAGCAGGCGCGAACGCGGCAGAAAGCGGGTGAGACGATCGCCGGCGCTTTTGGCGCTGCGCCACAATCGCCAGCACAGCCACGCCGCCAGCCACGCCAGCAGCGCCGCCCCCAGCAGCAGCCACTTAAAGCTGGCGCTATTCTCATCGGCCGGAATATCAATGGCCGCCCCGGCTAGTATCCCCGGTAAGAAGTAGAGCGGCGGCCATAGCAGGCAGCCAATGATATTCGGCGGAATGAATTTCGCGACCGGCAGATCCAGCATCCCGGCGACCATCGGCACCAGCGGGCGCGTTGGCCCGACAAAGCGGCCAATCAAAATGGTAAACATGCTGTGCTGATGCAACGCATGTTCGGTTTTATCCAGCAGCGCTTTGTTTTTCTTTAAAAAAGACCAGCGATGCAGTGGCTTTTTAAACCGCCAGCCAAGCCAGAATGAGATCCAGTCGCCGAGCAAACAGCCGATAATCCCCGCCAGCCAAGCCTGCCAGAAGTTAACCTCTCCGCTGCCGATCAGCGCCCCCAATCCGGCCATCATCACCGTTCCCGGTAAGATAAGCCCCACCAGCGCCAGCGACTCGAGGAAGGCGACCAGCAGAACGGCTATCAGGGAATAGACCGTCGATTGAGTAATAAAGTGTTCCAGCAATGCTTGCATAATGTACCCGGTTTAAAAACGAAGCACGGATTCTCCGGAGGCGTTCATACTTCGTCAAGCCATCATTTGTTTGTATAGTTTACTGGCTGTGTTAAAAATCCGGGCCATCATTTCACTTTCTTTACTTTTTATTCACACCCAGCGCGAAACTCGCTCGGGCTGGCGCCGGTGCATTTCTTAAACACGCGCGAAAAGTAGAGCTGGTCCTCAAAACCGACGTTACGGCCAACGGTAGCGATCGGCATCCGCGTCGTGCTCAGCAGCAGCTTGGCCTGGCTAATGCGCTGATCCTCCCGCCACCCCAGTACGCTGATCCCTAACTGCTGGCGGAACAGATGCGACAGGCGCGACGGCGACAGGCACACGTGCTGGGCGACGCTGGCAATGTCGAAATGGCTGTCCGCCAGATGATCGCTGATGTACTGGCAGGCATCGCGCACCCGGTTATCCAGCGGCGGATGCAGCGATTCATTGATGGCCTCCATACGGCGCAGCAGCAGTTGCTCCATAAGATTGATCGCCAGCAGCTCGGAATAACGCCCCGCGCCCTGCCCGGCCTCCACAATCTGCCCGAACAGCTCGCCAAAGCGCGCCTGCCACTGCTCATCCGGGCGGAAAAAGCCGGTCTGGGCAAAAATCGTTGGCCAGTTAAGCCATTCATGCCAGTAGGCGCGCGGCCGGAAATAGACCCACTGGTGATACCACTCGCGGGCATCGGGATGGCGGCCGTAGTGGTGTATCTCTCCCGGCGGAAACAGCAGCATATCGCCGGGGCGGCAGATAAACTGCTCCCCGTGGTTATTGATCACCCCTTCGCCGCGGATCGTCAGATTAAGGATATAGCCCTTCATGCCCAGCGGACGGTCAATAAAGAAATCCAGATAGCCGTCGGCCTCAATCGGCGTCAGGCCCGTCACCAGATGGGCATTAAAAGAGTAACCCGGCAACAAAGGATCGTTTTGCGTTTCAGCCATAAACTCTGCTCTCCCGGAGACATTAAGGACACCAATTGTCCATACCTTGTATTTTATCCTCAGGCTGAAGACCCGTACTGCGATGCGCGTTAGAAATCGGATTAAAACCCGCCTCATCTCGGCAAAAACTGAGCACGGCGCACAATTCAGGCGCTTTGAGCGCATAACTGAAGTGTCTATAAAGACGGCAGGAAAGTCCACATTGAATATTTGCACGGCGTCACACTTTGCAGCTTCACAGCAATATAGTCCATAAGATTAGCGAATACGGCCTGACGGTTTTCAGCCCAGATATCTACTGTTGCACCATGAATGATTTTTAGCATGGAGTAACAGTATGGCAATTGCGATTGGCCTCGATTTTGGCAGTGATTCAGTACGTGCCCTGGCGGTAGAGTGCGCGACCGGCGAAGAGCTCGCCGCAAGCGTCGAGTGGTATCCGCGCTGGCAGGAGGGGCTATTCTGCGATGGCCCGAACAACCAGTTCCGCCATCATCCACGCGACTATATCGAATCAATGGAAGCCGCGCTGAAAAGCGTCCTCGCCGCCCTTAGCGCCGAACAGCGCGCTGCCGTCGTAGGTATCGGCGTTGATAGCACCGGCTCAACGCCCGCGCCCATCGACGCTGACGGCAACGTGCTGGCGCTGCGCGAAGAGTTCGCCAACAACCCCAACGCCATGTTCGTGCTGTGGAAAGACCATACTTCGGTGGAGGAGGCGGAGGAAATTACCCGCCTGTGCCACCAGCCCGGCAAAGAAGATTACTCCCGCTATATCGGCGGTATCTACTCCAGCGAATGGTTCTGGGCCAAGATCCTCCACGTGACTCGCCAGGACCGCGCCGTCGCCGAGGCCGCCGCGTCGTGGATTGAGCTGTGCGACTGGGTGCCGGCCCTGCTTTCCGGGACGACGCGCCCGCAGGATATTCGCCGCGGCCGCTGCAGCGCCGGGCATAAATCCCTTTGGCATGAAAGCTGGGGCGGCCTGCCGCCAGCCGGGTTCTTCGATGAACTTGACCCGATAATTAACCGGAACCTGGCCTACCCGATGTTCAGCGAGACCTGGACTGCGGATCTGCCGGTCGGCACGCTGACCACCGAATGGGCCGCGCGTCTGGGCCTGCCGCAAACCGTCGCCATCTCCGGCGGCGCATTCGACTGCCATATGGGCGCCGTCGGCGCCGGAGCGCAGCCAAATGCGCTGGTTAAAGTTATCGGCACCTCCACCTGCGACATTCTGATCGCCGATAAACAGAGCGTTGGCGAGCGCACGGTAAAGGGCATTTGCGGCCAGGTTGATGGTAGCGTCGTGCCTGACTTTATCGGTATGGAAGCGGGGCAATCCGCCTTTGGCGACATCTACGCCTGGTTTGGCCGCATTCTCGGCTGGCCGCTGGAGCAGCTGGCGCAGGCCCACCCGGAACTTAAAGAACAGATCAAAGCCAGCCAGAAACAGCTGCTGCCCGCGCTGACCGACGCATGGGCGAAAAATCCGTCTCTCGACCACCTGCCGGTAGTGCTGGACTGGTTTAACGGGCGCCGTACGCCGAATGCCAACCAGCGTCTGAAAGGGGTCATTACCGATCTGAACCTCGCCACCGACGCCCCGGCGCTGTTCGGCGGGCTGATTGCCGCCACCGCCTTCGGCGCCCGCGCCATTATGGAGTGCTTCACCGAACAGGGGATCCCGGTCAATAACGTGATGGCGCTCGGCGGCATCGCGCGCAAAAACCCGGTGATCATGCAGGCCTGCTGCGATGTGCTGAATCGCCCGCTGCAAATCGTCGCGTCCGATCAGTGCTGCGCGCTGGGCGCGGCTATCTTCGCCGCCGTTGCTGCCGGCGTCTACCACGATATTCCTGCCGCGCAGGAGCAAATGGCCAGCCGGGTGGAAAGCACCCTGCAGCCTCGCCCGGCGCAGGCGCAACGTTTTGAACAACTCTATCAGCGCTACCAGCAGTGGTCGCTCAGCGCGGAACAACGTTACCTCCCTTCGACTGCAAAAGCGGAATCCGCGCCGCAATCTCAGGCAGCCTTCACCCATTAAGGACATGAAAATGACAATTTTTGATAATTATGAAGTGTGGTTCGTCATCGGTAGCCAGCATCTGTATGGCCCTGAAGCGCTACGCCAGGTGACAAAGCACGCAGAACATGTGGTGAACAGCCTGAATGCGGAAGCCAAACTGCCGTGCAAACTGGTGCTTAAGCCGCTGGGTACCACGCCGGATGAGATCACCCATATCTGTCGCGACGCAAACTACGATGATAAGTGCGCCGGGATGGTGGTGTGGCTGCATACCTTCTCACCGGCGAAAATGTGGATCAACGGCCTCACGATCCTGAATAAACCGCTGATGCAGTTCCATACCCAGTTCAACGCGGCGCTGCCGTGGGACAGCATCGATATGGACTTTATGAACCTGAACCAGACCGCCCACGGCGGCCGCGAATTTGGCTTCATCGGCGCGCGGATGCGTCAGCAACACAGCGTGGTAACCGGCCACTGGCAGGATAAAGAAGCCCATCAGCGCATCGGCGCATGGATGCGTCAGGCGGTTTCGAAACAGGATACCCGCCACCTGAAAGTGTGCCGTTTCGGCGATAACATGCGTGAAGTGGCGGTCACCGACGGGGATAAAGTCGCCGCGCAGATTAAGTTTGGTTTCTCGGTTAACACCTGGGCGGTGGGCGACCTGGTACAGGTCGTCAATGCGGTCACCGATGGCGAAATCAGCGCCCTGGTCGATGAGTATGAAAGCAGCTATCGCCTGACGCCAGCGGTGCAAATCCACGGTGATAAGCGGCAGAACATTCTTGATGCCGCGCGCATTGAGCTGGGGATGAAGCGCTTCCTGGAACAGGGCGGCTTCCACGCCTTTACTACCACCTTTGAAGATTTGCACGGCCTGAAACAGCTTCCGGGTCTCGCCGTACAGCGTCTGATGCAGCAGGGCTACGGCTTTGCGGGCGAAGGCGACTGGAAAACCGCCGCCCTGCTTCGCATCATGAAGGTGATGGCAACCGGTCTGCAGGGCGGCACCTCCTTTATGGAGGATTACACCTACCACTTCGAGAAAGGCAACGATCTGGCGCTGGGCTCGCATATGCTGGAAGTCTGCCCGACCATCGCTACCGCGGAGAAACCGATTCTCGACGTGCAGCCGCTGGGCATCGGCGGTAAAGCCGATCCGGCGCGCATCATCTTCAACACCCAGACCGGCCCGGCGATCGTCGCCAGCCTGATCGATCTCGGCGATCGCTATCGTCTGCTGGTGAACACCATTGAGACGGTGAAAACGCCGCACGAGCTGCCGAAGCTACCGGTGGCCAATGCGCTGTGGAAAGCCCATCCGGATCTGCGCACCGCGTCCGAGGCCTGGATCATTGCTGGCGGCGCGCACCATACCGTCTTCAGCCATGCGCTGACCCTTGATGATATGCGCCAGTTCGCAGAGCTACAGGATATCGAACTGACCGTGATTGACAATGAGACCCGCCTGCCCTCCTTCAAGGATGCGCTGCGCTGGAACGAAGTGTATTACGGTTCAAAACGCTAAGAGATCGTCCCCTCACCCTTACCCTCTCCCATAAGGAGAGGGTACCGCTCGGGCGCGGAACTGCTTTTCTCCCCTACCCTTGAACCGGGAAGAAAAGTTCGGGCACGGGACGGCTTCCTCCCTGGCCCTCCGGGAGAGGGTTGGGGTGAGGAGAAGCTGACTCGCCAGCTATTCGGAGCACATTATGTTAGAAGATCTTAAACGCCAGGTTCTCGAAGCCAACCTGGCCCTGCCAAAGCACAATCTGGTCACTCTCACCTGGGGCAACGTCAGCGCCGTCGACCGTGAACGGGGCGTGCTGGTGATTAAACCCTCCGGCGTCGACTACAGCGTCATGACCGCCGAAGATATGGTGGTGGTCAGCCTGGAGACCGGCGAAGTGGTTGAAGGTCAGAAAAAGCCCTCGTCTGATACCCCGACCCACCGTCTGCTGTATCAGGCATTCCCGACGCTGGGCGGTATTGTCCACACTCATTCGCGTCACGCCACCATCTGGGCGCAGGCCGGTCAGCCCATTCCCGCTACCGGCACGACCCACGCCGACTATTTCTACGGCGCGGTTCCCTGCACCCGCCTGATGACCGATGACGAGATCAACGGCGAGTACGAGTGGCAAACCGGCGAAGTGATCGTCGAAACCTTTCGTGAAAAAGGCATCGATCCGGCGCAAATGCCCGGCGTGCTGGTGCACTCTCACGGGCCGTTTGCCTGGGGTAAAAACGCCGAAGACGCAGTGCATAACGCCATTGTGCTGGAAGAGATCGCCTATATGGGCATCTTCTGCCGCCAGCTGGCGCCGCAGCTGCCGGAGATGCAGCAGACGCTGCTGGATAAACACTATCTGCGCAAGCACGGCGCGAAAGCCTATTACGGGCAATAAACCCGCGCTCTCCCCGGCTCGCGCTGCGCTTAGTCGGGCTACAGGTTCACAGCCGTCTGCGGACCTGGTAGCCCGGACAAGGCGCGTCAAGCGCCGCCTCCGGGAAATAGCGCGCGGCACTGCCTTTGAAAACAGACAACCGCGCCACACCTGTATAAAATCCCAGCATTACTCGGTGAACCAGGCTATAATCAGGCCTGGTTTTTACTGATGAGAGCACGGCGTGACGCAGCCACGAGAAGGTTTTTTACTGACCCGTCACTGGCGGGATACCCCGCAGGGCACCGAACTGACTTTCTGGCTGGCGACCGATGACGGCCCGCTTGAGGTCACGCTGCCGCCCCAGGAGTCCGTGGCGTTTATCCCTGAATCCCAGCGCGCGCAGGTTGAACGCCTGCTGCAGGGGGAAAACGGCCATCGCCTTGCCCCGCTCAGCCTGAAAGATTTTCATCGCCAGCCGGTTTTTGGCCTTTACTGCCGCGCTCACCGCCAGCTGATGCGGCTGGAAAAAAAGCTGCGCGAAAACGGCGTCACGGTTTATGAAGGCGACGTTCGCCCGCCGGAGCGCTATCTGATGGAGCGCTTTATCACCGCCCCGGTGTGGGTTGAAGGCGAGTCGCGCGGCCAGCAGCTGGTCAACGCCCGGATGAAGCCCAATCCCCACTACCGCCCGCCGCTAAAATGGGTTTCGCTGGATATTGAAACCAGCCGCCACGGCGAGCTCTACTGCATCGGTCTTGAAGGCTGCGGCCAGCGGGTTGTCTATATGCTCGGGCCGGAGCCCGCCTCGCCCCCTGCCGTCAACTTCCAGCTAGAGTACGTCGCCAGCCGCCCGCTGCTGCTGGAAAAGCTTAACGCCTGGTTTGCCGCTCACGACCCGGACGTGCTGATCGGCTGGAACGTGGTGCAGTTCGATTTACGCGTCCTGCAAAAGCACGCCGAGCGCTATCGCATCCCGCTGCTGCTCGGGCGCGGCAACAGCGACCTGGAGTGGCGCGAACACGGTTTTAAGAATGGCGTCTTCTTTGCTCAGGCCAACGGCCGCCTGATTATCGACGGCATTGAGGCGCTGAAATCCGCGTTCTGGAACTTCTCCTCTTTTGCGCTGGAATCGGTCGCCCGCGAGCTGCTCGGCGAGGGCAAAGCCATTGATAATCCCTGGGATCGGATGGATGAAATCGACCGCCGTTTTCACCAGGATAAACCGGCGCTGGCCACCTACAACCTGCAAGACTGCGAGCTGGTCACCCGCATCTTCCATAAAACCGAGATCATGCCGTTTTTGCTGGAGCGCGCGACGGTCAACGGCCTGCCTGCGGATCGCCACGGTGGTTCGGTCGCCGCCTTCAGCCACCTCTATTTTCCACGCATGCACCGGCTCGGCTACGTCGCGCCGAACTTCGGAGAAGTGCCGCCGCAGGCCAGCCCTGGCGGCTACGTAATGGATTCACGCCCCGGTCTGTACGACTCTGTGCTGGTGCTGGACTACAAAAGCCTGTACCCGTCGATTATCCGCACCTTCCTGATCGACCCGGTGGGGCTGGTTGAAGGTCTGGCGCAGCCCGATGACGCTCACAGCACCGAAGGCTTTCTCGGCGCGCGCTTCTCGCGAGATAAGCACTGCCTGCCGGTGATTGTCGGGCAGATCTGGCACGGGCGCGACGAAGCCAAGCTGCATAAAAACAAACCGCTGTCGCAGGCGCTGAAGATCATTATGAACGCCTTCTACGGCGTGCTCGGCACCAGCGCCTGCCGCTTTTTCGATCCGCGCCTGGCCTCTTCCATTACCATGCGCGGTCACGCGATTATGCGCCAGACCAAAGCGCTGATTGAATCCCAGGGCTATGACGTTATCTACGGCGATACCGACTCCACCTTCGTGTGGCTCAAGCGGGCCCACTGCGAAGAGGAAGCTGGCGCTATCGGTCGGTCGCTGGTGGCCTTCGTCAACGAATGGTGGGCGACGGAGCTGGGCAAAGAGGGGCTCGCCAGCACCCTGGAGCTGGAGTTTGAAACCCACTTCTGCCGCTTTCTCATGCCTACCATTCGCGGCGCGGATACCGGCAGTAAAAAGCGCTACGCCGGGATGATTCAGGAAGGCAGCGAGCAGCGCATGGTGTTTAAAGGCCTGGAGACGGTACGCACCGACTGGACGCCGCTGGCCCAGCAGTTTCAGCAGGAGCTTTATCTGCGCATTTTCCGCCATCAGCCCTATCGCGATTATGTGCGCGAAACCATTGATAAGCTGATGAACGGCGAGCTTGACGATCGACTGGTCTATCGCAAACGCCTGCGCCGTCCGCTGGCGGAGTATCAGCGCAACGTGCCGCCGCACGTGCGCGCGGCGCGGCTGGCTGATGAGCACAACGTTCGGCTGGGTAGACCGCAGCAGTATCAGCAGCGCGGCAGCATTAAATACGTCTGGACTACCGGCGGGCCGGAACCAGTGGATTATCAGCAGTCGCCGCTGGATTATGAGCACTATCTCTCTAAGCAATTAGAGCCTGTCGCCGAAGGAATACTTCCCTTTGTCGACGACGATTTTGCTACAATAGTGACGGGGCAACTGGGGCTATTTTGATTTTTTCTCACTCGTTCCGTCAGCACAAAAGCCGCAAAATGAAGGGTGAGGAGGACGTGACGAACGTTCCGCCATCCAGTAATATAGCGCCCTTTCCATTCCTGGACCCAATTTTGACGCATCTCCGATTCTCCATGGAGATGATCAACTATTGCCTGCAATTAAAGAACTAAAGAGCCGAACATATATGCCTTTTACACTTGGTCAACGCTGGATTAGCGACACAGAGAGCGAACTGGGATTAGGGACGGTCGTTGCGCTGGACGCGCGCATGGTGACCCTGCTTTTCCCCGCCATCGGCGAAAACCGTCTGTACGCACGCAACGACTCCCCGATCACCCGCGTGATGTTTAACCCGGGCGACACCATCACCAGCCATGAAGGCTGGCAACTCCAGGTTGACGAAGTTAATGAAGAGAACGGCCTGCTGGCCTACACCGGCACCCGACTCGACACCCAGGAAGCCAACGTTACCCTGCGTGAAGTGCTGCTCGACAGCAAGCTGGTTTTCAGCAAACCGCAGGACCGTCTGTTCGCCGGACAGATTGACCGTATGGATCGTTTTGCCCTGCGCTATCGCGCGCGCAAATTCCAGAGCGAACAGTACCGCATGCCGTGGAGCGGCCTGCGCGGTCAGCGCACCAGCCTGATCCCGCATCAGCTGAATATCGCTCATGACGTTGGCCGCCGCCATGCGCCGCGCGTCCTGCTGGCGGACGAAGTGGGTCTGGGTAAAACCATCGAAGCCGGGATGATCCTGCATCAGCAGCTGCTCTCCGGCGCCGCCGAACGCGTACTGATTGTCGTTCCGGAAACCCTGCAGCACCAGTGGCTGGTGGAAATGCTGCGCCGCTTTAACCTGCGCTTCTCGCTGTTTGACGATGAGCGCTATGCCGAAGCGCAGCACGATGCAATTAACCCGTTTGAAACCGAACAGCTGGTGATCTGTTCGCTGGATTTCGTACGCCGCAGCAAGCAGCGTCTGGAACACCTGTGCGAAGCGGAGTGGGATCTGATGGTCGTTGATGAAGCGCACCACCTGGTCTGGAGCGAAGACGCCCCGAGCCGGGAATATCAGGCGATTGAACAGCTGGCCGAATGCGTGCCGGGCATTCTGCTGCTCACCGCGACGCCGGAGCAGCTGGGAATGGAGAGCCATTTCGCCCGTCTGCGCCTGCTCGACCCCAACCGTTTCCACGACTTCGCCCAGTTTGTTGAAGAGCAGCAGAACTACCGTCCGGTTGCCGACGCCGTCGCCCTGCTGCTGGCCGGCAATAAGCTGAACGACGCCGAGCTGAACGCGCTGAGCGATCTGATCGGCGAACAGGATATCGAGCCGTTATTGCAGGCCGCCAACAGCGATCGCGATGATGCCCAGGCCGCTCGTCAGGAGCTGGTGTCAATGCTGATGGACCGCCACGGTACCAGCCGCGTGCTGTTCCGCAATACCCGTAACGGCGTCAAAGGCTTTCCGAAACGCGAGCTGCATACGATTCGTCTGCCGCTGCCGACCCAGTACCAGACGGCCATCAAGGTTTCCGGCATTATGGGTGCCCGCAAAACGGCCGAAGAGCGCGCCCGCGACATGCTCTATCCGGAGCAGATTTATCAGGAATTTGAAGGCGATACCGGTACCTGGTGGAACTTTGACCCGCGCGTTGAATGGCTGATGGGCCATCTCACCAGCCACCGCTCGCAGAAAGTGCTGGTGATCTGCGCTAAAGCGGCCACCGCGCTGCAGCTGGAGCAGGTTCTGCGCGAGCGCGAAGGCATCCGTGCAGCGGTGTTCCACGAAGGGATGTCAATTATCGAACGCGACCGCGCCGCCGCCTGGTTCGCCGAGGAAGATACCGGCGCTCAGGTGCTGCTGTGTTCTGAAATCGGCTCGGAAGGCCGCAACTTCCAGTTCGCCAGCAACCTGGTGATGTTCGACCTGCCGTTCAACCCGGATCTGCTGGAGCAGCGTATCGGTCGTCTTGACCGTATCGGCCAGGCCCACGATATTCAGATCCACGTTCCGTATCTGGAAAGAACCGCCCAGTCGGTGCTGGTGCGCTGGTATCACGAAGGTCTGGACGCGTTCGAGCACACCTGCCCGACCGGCCGTACCGTTTACGACAGCGTGCATAATGAACTGATTAACTATCTCGCCGCGCCGGAAAATACCGACGGCTTCGACGACCTGATCAAAGCCTGCCGCCAGCAGCATGAAGCGCTGAAAGCGCAGCTGGAACAGGGCCGCGATCGTCTGCTGGAGATCCACTCTAACGGCGGAGAAAAAGCCCAGCAGCTTGCGGAAAGCATTGAAGAACAGGATGACGACACCAGCCTGATCGCTTTCTCCATGAACCTGTTCGATATTGTCGGCATCAACCAGGACGACCGTGGTGAAAACCTGATTGTCCTGACCCCCTCCGACCATATGCTGGTACCGGACTTCCCTGGCCTGCCGGAAGATGGCTGCACCATTACCTTTGAGCGTGACGTCGCCCTGTCCCGCGAAGACGCGCAGTTCATCACCTGGGAGCATCCGCTGATTATCAACGGTCTGGATCTGATCCTCTCCGGCGATACCGGCAGCAGCACCATCTCGCTGCTGAAGAACAAAGCGCTGCCGGTAGGTACCCTGCTGCTGGAGCTGATTTACGTCGTTGAGGCCCAGGCGCCGAAGCATCTGCAGCTCAACCGCTTCCTGCCGCCGACGCCGGTGCGCATGCTGCTCGACAAAAACGGCAACAACCTTGCCGGTCAGGTGGAGTTCGAAAGCTTTAACCGTCAGCTGAGCGCGGTAAACCGCCACACCGGCAGCAAGCTGGTCAACGCCGTCCAGCAGGACGTCCACGCCATTTTGCAGCAGGGCGAAGGCCAGGTGGCCAAAGCGGCCCAGGCCCTGATCGACGCCGCGCGTCAAGAAGCCGACGATAAGCTGTCGGCCGAACTGTCGCGCCTTGAAGCGCTGCGCGCCGTTAACCCGAACATCCGCGATGATGAACTGGCGGCTATCGAGAGCAACCGTCAGCAGGTCATGGACGCGCTGGCGCAGGCGGGCTGGCGCCTGGATGCGCTGCGCTTAATCGTGGTCACCCACCAGTAACGGAACGCGAATATGGCGATGGAAAACTACAATCCGCCGCAGGATCCCTGGCTGGTTATCCTCTACCAGGATGAGCACATTATGGTGGTCAACAAGCCAAGCGGCCTGTTGTCCGTACCGGGCCGGCTTGCTGAGCACAAGGACAGCGTGATGACGCGCATTCAGCGCGATTTCCCGCAGGCCGAGTCGGTGCACCGGCTGGATATGGCGACCAGCGGCGTGATTGTGGTAGCCCTGACCAAAGCGGCAGAGCGCGAGCTTAAGCGGCAGTTCCGCGAACGCGAGCCGAAAAAGCAGTACGTCGCACGCGTCTGGGGGCATCCGGAAAAAGCCGAGGGTCTGGTGGATTTACCGCTGATTTGCGACTGGCCGAACCGGCCAAAGCAGAAGGTGTGTTACGAAACCGGCAAAGCGGCGCAAACCGAGTATGAAGTGCTGGAGTTCGCGACGGACAACACCGCCCGCGTGCGCCTGAAGCCGATTACCGGGCGTTCGCATCAGCTGCGCGTGCATATGCTGGCGCTGGGCCATCCGATTCTTGGCGACCGCTTTTATGCGTCGCCGGAAGCGCTGGCCATGGCGCCGCGTCTGCTGCTGCACGCTGAAACCCTGACCATCACCCATCCGTCATTCGGTAATACGATGACGTTCCGCGCGCCGATCGACTTCTGATCGTTCAAATCTGTCCCGGGTCTTGCCGCCAGCGGCATACCCGGGCAATTCTTCGCTCATCATCGCAGCGGAACACCGGCGTTAGTCGCGGGCAAACCACGCATCAATCATCTGCTCAACGCGGGCGACAACCTCCCCGGTGTCATGACGACGGCTGCGCGCGCAGGCGTGCGCAGGTTCATCGCACAGCAGGCAGCGGCGCTGGTTTTCCCCCATTGACTCACGGCCAACCAGGCCATCTTTCGGGCAAATAACGTCGATATCCCACAGGCGGCCCAGCGGATGGGTATGCTCAAGATCGGTACAGAAGGCTTTGATTTCACTGGCGGCGTGATCGACGCACCACAGCGCTTCCGGACCGGTCGGCAGCCACAGCACCTGGCGATCCAGCGTCTGCCAGCGGTGTTTCCACAGCATCTGATCGCAGGCCTGCAGCGCTACGCCCATCATATTACGGTAGCGAATGCTGTCTTTCACCGCGCCCGGGGTCACCAGGGTCAGCGAAATCACCGGCCGCTGATAATGGGCTAACCAGTCGGCCTGACGCGCGGCGCGCTGCTCTTTCGCCGCCAGCAGCGCTTCCATGCTTACGCCCTCACGGGCGAGAGTATCCACTGACATTTGTTTCTCTCCTCACTCAATTACAGGCAGCGGACAGGCTGCCGTCGCAGTCGCGAATAATGGCGCTGATTGTATCGCTAAACGATCCCTGTTTTGGAGACGGGGCGCAGATATTTTCTGCGCCATTTAGCACGAAAAAGCAGACTTAGCGGTTATAAAAAAGTTAAATCAGGCCAGAAAGTGACTGAGGAACAGCAGACCCAGCGAAACATTAATCGCGCCGCCGATCCTGGTTGCGATCTGCGCGAACGGCATCAGGTTCATGCGGTTGCCGGAGGTCAGTATCGCCACGTCGCCGGTACCGCCCTGACCGCTCTGGCAGCAGGAGACAATCGCCACGTCAATCGGGTACATGCCAATCTTTTTGCCGACCAGGAAACCGGTCGCCACCAGCGCCGTTACGGTGCTGATAATCACCAGCAAATTGGTTACGGTAAACGCGTTGACCAGCTCCTGCCACGGGGTGATCGCCACGCCGACGGCAAACAGAATCGGATAGGTAACCGCCGTGCGGAAGAACTTATACACCATCTGCGATCCCTCCTGCAGGCGCGGAGAGACGCCGTTCACCAGCTTCAGCAGCACCGCGAGGAACAGCATGCCCACCGGCGCGGGCAGGCCGATGGTCTTCTGCCCCAGCATGCCCAGCATATAGAGCAGCACCGCCAGCAGCGCGCCGGAGGCCAGCGTCGTTACGTCCATTTTGCCCTCGACGGGCGTTTCGCGATGCGTCTCGTTGCGGCGGTTCGGCATCAGCTGTCCCTCACCGGTCAAATGCGGAAAACGCTTGCCCAGCTGATTTAAACAGCCGGAGATAACAATCGCCGTCAGGCTGCCCAGCATCACCATCGGCAGAACGCGCCCAAGCGCCACGCCCTGATCCATATGCATCAGCGCGGCGTAGCCAATCGACAGCGGGATCGCTCCCTCGCCGACGCCGCCGGCCATGATCGGCAGGACGATAAAGAAGAACACCTGGAACGGCTCCAGCCCTAGCGCGGTACCGACGCCGACGCCAACGACCATGCCGACGATTTCTCCGCACAGCATCGGGAAGAAAATCCGCAGAAAGCCCTGAATCAGCGTGGTGCGGTTCATGCTCATAATGCTGCCGACGATAATGCAGCAGATATAAAGATAAAGAATGTTGGTCGACTTATAGAATTTGGTGGTCGATTCCACCACCACCTCCGGCAGCAGGCCGTAATGAACCAGCGCAGAAGGAATAAAAGTCGCGCAGATGGCCGCTGCGCCAAGCTTACCCAGAACCGGCAGGCGTTTGCCGAATTCACCGCAGGCAAAGCCGAAAAAGGCCAGCGTCGCCACCATCACGACGATATCGCTCGGCAGCTTGCCGCCTAAACAGTCCAGGGCAATCAGGCCGCCGGCCAGCAGAAAGAGCGGCAGCGGGATAATACCGACTTTCCAGTTATCGAGGATATGCCACCAGCGCTGCTTAAGCGGCGCTTTCGGGGTATTGATAGGGTCGATGGTTGCAGAGAATGCATTGTCTGTGGTGCTCATAATTAAGCCCTCTGGTTATTATTATTTTTCAGGTTAGAGGGCCATCCGCAGAGTTAATGTGAGGATCGACAGATTAAAAAAGAAGTTTTAATGGTCACTATGGTTTTTATGGTTTCTATTATTATTGTGAAACCGCTCTGATTTATGGTCGTGGTTTTTAAGGTTTTTAAATCCAGCGCCTGATTAACCTTGATAAATTCCGCGCCAGCAGATAATTGTGGTTTCCGGACGCCTGCGAAGGGGGTCACCGTTTTCCCTCAGCCACGATGTCGGTATGGCCAAAGATGATACAGTGCCGCATCCCTGATACGGTGCAATAGAATTATGAAGGTTTCATTTCAATTTAAGCTGTTCATTTCACTGGTCGCTTTTTTCTCAGTGCTTTTCGCGCTGCTGGGCGTGTATTACTATTTTGACGCCAGCCGTCAGCTTTATCAGGAAATGAGCGCCCGCGCGAAAATACAGGCGCAAGAAATTGCCCTGATGCCGGATTTACGCCAACAGGTCGCGCGTGAAGACGCGCTGGCGATAAAACCTTTTATGCAAAATATCGCCGCCCACAGCGACGCCAGCTTTATTGTCATTGGCGACAGGCGAGGCGTGCATCTGTTTCATTCGGTCCACCCGGAATGGGTCGGCACGCGGCTGGTTGGCGGCGATAACCAGCCGGTGCTGGAGGGGAAAAGCGCCACCACCATCCGCAAAGGGGGACTGGGGATTTCCCTGCGCAGCAAAGCGCCGATTTTCGACGATGCGGGCCGGGTCATCGGTATTGTTTCCGTCGGCTACCTTACCAGCTATCTCGACAGCATCACGCTGGAAAAAGTCATCAATATCTTTGTCGCCGCAGTGCTGCTGTTGATTGCGCTGTTTATCTTCTCCTGGTACTTCACCCGCAGCATTAAGAAGCAAATTTTCTCGCTGGAGCCGCGGGAAATCGGCCTGCTGGTGCGCCAGCAAAAGGCGATGATGGAGTCGATATACGAAGGGGTGATCGTAATTGACCATCACCGGCGTATCGAAGTGATAAATCATGCCGCCCGCAGCCTGCTCGGACTGAGCCAGCCGGCGCATCAGCTGCGCGGTAAGTCTATCGATAGCGTCATTACGCCGCAGCCGTTTTTCGCCAGCGGGGAGATGCTCGAAAACGATACCCACGACGAGCTGTGCCGCTTTAATCAGCTGACCGTTCTCGCCAGCCGGGTGCGTATCCTGCTGGAGAGTGAACTGCAGGGCTGGGTGATCACTTTCCGCGACCGCGACGAAATCAACTCGCTGAGCGCCCAGCTTAGCCAGGTGAAGCGCTACGTTGATAATCTGCGCATCATGCGCCATGAACAGCTGAACCGTATGACCACCCTTTCCGGCCTGCTGCATATGGGCCACTATGATGAGGCGATTCGCTACATTCAGGCGCAGTCGGAGCATGCCCAGGAGCTGCTGGACTTTATCTCATCACACTTTAATTCGCCGACGCTGTGCGGTCTGCTGCTGGGCAAAGCCGCCCGCGCGCGGGAAAAAGGGGTTGAACTGAGCTTTGACCCGGCCTGCCGCATTGACCGTCCGCTGCCGTCATTGATGGAGTCCGAGCTTATCTCTATCATCGGTAATCTGCTGGATAACGCTATTGAGGCTACCCAGCGCGCCGAACTGCCGCACGAACCGGTCGAGATTCTGATTCAGCTCAACGCCCGGGAATTAATGATTGAAGTCGCCGACCGCGGCGTCGGTATTCGTCCGGAGATCCGCGAGCATATTTTTGAGCGCGGCGTCACCACCAAAACCCGCGGCGATCACGGTATTGGCCTGTATCTTATTGAGCGCTACGTAACCCAGGCCGGCGGCACAATTGAAGTGGCCGACAACGCCCCGCGCGGCGCGATTTTTACGCTGTTTATCCCCGCCAGCGGGCCAGCCCATCCGCAAGAAGAGACGCACTATGCATCATGACCTGGTCGATGTTCTGATCATCGAAGATGAAAGCGAACTGGCGCGGCTGCACGCCGAGCTTATTCAAAAACACCCGCGCATGCGGCTGGCAGGCACGGCGGCCTCCCTCGCCCAGGCGCGGCAGAGACTCAACGCCAGGCCGCCCCAGCTGGTGTTGCTGGATAATTATCTGCCGGACGGCAAAGGGGTCACGCTGATGAACGACCCGATCATGGCCCAGGCTAACTGCTCGGTGATCTTTATCACCGCCGCCAGCGATATGGAAACTTGTAGTCTGGCAATCCGCAACGGCGCCTTCGACTACATTCTTAAGCCGGTGTCATGGAAGCGCCTGAGCCAGTCCCTTGAACGGTTTGTGCAGTTCTACGATCAGCAGCGCGAGTGGAAGATTGTCGACCAGCAGAACGTGGATTCGCTGTATCAGCTACAGGCCAAAAACTATCGTGCCGATAGCGGCAGTAAAGGGATTGAAGAAAAAACGCTGGCGCTGGTGCAAAATCTGTTTACCGGCGATCAAGAACGCTGCTTTTCGGTCGATGACGTGGTGAGCGAGGCTGGATTGAGCAAAACCACTGCTCGTCGCTATCTGGAGCACTGCGTGGAAATCGGCTTTCTGGAGGTGGAAATGCTGTACGGCAAGATTGGCCATCCGCGGCGTATGTACCGCCGCGCCGCCAGCCCATCGTGACGCCTCCCCCGCCCGGGAGAGGCCGGTCGTTCAGAAGCCGCGCTGTTCTTTGATCAGCTCCCAGGCTTTCTGGATCTCCTGCGCTTTCTGCTTAGCCATCTCCATCATTTCCGGCGGTAGCCCTTTCGCCACCAGCTTATCCGGATGGTGCTCGCTCATCAGCTTACGATAGGCGCGCTTGACGGTGGCGGCATCATCAGTCGGTTTTACCCCCAGCACATTGCAGGCATCTTCCAGAGTGGGCCCGCGCTGCGCCTGCTGCCAGCCGGCGTTGCCGCCGCGCTGGCCGTAAGATTGCTGCTGCGACCCGCCGCCGAACTGCGCCCCGCCCTGCATCATGCGCAGGAACTGCTCAAACTGAGCGCGGGAGATGCCCAGCTCATCGGCAATCACAAACAGCACTTCACGTTCGTTGGGATGCAGATCGCCATCGGCAAAAGCCGCCTGCAGCTGAATTTCCAGAAACATCCGAATTAAATCAAAGCGGCCAAAACAGACGCTGCGCAGCTGGCGCATTTTCTCACGCAGCGGATAGTCATCTGATTTCCCTACCCGAAACGCGTGCTGTGCCGCCGTCCGCGCTTCGCCATGAAGATTCATGCGATCCATCAGCAAATTGGCGACGTGGATATCGGCTTCGGTGACGCGCCCTTTTGATTTGGTCAGGTGCCCCATCACTTCAAACGTCGTCGAGAAGAACAGCGACTGGCGCTCCTGCTGGTTGGCAAAGACGTTCAGCCGGCGGCTGCGCGCGCGGTCAAACATATGCCCGATTAAAAAGCCCAGTACCACGCCCCAAAAGCCGCCGCCCATCATCAACGCAACCGCAACGCCAATTATTTTACCCAAATACTGCATAGACTCCCCAATCTCTCTGCCGCCAGTTAAGCTATATCTGACCGCACGTTACAAAGCGTTTACGCCTCGGTCAATTGTGGGACATAGCCTATAATTTGCTTTATCATACTCGTCATTCTACACGGTGCCTAACGCTCGGGCTCGAAACGGGCAGGATTAACACTAGCGCGATTTAGACGAGTAAGTTAGGCTCTGACCGTTTGCAAGCCGCTGCCACACGATGACGGAACAACAAATACAACGTATGAAAAAACGTATTCCCAGCCTCCTGGCCACCATGATCGCCAGCGCCTTGTATAGCCAACAGGGCCTCGCTGCCGATCTCGCCACGCAGTGTATGCTTGGCGTCCCAAGCTACAATCGTCCTTTGGTCGAAGGGAAACCCAACGACCTGCCGGTGACGATCGATGCCGATCATGCGAAAGGCAACTACCCTGATAACGCCGTATTTACCGGCAACGTCGATATTAATCAGGGAAACAGCCGGCTGCAGGCCGATGAGGTCCAGCTCCACCAGCAGCAGGCGGAAGGCCAGCCGCAGCCGGTGCGGACGGTTGATGCCCTCGGCAACGTGCACTATGACGATAATCAGGTGATCCTCAAAGGGCCGAAGGCCTGGTCGAATCTCAACACCAAAGATACCAACGTCTGGCAGGGCGATTACCAAATGGTAGGCCGTCAGGGGCACGGTACCGCTGACCTGATGAAGCAGCGCGGCGAAAACCGCTACACCATTCTGGAAAACGGCAGCTTTACCTCCTGTCTGCCGGGCTCTGACACCTGGAGCGTGGTCGGCAGCGAAGTTATCCACGACCGCGAAGAGCAGGTGGCTGAGATCTGGAACGCGCGCTTTAAGCTCGGTTCGGTGCCGATTTTTTATAGTCCCTACCTGCAGCTGCCGGTGGGCGATAAGCGCCGTTCAGGTTTCCTGATCCCCAACGCTAAATACAGCACCAAAAACGGCGCGGAGTTCTATCTCCCTTACTACTGGAATATCGCGCCTAACTTTGACGCCACCCTGACCCCGCACTATATGAGCAAGCGCGGCGGCGTGATGTGGGAAAACGAATTCCGCTATCTGACCAAAGCAGGGACCGGTTTATTTGAGTTCGACTACCTGCCGTCGGATAAAATTTATCATGACGATCATTCGAACGACAGCAACAGCCGCCGCTGGCTGTTCTACTGGAACCATTCAGGCGTCGTAGACCAGGTGTGGCGTTTCAACGCCGACTACACCAAAGTCAGCGACCCGGACTACTTTAACGATTTCAGCTCCAAATACGGTTCCAGTACCGATGGCTATGCCACGCAGAAACTCAGCGCCGGCTACGCGAATCAGAATTTCGATGCCACCGTATCGACCAAGCAGTTCCAGGTCTTTGACCGCGACTCAAGCAATGCCTATTCCGCCGAGCCGCAGCTGGACGTGAACTACTACCAGAACGACGTCGGCCCGTTTGATACGCATCTTTATGGCCAGGCGGTGCATTTTGTTAACTCGAACAGCAAAATGCCGGAAGCAACGCGTCTTCACCTTGAGCCAACCATCAACCTGCCGCTGTCTAACGGCTGGGGAAGCATCAATACTGAGGCAAAACTGCTGGCCACCCATTACCAGCAAAGCAACCTTGATAGCTACAACGCGGCCAACGGCACTGACTATAAAGACTCCGTTAACCGCGTCATGCCGCAGTTTAAAGTCGACGGCAAAATGGTTTTCGAGCGCGATATGCAAGAGAACTATACCCAGACGCTTGAACCGCGCATGCAGTATCTGTATATCCCGTATCGTGACCAGAGCAAGATCGGCAGCTACGACTCAACGCTGTTGCAATCAGACTACAGCGGCCTGTTCCGCGACCGCACCTACAGCGGTCTGGACCGTATTGCGTCCGCCAACCAGGTCTCCACCGGCATCACATCTCGCGTTTATGATGCCGCCGCAGTTGAACGTTTTAATATTTCCGTTGGTCAAATCTACTATTTCACCGAAGCACGTACCGGTGACGACAACATCAACTGGGAGAACAACGACACGCGAGGTTCACTGGTATGGGCCGGGGATACCTACTGGCGCATTACCGACGACTGGGGTTTACGCGGGGGAATTCAGTACGATACGCGTCTGGATAACGTCGCGACCAGCAGCGGAACCGTGGAATACCGTCGCGACGAAAACCGTTTAGTACAACTTAACTATCGTTATGCAAGTCCGGAATACATTCAGGCGACTCTGCCTTCGTATTCCACCGCTAAGCAGTATAAAGATGGTATTTCGCAGGTGGGAATGACCGCCAGCTGGCCAATCGTCGATCGTTGGGCAGTCGTCGGCGCGTATTACTACGATACGAATACCAGAAAGTCAGCGAACCAGATGTTAGGGGTGCAGTATAGCTCCTGCTGCTACGCTATCCGCGTTGGCTATGAACGTAAGATCAACGGCTGGGATAACAGCAGCAGCGAAAGCAAATACGACAATACCTTCGGCTTTAACATTGAGCTGCGCGGCCTGAGCTCCAATTACGGTCTCGGCACCCAGCAGATGCTGCGTTCGAACATTTTACCGTACCAGAGCTCCCTGTGATGTGGCTGGTTTAAACGTAATCCGCAATTGCGGTTAATTGAAATGGAAAAAGTATGAAGAACTGGAAAACGCTGCTTCTCGGTATCGCCATGATCGCGAATACCAGTTTCGCTGCCCCACAGGTTGTCGATAAAGTAGCGGCTGTCGTCAATAATGGCGTTGTTCTGGAAAGCGACGTCGATGGCTTGATGCAATCGGTAAAACTTAACGCCGGCCAGGCCGGGCAGCAGCTGCCGGATGACGCCACCCTGCGTCATCAGATCCTTGAGCGTCTGATCATGGACCAGATTGTCCTGCAGATGGGTCAGAAAATGGGCGTGAAGATCTCTGACGATCAGCTGGACCAGGCTATCGCCAACATCGCCAAACAGAACAACATGACCATGGATCAGATGCGCAGCCGTCTGGCCTATGACGGTATTAACTACAACACCTATCGTAATCAGATCCGCAAAGAGATGCTGATTTCGGAAGTGCGTAACAACGAAGTACGTCGCCGTATTACCGTTCTGCCGCAGGAAGTTGAAACCCTGGCGAAGCAGATTGGCGATCAGAACGACGCCAGCACCGAACTCAACCTCAGCCACATTCTGATCCCGCTGCCGGAAAACCCCACTTCCGAGCAGGTGGCAGAAGCTCAGGACCAGGCCAACTCGGTGGTTCAGCAGGCGCGCAGCGGCGCGGATTTCGGCAAACTGGCGATCACCTACTCAGCCGACCAGCAGGCGCTGAAAGGCGGCCAGATGGGCTGGGGTCGTATTCAGGAACTGCCGGGCATCTTCGCCCAGGCGCTGAGCACGGCTAAGAAAGGCGATATCGTTGGTCCGGTACGTTCCGGCGTTGGCTTCCATATCCTGAAAATCAACGATATGCGCGGCGGCAGCCAGAATATCTCCGTGACTGAAGTTCACGCCCGCCACATCCTGCTGAAACCGTCGCCGATCATGAATGACAATCAGGCCCGGGCAAAGCTGGAGCAAATTGCGGCTGACATTAAGAGCGGCAAAACCACGTTTGCTAAAGCGGCAAAAGAGTTCTCTGAAGATCCGGGTTCGGCAAACCAGGGCGGTGATTTAGGCTGGGCAACGCCGGATATCTTCGATCCGGCCTTCCGCGACGCTATTCTGCGCCTCAATAAAGGCCAGACCAGCGCACCGGTTCACTCATCCTTCGGCTGGCACCTGATTGAGCTGCTGGATACCCGCAACGTCGACAGAACCGACGCCGCGCAGAAAGATCGCGCTTACCGCATGCTGATGAACCGTAAATTCTCTGAAGAAGCGGCTACCTGGATGCAGGAACAGCGCGCCAGCGCCTACGTTAAGGTACTGAGCAACTAATCGCATTAGCCTCATACACAACATCACTCAGGGTGTATCGAGGCGGCTCGGCGAATCGCCCTGGTCTCTGACTGGGGCGACGAAGCGCAGCCAGTAAGAGAACGCCTGAAGGATGAAGTGTATGAATCGAGTTGTTATCACTCCCGGCGAACCTGCCGGGATTGGCCCCGACCTCGTTGTGCAGCTTGCACAGCGCGACTGGCCGGTCGAGCTGGTGATTTGCGCCGATGGCGCTCTGTTATCCGACCGGGCAAGCCTGCTCGGTCTTCCTTTATCGCTTCTGCCTTATGACCCTACCGTTCCCGCTACGCCGCAGCGCGCAGGCACCCTGACGCTTCTTCCCGTCGCTCTCAATGCGCCGGTTGAGCCAGGCGTGCTCAACGTCAGCAACGGCAGCTATGTGGTGGAAACGCTGGCCCGCGCCTGTGATGGCTGTCTGAACGGCGAATTCGCCGCGCTGATTACCGGGCCGGTGCACAAGGGCATTATCAACGATGCGGGGATCGCCTTCACCGGTCATACCGAGTTCTTTGAAGAGCGCTCGCAGGCCAGTAAAGTGGTGATGATGCTGGCGACCGAAGCGCTGCGCGTGGCGCTGGTGACCACTCACCTGCCGCTTAAAGCAATAAGCGATGCGATTACCCCCGAGCTGCTGCGGGAAATCATCACCATTCTGCATCACGATCTGCGCACCAAATTTGGTATCAATAACCCGCACGTGCTGGTTTGCGGCCTGAACCCGCACGCGGGCGAAGGCGGCCATATGGGCACGGAAGAGATTGATACCATTATTCCGGTGCTGGAAGAGATGCGCGCGAAGGGGATGAATCTCAGCGGCCCGCTGCCGGCAGATACCCTGTTTCAGCCGAAATATCTCGACCATGCCGATGCGGTACTCGCGATGTATCACGATCAGGGCCTGCCCGTGCTAAAATACCAGGGCTTTGGCCGCGGCGTGAATATTACGCTCGGTTTACCATTTATTCGCACTTCCGTTGACCACGGCACCGCGCTTGAACTTGCGGGCCAGGGGAAAGCGGAAGTCGGCAGTTTTATCACGGCGCTTAATCTCGCCATTAAAATGATTGTTAATACTCAATGAATAATCGAGTCCATCAGGGCCACTTAGCCCGTAAACGCTTCGGGCAAAACTTTCTCAACGATCGGTTTGTGATCGACAGCATTGTCTCGGCCATCAATCCACAGAAAGGCCAGGCGATTGTTGAAATCGGCCCCGGCCTCGCCGCGCTGACCGAACCGGTCGGTGAACGCCTCGACCAGCTCACCGTTATCGAGCTGGACCGCGACCTGGCCGCTCGTCTGCAAACGCATCCGTTCCTCGGACCAAAGCTGACGATTTATCAGCAGGATGCGATGACCATGAACTTCGGCGAGCTGTCGCAGAACATGGGCCAACCGCTGCGCGTATTCGGCAACCTGCCGTACAACATCTCGACCCCGCTGATGTTCCATCTGTTCAGCTATACTGATGCCATTGCCGATATGCACTTTATGCTGCAAAAAGAGGTGGTCAATCGTCTGGTTGCCGGGCCGAACAGTAAGGCGTATGGTCGACTAAGCGTCATGGCGCAGTACTACTGCCAGATTATCCCGGTGCTTGAAGTTCCGCCGAGCGCCTTTACGCCGCCGCCTAAAGTTGATTCCGCCGTGGTGCGCCTGGTGCCTTACCGCACGCTGCCGCATCCCGTTAAAGATGTGCGCGTGCTGAGCCGCATCACGACAGAAGCCTTTAACCAGCGTCGGAAAACGATCCGCAACAGTCTGGGCAATCTGTTCAGCGTTGAAGTTCTGACCGAGCTGGGCATCGACCCGGCGAAGCGCGCAGAGAATATTTCCGTGGCGCAGTACTGTCAGCTAGCTAACTGGTTATCTGAGAACGCGCCCACCAAGGAGAGCTAACCATGATTAATTCGCCCCGAGTTTGTGTACAGGTGCAAAGCGTCTATATCGAATCGCAATCTTCTCCGCAAGAAGAGCGCTACGTCTTCGCTTATACCGTCACCATTCGCAATCTGGGGCGGACTCAGGTTCAGCTTCTTGGCCGCTACTGGCTTATCACCAATGGGCACGGTCGTGAGACCGAAGTCCAGGGGGAAGGCGTTGTCGGCGAGCAGCCGCATATTCCGGCCGGCGGTGAATACCAATATACCAGCGGCGCGGTCATTGAAACGCCGCTGGGCACCATGCAGGGACATTATGAGATGATCGATGTGAACGGCGCGCCGTTCACCATTGAAATCCCTGTTTTCCGTCTCGCAGTACCCACTCTCATCCATTAAAACAATGTCTACATACCTTATTGGCGACGTTCACGGTTGCTACGATGAACTGATCGCACTATTAGAGCAGGTGGAGTTTAACCCTGAGACTGATACGCTGTGGCTGACGGGCGACCTGGTCGCGCGCGGCCCCGGTTCGCTCGAAGTACTGCGTTTCGTGAAACAGCTTGGCGACAGCGTACGCATCGTGCTGGGCAATCATGACCTGCACCTGCTGGCGGTCTTTGCGGGCATTAGCCGCAATAAACCCAAAGATCGGCTGAAATCGCTGCTTGAGGCGCCGGACGCCGACGATCTGCTCAACTGGCTGCGTCGTCAGCCGATGATGCAAATCGATGAAGAGAAAAAGCTGGTTATGGCCCACGCCGGGATCACGCCGCAGTGGGATCTGGAAACCGCTAAACAGTGCGCTCGCGACGTGGAAGCCGTGCTTGCCAGCGACTCCTATCCGTTCTTCCTCGATGCGATGTACGGCGACATGCCGAACAACTGGAGCAACGAACTGAGCGGACTGGCGCGCCTGCGCTTTATCTCTAACGCTTTTACCCGCATGCGCTACTGCTTTCCGAACGGCCAGCTGGATATGTATGCCAAAGAGGCGCCGGAAAACGCGCCCGCGCCGCTCAAGCCGTGGTTTGCTATTCCCGGGCCGGTGGCCAGCGAGTACAGTATTGCCTTCGGTCATTGGGCTTCGCTGGAAGGGAAAGGCACGCCGGAAGGGATTTACGCGCTGGATACCGGCTGCTGCTGGGGCGGCGATCTGACCTGCCTGCGCTGGGAAGATAAGACGTACTTCACGCAGCCGTCAAACCGGCAGCCAAATCTTGATGAAGGCGAGGCGATCGCCTCCTGAAGAGAGTCACCCCGGTGAGCGAACGCCACCGGGGAAAACCTTAGCGACGCTCCAGAATCTCGAAGCAGTAACTATGGGAATTCTGCGCATCAGCATCGTGGAACTCGCTGAATACCGACTCCCACTCGTCCGGATCGTAATCCGGGAAATGAGTATCGCCTTCCACTTCCGCATCAATATGGGTCAGATAAAGCTTTTGCGCTTTTGGCAGGAACTGCTCATAAACGCGTCCGCCGCCGATCACCATCATCTCTTCTACGTCGCCGCAAGCGGCGATGGCTTCATCGACCGACTTCACCCACTGCACGCGATCGTCGGTGCCGGGCTGGCTGCTAATAACGATATTTTTACGCCCCGGTAACGGGCGACCGATAGATTCCCAGGTGAGACGCCCCATCACTACCGGTTTGTTTAAGGTATTGCGCTTAAACCAGGCGAGATCGGCAGGCAGATTCCACGGCATGGCATTTTCCATACCAATGACGCGATCTACCGCTAACGCCGCAATCAGACTGATCATTGAATAATTCCCGAATGCAAAAAATTGCCGCCACTATACGGAAAGCGTAATACTTCGTCGACTGGGCGGAGAGTAAAGAATCAGAAAATTTTAAGATTTGCTGGCGAGCCCACGTAAGCCCCGTGAGCCGCCAGACAGGATTTAAATTGAAAACAAAATGTTACTTGTAAAGCTAACGTAACACCCTGAATTCCCTCTTATGCCGGGGGTTTATTTTCCGGCTCATCAGCGATATCACCGGTATGCCTCCCCTCTTCCGTTCCTTGCCAGCCATGACGCTGAACCAGCGATAAATGATTGCGGTCTTCGTTGATTATTCCGGTCAGCATATCGCTGGTGCGCTTGAATACCGCCACCCGCGAGGCCGCATCGTTTTCCGCCATGGCCACCATCTCTTCGACCATTTGCAGGTTGAAACGGCGGAACAGATCGGCGCGCTCGCGGGCCTCGTAGGCTCCCAGGCCCAGCGCCTCAAGCGTCATACGCCCGGACTTCAGCGCCGCTTCAAAGGTTTCACGCTCCGGCGCCTCAACGCCTGCCTGGCGCAGCTTAATGTAATGATCGACATCGCGGGCGCGGGAGATGATCTGCAGATGCGGAAAATGCTCTTTTGCCAGCTCCGCCAGCTGCAGGTTTGTCTGCGGATCGTCGATGGCGTTAATCAGCACTTCCGCTTTTTCCGCCCCCGCCGACTCCAGCAGGTCAACCCGCGTCGCATCGCCGTAGAACACCTTCATATCAAACTTACGCAGGGTATCGACGTGGTCAGGATCGTGATCGAGAATCACCATCTTCACGCCGCTGGAGAGCAGCACGCGGCCGGCAATCTGCCCGTAGCGGCCAAAGCCGGCAATAATTACCCGCGGCTGCTCTTCGTCAATTTCATCCGCCTCGCGCTCCTGACCGCTGGTGGATTTCTCCAGACGGGTCAGCAACACCAGCAGGATTGGCGTGGCAGCCATCGATAGCGCCACCGCCAGGGTCAGCGCCTTCGCCCATTCGCCGTCCAGGACATCGGCCATCTGCGCCGCGCCGAAGACCACAAAGGCAAATTCACTCCCCTGCCCCAGCAGCACCGCAAACCAACGGCGCTGCGCGCGAGGTACGCCTAACGGCCTGGCGATCAACCACAGCATCAGGGATTTAATCACCAGAAATCCCACCAGCAAAATCAGGATCCGCAACGGATGAGTCACCAGAGTACCGAAGTCGATAGACATCCCGACGCCGATAAAAAACAGCCCCAGCAGCAGCCCCTTAAACGGTTCAATATCGCTTTCGAGAGCGTGGCGGTACTCCGAGCTCGCCAGCAGCACCCCGGCCAGGAATGCCCCCATCGCCATCGACAGCCCAACCTCTTCCAGCAGCAGCCCGAAGCCAAACACCAGGAACAGAGCCACGGCGCTGAAGACTTCACGCAGGCCGGAGCGCGCAACAAAACGCAGCATCGGCCGGGTCAGATAGCGGCCAAGCACCACCACCAGCGCCAGCGCACCCGCCACTTTCAGGGCCGAGAGTGCAAACGCGCCCAGCGTCGTCGAGCCGCCGCTCGCCGCCAGCAGCGGGATCATCGCCACCAGAGGAATAGCCGCAATATCCTGGAACAGCAGCACCGCAAAGGCGCTCCGGCCCAACTGGGTGACCGTCAGGTTACGCTCGTTCATCGCCTGCATAGCGATCGCCGTTGAAGAGAGCGCCAGCGTCATGCCAATCAGCTCGGCAACCTGCCAGCGCAGACCAAGCGACATGCAGAACAGGCCGATCAGCACGCCGCAGACGACCATCTGCAGCGCCCCGCCACCGAACACCGAAGCGCGAAGTTTCCACAGGCGCTGGGGATCGAGCTCAAGACCGATAACGAAAAGCATCAGCACCACGCCGATTTCCGCGAAGTGCAGAATCGACTCGGCGTCGGTGACCAGCCGCAGCCCCCACGGGCCAATAATACAGCCGGCAATTAAGTAGCCGAGCACCGACCCTAAACCCAGACGTACGGCAATCGGCACGATCAGCGCGGCGGAGCCTAAATAGATGAGCGCCTGTATCAGCGTATGGCTATCCATGGTTGTGCGCCTCCTGCCATTCGATTAAGCGTTGCCGATAGCGGCGCGCCTGCGCCTGTAGGGTTTCGTCATCGCAGATAAAAGTGCAATGCATTGCAAACGGCGGTAGCCATGTCATGCCGCAGTAGAGGGCTGTCGCCTGCAGCGGCTGCGCCAGGACGTCGAAACCGGGAAAGGAACCAATATCAAAGTGGCTTTCGCCGCCGCCGGTAGTAACCGCCCACATCAGCGATTTACCGCGCAGCGCGATACCGTTGTGACCGTATGCCCAGCCGTGCGCCAGCACTTTATCCATCCACAGCTTGAGCAGCGGCGGCACGCTGTACCACTGCATCGGATGCTGCCAGATAACCAGATCGGCACGAGCCAGCGCCGCCTGCTCGGCGGCGATATCAATATTAAAGTCAGGATAAAGCTGATAGAGGGAGCGTATCTCTACGCCATCAAGCGTCCCTGCCTGCTCAAGCATCCGCTTATTCGCATGCGAGTGCTGCGGATAAGGGTGCGCATAAATTATGAGGATCATTGATTAGCCTGCGTTAGCTCTTGTTGTAATCAGCAAGAGTGTAGACAGTTAATTGAATCGCTTACAATGATAAGTGTGATTTATCTCTCATTCAGGGCGAGGATCGCTCAGGCAGGGATGACCCCGCGATACGGGGCCATGAATAACGCTTAGTTATCCAGTTCATCCATCGATTTAACCTGATCGCGATTGATCTGCTCGGTACGACCGGTTTCCGCGTTTTTGTAGGACACCAGACCGGTGTCGTCATCCACCTGGGGTTTGCCATCGGTGACAATAGTTTTGCCATCGGTGGTTTTTAGCGACTGATTAGATGAACAGCCAGCCACGGTGAAAAGCGCAGCAGCGGCAAAAATAGCGGCGGTGAGGGGCTTGTTGTACATGGTGTTTCTCTCCCGTTATTCAGTCATATTCATTATCACCCTAACCACTTTAGGCTAGCTGACTGTCCGGGGAGAGAAAACCAGAACTCTCCGAAGTGGCCTGTTAGCGCCGATCCCTCTGTTTTTGTTCGAAGTTCACCGCCGCGCCGATCAGGTTAGCATCGTTGCGGTATTGGCAGAGCACCACCTGCGGTAAAAATTCTGCTAAATCTTTTTCATTCACCAGCTCGTTCAGGCGCTGCTTGATGCCGTTAAAAATCCTATCGCTGGCGGAGATACCGCCGCCGATAATCAGGCAGTCTGGGTCGTAGCACACCTGCAAATTCAGTAAGCCTGTCGCCATCCAGTGGTAAAACTGCGCCACTTCCTGCTGCGCGATATTGTCGCCCTCCTCGGCCAGGCGAAAGACATCCTCTCCGGAGACGGAGTCAGCCGCCAGCGACATGCGCCGGGCATAACGACGCGCCGTAGCGACGGCGGTTGCCAGTTCGCTAAAGGTTTGCCCCTCGTGCAGGGTCATCATGCCAAATTCCCCGGCGTAGCGATGGCTGCCGTGGCGCAGGACTTTATTGTCGACAATGGCGCCACCGATACCTGAACCGGCAATCACAAACAGTACGCTGTCATACTCGCGGCCCGCGCCCAATGCCGCCTCGGCGATACCCGCCGAGTTGGCGTCGTTCTCAATGCATACCGGCAGTGAAAACAGCCCGGAAAGCTCTTCGACGATGGGAAAGTGATGAATATAGGGAATGGCGCTCAGGCCGCTAATGACCCCGCTCTGAGGATCCACGCACCCAGGAGCACTAATTGAGATCCCATCAATGGCGTAGCGCGACTGAAACTGTTGATAAAGTTCCAATAGCCGATTTTTCATCTCTTCCCAGCTATCAGGCGTCTCAACCGATGCGGTGTCCTTCAGCTCCCCCTGCTGCCAGACGCCATATTTAATCGATGTGCCGCCCCAATCAAACAAAAGTATCGCCATGTCGTTATCCTTGCGTGCGTCATGAAATGGTTTTGTTCCATTAAGGATGAACCCTCTCCCCCTATTTCGCTTTATCGCAACGCAAAAAAAAGCGCCTCCGGCGTTGGCCACCGGAGGCGCTTTTACTGGCAGATGAGATTACTTTTTAATCTGCGCGTGCATTTCCTGCACCGAGGTCACTTTCTCTATCGCGTTGGCATTGAGGGCCATTGCGGTAGCGAAACCGCCGTTCAGCGTGGTGTCGTAGTGCACTTTGTACTGCAGGGCGCTGCGGCGAATCAGCTTGGAGTCTTCAATCGCCTGACGGCCTGCGGTGGTGTTGATGATGTAGGTGTATTCGCCATTCTTGATGCGGTCCTGAATGTGCGGGCGGCCTTCATGCACCTTGTTCACCAGACGCGGGTTGATGCCGGCTTCGCCCAGCACAATCGCAGTACCGTGGGTTGCATCCAGCTCGAAACCAAACTTCAGCAGTTTTGCCGCCAGATCCACCACGCGCTCTTTGTCGCCTTCGCGTACGGAGAGCAACGCGCGTCCCTGTTTCTTCATCGTCGAGTTGCTGCCTAACTGCGCCTTGGCGAACGCTTCCGCGAAGGTGCGGCCAACGCCCATGACTTCGCCGGTAGAGCGCATTTCTGGCCCTAACAGCGGGTCAACGCCCGGGAATTTGTTAAACGGCAGAACCACCTCTTTCACCGAATAGTACGGCGGGATGATCTCTTTAGTGACGCCCTGCTGAGCCAGCGTTTTGCCCGCCATCACGCGCGCCGCGACTTTCGCCAGCGGTACGCCGGTGGCTTTCGAGACAAACGGGACGGTACGCGCCGCGCGCGGGTTGACTTCAATCAGGTAGACTTCGTTGTTTTTGACCGCAAACTGCACGTTCATCAGACCGCGTACCTGCAGCTCAAAGGCCAGCTTCTGCACCTGCTCGCGCATCACATCCTGAATTTCCTGGCTCAGGGTGTAGGCCGGCAGCGAACACGCGGAGTCGCCGGAGTGTACGCCCGCCTGCTCGATATGCTCCATGATGCCGCCAATCAGCACCATTTCGCCGTCGCAGATGGCATCGACGTCAACTTCAACCGCATCGTCAAGGAAGCGGTCCAGCAGCACCGGCGCATCGTTAGAGACGCTGACGGCGGTCTGGAAGTAGCGACGCAGGTCGATTTCGTCGTAGACGATTTCCATCGCGCGGCCGCCGAGAACGTAGGACGGGCGCACCACCAGCGGGTAGCCAATCTCTTTCGCCTTCTCGACCGCCATTTCGATCGCGGTCACGGTGGCGTTCGCCGGCTGCTTCAGCTTCAGGCGGTCAACCGCGTGCTGGAAGCGCTCACGGTCTTCCGCACGGTCGATTGCATCCGGGCTGGTGCCGATAACCGGCACGCCTGCGGCTTCCAGCGCGCGCGCCAGCTTCAGCGGCGTCTGGCCGCCGTACTGCACGATAACGCCTTTCGGCTTCTCAATGCGCACGATTTCCAGCACGTCTTCCAGCGTCACCGGCTCAAAGTAGAGGCGGTCAGAGGTGTCGTAATCGGTAGAGACGGTTTCCGGGTTACAGTTGACCATAATGGTCTCGTAGCCGTCTTCGCGCAGCGCCAGGGAGGCATGGACGCAGCAGTAATCGAACTCGATGCCCTGGCCGATACGGTTCGGGCCGCCGCCGAGCACCATGATTTTATCGCGGTCAACGGACGGATTGGCTTCGCACTCATCTTCATAGGTGGAGTACATATAGGCGGTGTCGGTAGCGAATTCCGCCGCGCAGGTATCCACGCGCTTGTAGACCGGGTGCAGGTCATACTGGTCGCGCAGCTTGCGGATTTCCGCTTCGCGCACGCCAGCCAGCTTCGCCAGACGCGCATCGGCAAAGCCTTTACGCTTGAGCTGACGCAGGAAGTCGGCGTCGAGGCCGGTAATACCGACTTCAGCCACTTTCTCCTCCAGACGCACCAGCTCTTCAATCTGCACCAGGAACCAGCGGTCGATATTGGTCAGGTTGAACACGCCATCAACGGAGAGGCCCGCGCGGAAAGCGTCAGCGATGTACCAGATACGCTCAGCGCCAGCATCTTTCAGTTCGCGGCGGATTTTGGTCAGCGCTTCCGGATCGTCGAGGCTCACTTTCGGGTCGAAGCCGGTGGCGCCCACTTCCAGACCGCGCAGCGCTTTCTGCAGGGATTCCTGCTGGGTGCGGCCAATCGCCATCACTTCGCCCACCGATTTCATCTGGGTGGTCAGACGGTCGTTGGCGCCGACGAATTTTTCAAAGTTGAAGCGTGGGATTTTGGTCACAACGTAGTCGATGGACGGCTCAAACGACGCCGGGGTGCGGCCGCCGGTGATATCGTTCATCAGCTCATCAAGGGTGTAACCGACCGCCAGCTTCGCCGCCACTTTAGCGATCGGGAAGCCGGTGGCTTTCGAGGCCAGCGCCGAGGAGCGGGAGACGCGCGGGTTCATTTCGATAACGATCAGGCGGCCATCTTTCGGGTTCACCGAGAACTGAACGTTGGAACCGCCGGTCTCTACGCCGATTTCACGCAGTACCGCCATCGAGGCGTTACGCATGATTTGGTACTCTTTATCGGTCAGGGTCTGTGCCGGCGCGACGGTGATGGAGTCGCCGGTGTGGATGCCCATTGCGTCGAAGTTTTCAATAGAGCAGACGATGATGCAGTTGTCGTTTTTATCACGCACCACTTCCATCTCGTACTCTTTCCAGCCAATCAGCGACTCATCAATGAGCAGCTCATTCGTCGGCGAAAGATCCAGACCGCGTTCGCAGATTTCTTCGAACTCTTCGCGGTTGTAGGCGATACCGCCGCCGGTGCCGCCCATAGTAAAGGAAGGACGGATGATGCACGGGAAGCCAACTTCAGCGGCAACCGCCAGCGCTTCTTCCATGGTATGTGCGATCCCGGAACGCGCGGTGTCGAGGCCAATTTTCTTCATTGCCACGTCGAAACGGCGGCGGTCTTCCGCTTTATCAATCGCGTCGGCGGTCGCGCCAATCATGGTCACGCCGAACTCGGCCAGCACGCCCTGACGCTCCAGCTCCAGCGCGCAGTTCAGCGCCGTCTGGCCGCCCATGGTCGGCAGAACCGCATCCGGACGCTCTTTCTCAATGATCTTGCGCACCACTTCCCAGTGAATCGGCTCGATGTAGGTAGCATCGGCCATTTCCGGGTCGGTCATGATGGTGGCCGGGTTAGAGTTCACCAGAATGACACGGTAGCCCTCTTCGCGCAGCGCTTTACACGCCTGGGCGCCGGAGTAGTCAAACTCACACGCCTGACCGATAACAATCGGGCCCGCGCCCAGAATCAGGATGCTTTTTATATCTGTACGTTTTGGCATGGCTCTCTTAACTCCTGATTATTTCGCGGACTGACGGTACTGCTTAATTAACTCGATAAAATGGTCGAACAGCGGTGCGGCATCGTGCGGGCCGGGGCTCGCCTCCGGGTGTCCCTGGAAGCTGAACGCCGGTTTGTCGGTACGATGAATCCCCTGCAGGGTGCCGTCGAACAGCGACTTATGGGTGACGCGCAGGTTGGCCGGCATAGACGCTTCATCCACCGCGAAACCGTGGTTCTGCGCGGTGATCATCACCACGTTATTATCAATATCTTTTACCGGATGGTTGCCGCCGTGGTGGCCGAACTTCATCTTCACGGTCTTCGCGCCGCTCGCCAGCGCCAGCAGCTGATGGCCGAGGCAGATGCCGAATACAGGAACGCTGGTTTCCAGAAACTTCTCAATCGCGTCAATAGCGTAGTCGCAGGGCGCCGGGTCGCCGGGACCGTTGGACAGGAAGATACCGTCCGGATTCATCTTCAGCACCTCTTCAGCGGAGGTCTTTGCCGGCACCACCGTCAGACGGCAGCCGCGGTCTACCAGCATGCGCAAAATGTTGCGCTTGGCGCCGAAATCGTAGGCCACCACGTGGAACGGCAGCTCGCTTTCCGCTTTGGCTTCCGGCAGGTCGCCCGCAAGGGTCCAGCTTCCCTGCGTCCAGCTGTAGGTTTCTGCGGTGGTTACTTCCTTCGCCAGATCCATACCGTTAAGGCCCGGGAACGCTTTTGCCTTTTCCAGCGCCAGCTGCGCATCCGGGCTATCGCCGGCGATGATGCAGCCGTTCTGCGCGCCTTTTTCACGCAGCAGGCGGGTCAGCTTACGGGTGTCGATATCGGCAATCGCTACAATGTTATGGCGCTTCAGATAAGAAGAGAGGTCTTCGGTATTGCGGAAGTTGCTGGCAATCAGCGGCAGATCGCGAATGACCAGACCCTGCGCGTGTACCTGAGAAGATTCTTCATCGGCGGCATTGGTGCCGACATTGCCGATATGGGGATAAGTTAGAGTGACGATTTGGCGGGAATAGGAAGGATCAGTGAGGATTTCTTGATAACCGGTCATTGAAGTATTGAAAACGACTTCCCCAACCGCCGTGCCGGTAGCCCCAATGGCCCGACCGTGAAACTGGGTTCCGTCTTCCAGAACCAATAGCGCTGACTTAATCAAAACACCCTCCAGAGAATATCCACTCACTTTATTTGCATATTAATTCATAATGTAGATCTGAATCAATGCAAATCTGTTGCCCGCAGAATTTTGGCAAACGGCGGCATTCTGGAGAGATGGCGGGTAAAAGTCAACTTAAAGCGGATATTTTTAATCTTGTTTCAGGCGACTACTCTGTAATCTCTGCTTTAAGCGGCAAAAAGATCAACTAACTCGCCTGGGAAAACGCTTGCGGAGGCGGAAGAGTGTAAAAACTGCGCTCAAGGTGTAAAAAAGTGGACCAGATGGTCAAAATTTACAATAAAACAACAAAATCAGGGTGGATAATGTATTTTTTTGAAGAGTTCAGCCAATAAAAATCGCAAAAATCAAAAAATAAAGAAGGGCAATAAAGCATTGCCCCTTGCAATCAATTACTTATTGAAAGCAATAACCACATCACGATGGGTAATAATCGTTATAAAGAGTTCAGTTCAAGCACATCACGCATATCAAAAAGACCATTTTTCTTGCCTTTTAGCCATAATGCAGAGCGAACGGCACCATTTGCAAAAGTCATCCGGCTGGAAGCCTTATGGCTGATTTCAATACGTTCGCCGATATCCGCAAACATCGCCGTATGTTCGCCGACGATATCCCCGGCGCGCACGGTTGCAAAGCCGATGGTGCCGGGAACGCGCTCACCGGTATAGCCTTCGCGACTGTATACCGCACACTCCTTCAGATCTTTATCCAGCGCGCCGGCAATCGCCTCGCCCATCGCCAGCGCCGTACCTGATGGCGCGTCGACTTTATGGCGATGATGCGCTTCAATAATCTCAATATCGGTATAGTCGCCCATCACCTTCGCCGCTTTCTCCAGCAGCTTAAGCATAACGTTAACGCCAACGCTAAAGTTTGCGGCAAAGACGATGGCGATCTCCTGCGACGCCTCGCGAATGGCCTGCTTCCCGGCGTCGTCAAAACCGGTGGTGCCGATAACCATGCCTTTACCATGTTGACGGCAAAAAGCGAGATGGTTCAGCGTGCCTTCCGGACGGGTGAAATCGATGAAGACATCGAAATCGTCTTTTACCGCCTCAAGGCTGCTCTGCACCACCACCCCTGACTTGCCCGCGCCCGCCAGTTCGCCCGCATCGCTGCCGAGCAGCGAGGAACCTTCGCGCTCCAGCGCCGCGCCAAGCGCCGCGCCTTCCATCTGCTGTACCGCCTGAATTAACTGGCGTCCCATCCGGCCGCCCGCGCCCGCGATGGCCACGCGGATATGTGCATCATGCATAGCTATTCTCTTTTGTTAACACTACGTAAATTGTTTTCAGAGTAACCAGCCCAACGATGAGCCGCTACTCAAAAACACCGATAATTAGAAATTTATGACAAACTGCCGCCGATATCAGTAAAAACTATACGATTATGCCGGGAATCGGCCATTGGGCAGAGAGAAGGAATGAACAAATGGGGCTGGAACCCCGGTTCAGCCATGTGCAGGTCAATCCGGGGTCAGCTATCGATGAAAAACCGGGCAATTAATGCAGGAACATCTCCCCGGCAGGAAAACCAGACAGGAACCAGGTTACCGCCAGCAGGTCAGCGCTGCCGCCAGGGCTAAGATGGCGAACAATCAGTTCATCATCCAGCTGGCGCAGCGCTTCCAGCCCGCCATCGGCCAGCACTCCGCCTTCCCACAGCAGCTTTTGCGCCTGCTGCTGAACAAAATTCAGCCCTTCCAGCCCACCGCGCGATACCAGATTGGTATCGTCATTCCAGGCCATCAGATGCAGCAGGGTCTGCAATAACGCCAGATTGGCGTCGCCGGTATTCGCCATGACGCGATTGAATACCGGCATCGCCTGAGTGCGCACGGTGTGAAAGCCGCTTTCCGCTTCGCCTCTAGCACCGGAGAGCCCGTAGCGCAGGAAATGCCCTTCGCCTTTGCTCACCTTCTTTCCTTCAGAGGAGGAGAGCTCGCGCGCCACCAGGCCGCGACAGAATCGGGCCACCTGATCGCAAACCCGATGCTGTTCAACCGGCTCCCCTCTGGCAACCAGTCTTCCCGCCGCCGCGCAGAGCAGGCCAAAAGCGAAGATCGCGCCGCGATGGGTGTTCACCCCGCCGGTGGCTTCCAGCATATCCGTCTCGCAGGCCATGCCCACCGGACGCAGCATCGTCAACACCTGTTCCGGCGTGATATTGGCGGTGTCGTGTCCCATAATGAAAAACTTCTCCATCCACGGGGCGACAACCGCCGTACTGGCCTCAAAGGTGGCCAGATCCATATCCCGATGCGCGCCGGCATTACGAATATCCACCAGACCCGGCTTCGGCGTCAGGCGAACTTCAGTCAGTAGCGCCCGTCCCACGCGAGAAACCATCTCCTCAGCCGTCACCGTTTGACGGCTCAATGGCCGATGCTGGCTTATTATCACTTCGCTCATGCCTTTCTCCTCAGCGCGTTTAACCAGCGGTTTTAACCTGACGAATCACGTCGATCACCGAACCATCGCGATAGCGCACCACGGCCACGACCCGATCGGTGAATTCGATCGGATCAGGCTTGCCGGTCAACAGTTCGGCGCGCTGCTGTAGCTCTTCGATGGTCATGAGCTGGATGCCCGCGTTACGCAGGTTATCAATCAGGTCCTGACGCGCCGGGTTAACGGCAATACCGTGGTCGGTCACCAGCACATCCACGCTGGCCCCCGGCGTGACGCGAGTCAGGACTTTCTCCACCACGCACGGAATACGCCCACGCACCAGCGGCGCGGTGATAATGGTTAAATCCGCGCCTGCCGCCGTATCGCTATGGCCGCCGGACGCCCCGCGCAGTACACCGTTGGAGCCGGTCATCACGTTAACGTTAAACCCGGTGTCGATTTCCAGCGCGCTGAGCATCACCACATTCAGGCGTTCGCAGGAGATCCCTTTCGAACCGGGATTGGCGTACTGATTAGCGGAAATTTCGATATGATTAGGGTTGTTCGCCAGCGAACGGGCGGCATCGCCGTCGAAAGATTGGGTATCCAGCAGCGCTTTGATCAAGCCCTTTTCATGCAGATCGACCATCGTGCCGGTAATCCCGCCCAAACCAAAGCTGGCGGTGATATTGTTACGACGCATCTTATCTTCGAGGAAGCGAGTTACCGCCAGCGATGCGCCGCCGGTACCGGTTTGCAAAGAGAAGCCCTCTTTGAAGTAGCCCGAATGTTCGATGACTTTGGCCGCCTGGCGGGCGATCAGCAGCTCGCGTGGGTTGCTGGTCAGACGGATCGCGCCAGCGGTGATTTTCGCCGGATCGCCGACTTCATCAACCTGCACGATCAGATCCACCTGATCCTGGGCGATGCTGGCCGGATAGTTCGGATAATCCACCCACTCTTCAGTCAGCAGTACCACGCATCTGGCGGCATCGGCATCCACTTTGGCGTAACCCAGCGAGCCGCAGCGGGATTTACCGCTAAAGCCGTTGGCATTGCCATATTCATCGCAGCACGGCACGCCGAGGAACGCCACGTCAATGGTTAGCTCACCGGTTTGCACTAAATACGCCCGGCCGCCGTGGGAATGGATTTGTACCGGATTTTCCATCAGCCCGGCGGAGATCTCTTCCCCCAGCTTCCCGCGCAGACCGGAGGTGTAAATCTGCCGGATCACGCCGTTTTTTATGTGCTCGATCAGCGGCCAGTGGGCGTCGATCAGCGAGCTTGAGGCCAGCGTCAGATCGCGAAAGCCCATTTCAGCCAGCTTCGCCACCACCATATTGACCACCTTGTCACCGCCGCGAAACGCGTGATGGAAGGAGATGGTCATACCGTTTTGCAGCCCGGAGCGGCGAATCGCCTCCTCCAGCGAAGCGCAGACTTTACGCTGCCGCTTTTCGCTTTCACTGGCCAGCCACGGACTCTTCGCCGTTACCCCTGCGTAAGGTTCTAATCCTTCCGGCATGACGTACTGTTGATTAAGCATTGCCACGGTCTCTTTCATTATTTCCTCCTTAATCACGAATGCCGGAAGCCGACAGCGCCACGACTTTGCGCGCATGATCGATAATCGGTCCATCTATCATCTTGCCGTTTAGCGAGACCACGCCGAGTCCGCGTTCTTCCGCCTCTTCCGCCGCCGCGATGACGTCCCGCGCATGCTCAACTTCTTTCAGCGTTGGGGCATAAACCTGGTGCAGCAGCTCAATCTGGCGCGGGTTAACCAGCGATTTGCCGTTAAAGCCGAGATTTTTCGCCAGATTCGCTTCCGCGAGGAAACCCTCTTCATTGTTAATGTCCGACCACACGACGTCATAGGCCGCGATTCCGGCGACGCGGGCCGCGTGCAGCACCGCGCAGCGGGCGTAGAACAGCTCCGTGCCGTCGCCGCGGCAGGTCCCCATATCCATGACGTAGTCGAAGGCCGCCAGCGCAATGGCCGACAGACGCGGACTGGCGCGGGCGATTTCTACCGCGTTCACCACGCCCAGCGCCGACTCAATCGCCGCCATTAATTTGGTGCTGCCCACCTCCCGGCCGCACTCGCGCTCAATACGTTCGACGTGAGCCTCCAGCTCATGAATATCTTCTTTGCTATCGGTTTTCGGCAGACGCACCATGTCGACGCCAGCCCGCACCACCGCCTCAAGGTCGGCAAGGCCGAACGGCGTGCTGAGCGGGTTAATACGCACCACGGTTTCCACATCCCGGTAGAGCGGATGCTGGAGCGCATGATGCACCAGCAGGCGAGCGGTATCTTTTTCTCGTAGCGAGACGGCGTCTTCGAGGTCAAACATCACCGCGTCAGCGCCGTAGACAAAAGAGGTGCTTAACATCGCGGCGTTGGCGCCGGGGATAAACAGCATACTGCGACGAGGTTTCATAGCTGGCTCCATTGCGGTTGAGATTGTTGCGCCGCGCGCAGCGCTGCGGCCTGGACGCGAGCCTTCAGCACGCATTCGAGCGCGCCTTTATCATCGACGACGACGTTCGCCCGGGTAACGCCAAGCTGGGTCAGCGTCTCTCTGACGACGCGTTCAATCGCCGCGCCAAACTGCTGCTTCACAATGCTGTCGATTTCAAGCTGAATACCTGGCTCATTCGCAGGCCCAATCCTGACCATCACATCGCTGGACTCCAGCGTGCCGGCCAGGGCGTCAATCATCATTTCCATAGAGGCTGATCCTTAGTTATGGCGGTAAAATCAGGCGGTCTGGCGTTCGCTTTCCGCCAGATGCATCAGAAAAGCGAGCGTTCCCGGCGGTACCAGCGGCTCGATAGCCGACCACTGGCGCTGCTGATACAGCTTGCGCACCCGGGAAGCGGAAATCGGCGCGCCCTCTTTCTCAACCCGCGCCAGCTCAACCACTTCAATGGTCGGCGCGTCGCCGGGCACTTCCAGCAGCTGTCGCATACGCAGGTTGTAATTACGGGTTAATTCGCACAGCGGTTCGCTGCCGACAAAGCGGTGGGTGACCCCCAGCGCCGGAGCTAAATGTTCGCGAAACAGCTGCAGATCGATCTGGCAGTGGCAATCGTCAACCACGCCTTTGTCTTTCAGGAAGTAGCCGGGGAAAGTGGCGCGCGAGATCAGATAGGACGATCCCGGATGCAGGGTCACGTTATCGATCCCGGCGATCCCCTGCTCGATCAGCGCCACGCGATCCTGGTAGCTGAAAAATGAAGCATCTTCCTTCACCACGAAAAGATGCAGCCAGTCGCACTGGCGAGCGGCTTGCTCCACCAGCCAGCGATGCCCCAGCGTAAAGGGATTGGCGTTCATTACGATGGCGCCGATTTTTTCTCCGGGCTGGCGATACATCCTGAGCTGGCGGCAATAGCGGGCCAGGCGTTCGCGGCTGTTCTCCATCAAAACGGCCCTGTCGCCCGCACGGGCGATAGGCCAAAAACCGGCGCAGGAAAAGAGGGCCGCGTTATAAGGTTTAGTGAACAGAAACAGCTCGCTGCGGCCCAGCTCATACGCCAGGGTCATCAGTTCAGTCAGCAGCTTCAGGCTAAGCCCTTCTCCCTGCAGCGACGGGTCGACGGCAATGCACTTCAGCACGCATCCGGCAATCGCGCCGCAGCCAACAATGCGCCGCTGGTACTCGGCGACAATCACTATTTCGCAATCCGCCTCGAGCGAGAGCTGATGCTGATGAAGAAAGAGGTCAACGGCCTCTCGCCGCCGGGGATCTTTCTGTACCACGACGCGTTTTAATATCAGATTCATTTTTTTCGCGCTTCATTGACCAAAACGAGCTGTATTTCGCCACCGTTCCCGTAGCGGTTCTTTTATTTGAATCACACTTTTCCCCGTACCTTAATTTGCTTTATGGTTTTTATGTTGTTAATTAATTCAGAAGAATAAAAACAATTAAATTAATTAAAAACACGACTAATCAGTGAACGTAATCACATATCGCCGTAGCGCATCTTTATTATTATGCCGCCGTCCTATTATTGCTTTTTCTAACGGCATTATTCCTTTTTTTAACAGGGTGACGTCATATGACTAATATGAGCCAGGCTCCTTCGACGGAGAAAAATGGTGTAAGTGAACTGCTGAAGTTTAAAATCTTCGGCATGCCGCTTCCGCTATACGCGTTTGCGTTAATCACTTTACTACTTTCACATTTTTATAACGCGCTGCCGACCGACATTGTTGGCGGCTTCGCCATCATGTTTATTATCGGCGCCATCTTTGGCGAAATTGGCAAACGGCTGCCGATATTTAATAAATATATTGGCGGCGCGCCGGTGATGATCTTCCTCGTAGCCGCTTATTTCGTTTACGCAGGCATTTTTACCCAAAAAGAAATTGATGCAATCACTAATGTGATGGATAAAAGCAATTTCCTGAACTTATTCATCGCAGTTTTGATAACTGGCGCAATTCTCTCGGTTAACCGTAAACTGCTGTTGAAATCGCTGCTGGGTTATATTCCGACGATCCTTATGGGGATCCTCGGCGCATCTATCTTCGGGATTATCATCGGCCTGTGCTTCGGTATTTCCGTAGACCGCATCATGATGCTGTACGTTCTGCCGATTATGGGCGGCGGCAACGGCGCAGGCGCGGTTCCGCTGTCCGAAATTTATCACTCCGTCACCGGCCGCTCCCGTGAAGAGTACTACTCCACCGCGATTGCCATTCTGACCATCGCCAATATCTTCGCCATCGTTTTTGCCGCACTGCTCGATATTATCGGTAAAAAACACACCTGGCTGAGCGGGGAAGGCGAACTGGTACGTAAAGCCTCCTTTAAAGTCGATGATGATGAAAAAGCAGGCCAGATTACCCATCGCGAAACGGCGGTCGGCCTGGTGCTCGCCACCACCTGTTTCCTGCTGGCCTACGTCATTGCTAAGAAAATTTTGCCAAGCATTGGCGGTGTCTCAATCCACTATTTCGCCTGGATGGTGCTGATCGTCGCGGCGCTGAATGCTTCCGGCCTCTGCTCGCCGGAGATCAAAGCCGGGGCCAAACGCCTGTCTGACTTCTTCTCTAAGCAGCTGCTGTGGGTACTGATGGTCGGCGTCGGCGTGTGCTACACCGACCTGCAGGAAATTATCGACGCGATTACCTTCGCGAACGTCATCATCGCTGCGGTAATCGTCGTAGGTGCTGTCGTCGGGGCGGCCGTCGGCGGCTGGATGATTGGCTTCTTCCCGATCGAATCCGCCATCACCGCAGGCCTGTGCATGGCTAACCGCGGCGGCTCAGGCGACCTGGAAGTGCTCTCTGCCTGTAACCGTATGAATCTTATCTCTTATGCGCAAATCTCCTCCCGTCTGGGCGGCGGTATTGTGCTGGTCATCGCCAGCATTGTGTTCGGCATGATGATGTAACCAACACGCACGATGGCGATGTTTGAGCGTCAACCACAGCGATGCCAATTAGGGGCCAGAGCCGGGGGCGGCTTCGGGAAATCCACCCTACTCCTTAGCCGGAAGTATCGTTTGGTTAGCCTTCAAACACGCCGTCGTGCCCTTACTTTAGGGTCTTTCAATGACTGAAGCTGTACTGCTGGGTGAAGGCTTCACCCTGATGTTCCTCGGCATGGGGTTCGTGCTGGCGTTTCTGT
>NZ_JBEAIU010000037.1:0-115887 GCF_040065135.1 Klebsiella sp. CN_Kp066 | reverse complement strand
CCGCACGGATGAAGAGGGGTATGACGCGGGGGAGGTGAGTGAATAATGAACCCGGCGGCGGCCAGCCGCGACGATATTTGACGGTCTTAAGACCTCTTCGGCGTGGCTGGAAATGCCCCCCCTCGTATGAAGCTATTGTGTCGGAGACGGGACGCGGCGAAGCAGAACAAATCCGGTTACGGCCGGAGAGAGTATTGTTACCTGGCGTACTGAGATCTGTCTTATCGCTCAGAACGGCGGGTAGTGCGTCAGTAATCTGAATATCGACCCATTAAGGAGAGCGCAATGGCGAAAGGGAGTGACTTGATTCGCGTTGACAGAACTACCTGCGGCGGATTTATCTGCCGGTTCACTATTCTGGGCGTACCGGTTGCGCGTGAAATAGACCGGGTAACGGGTGGTCAACATCCGTGCATATACACGATCGCTGGCTCTATTCCTGGAGACAGTCTTGATGGCCTGGGGTAGGCCGGAACGTTGCATAATAAAAGTTCCTGTCCTGGCCCGGTTCGGTTTATCGCCTCAATGATGAACGATACCTATGAGCTGTGATGCTGCTAAAGGTGTATCAGATCGTTCTTCCTTCCCGCGCTTTTAACAAAACGCGTTCACGTTGCTACAAGGCACAGCATAAAATTCTATGGATGACTTAACTCTGCGTTATTTTGACGCCGAAATGCGTTACCTGCGTGAAGCAGGTGAAGAATTCGCCCGCGCCCATCCTGACCGGGCAGCGGCCTTAAATCTCGACAAAGCGGGCGCGCGCGACCCGTATGTGGAACGCCTGTTTGAAGGCTTCGCCTTTCTGATGGGCCGCCTGCGGGAAAAACTCGACGACGATCTGCCGGAACTGACCGGCGGTCTGGTCAGCATGATCTGGCCACATTACCTGCGTACCATTCCTTCGCTCTCCATTGTCGAATTCACCGCGGACTGGCATGAACTGAAAGAACCTCTACGCATAGAAAAGGGCTTTGGCATACTTTCGCAGCCTATTGGCGAAAAGCGCACCCGTTGCCATTACACCACTACGCAACCGTTGACCCTGCTCCCCATGTCGCTTGTCCGGGCGGGGATGTCGACGGAAGCGGACGGGCGCTCGCTTATCCGCCTGCGCTTTGAGTGCAGCTCGCTGGCAGACTGGAGCCGCATCGATGTAAGCCGCGTCCCGCTGTATCTGAATGCCGATGCGCCGCTGGCCTGCGCTCTGCATGAGGCGCTGACGCTCCGGGTGGCGAAAACGTATGTTCGCCTCCCCGGCAATGCCGAACGCAGGACGCTGGACGCCCGTTTTGCCGTCTGCGGTTTCAGTCAGGATGAGGCGCTACTGCCGGAGAGCGGCAGCTTCAGCGGTTATCAGCTGCTGCTGGAGTATTTTTCCTTCCGGGAAAAATTTATGTCGGTGACGCTGCGCGGCCTGGAAAATGTGAATTTCCCTGAGGTTCTGGCGTGGTTTGAAATTGATATCGTGCTGGAGAAACAGTGGCCGCACGAATATGCGCTGTCGGAGAAAAATCTGCGCCTGCACTGCGCGCCGGTGATTAATCTGTTCCCTCTGGAGTCCGATCCGCTGCACCTGGACTCGTTGCAGACCGAATATCTGCTGCGCCCGATGCGTATCCAGGATGGTCATACCGAGATTTATTCCGTGGATTCGGTCACTTCCTCGCGCCATTCCGGCCATCAGACGTATGTGCCCTTTACCAGCTTCCGTCACAAAGGGGGCATGCTGCGCCATGATGCGCCGGAATATTACTATCATACGCGGGTGAAGCCCGGTCCTTCCGGGCTGCACGACACCTGGCTGATGCTCGGCGGCGAGGCGTTTGATAACCACAGCGTACCTGAGCATGAAAAGCTATCGCTCAGCCTGACCGGCACTAATGGTCAACTGCCGCGCCGGGCGCTACAGAGCGCGCTGCTGGATACGGTGGTGAAATCCACCGCCACGCCTATCCAGCTGCGCAATCTTTGCGCTCCGACGCTGCCGTGCTATCCGCCGGATCGCGACCGATTTCACTGGCGAGTACTGAGTCATCTCGGCAGCAGCTTCCTGTGGATGATGGATAACGCCGACGTGCTGCGCGGCGCGCTGGCCCTCTATGACTGGACCGATAACGAGATGAATCGCCGCCGCCTGGAGGCGATTGTTGATGTCAGGCACAGCGAGGTGGAACGTTTTGCGCAGGGCCATTTTCTGCGCGGCGTACAGATTGAGGTGACCCTCGACAGCAGCGGCTTCGCCGGGCACGGCGATATCTGCCTGTTTGGCGAAATGCTGAACCGCTTCTTCGCGCTCTATACCGATATTCATCTGTTCAACCATCTGATTCTGATACTACAACCTGGGGGAGAACGTCTCGAATGGCAGGAGAACCACAACCGCCGTATTCCCGGCTGAGTCCCCGGCTGGAGCGGGAAATCCATCGCATTAACTTCTACCGCTTCTGCCAGTTACTGGAAAAGCGTCACCCGGAAGCCTCCCCGTTGGGCGGTACTCTGAACCCGGCCAGCGATCCGGTACGTTTTCGCCCGCATCCGGGAATGGGCTTCCCGGTTAGCGAGCTAAAAGCGGTGGAATATGATGAGTATCATCCTGATGCGCCGCCGACGGTGCGTACGACGTTTATGGGGCTCTACGGCGTCGACTCACCCCTGCCCACCGCATGGCTCGATGATATCGCCCGAAAGCGGGAAGGGCACGAAGCGCAGGAGGCCTTTCTCGATATCTTTAACCACCGCATTCTGACGCAGTTCTATCGCATCTGGCGAAAATATTCGTACCCGGCGACGTTTGAAGCGGGCGGCAGGGACAGCACCTCGCAGAGTCTACTGGGACTTATCGGTCTGGGCATACCGGGTACCGCAAAGCATATCGCCACTCCGACGTCGCGTTTTCTGGCGCTGCTCGGCATCATGCGCCTGCCTGCGCGTACCGAAGAGGGCGTGCAGGCGCTGGTACGGCTGCTGGCTCCCCGCACGCAGGCCCGCGTCACGCCGCACTCTCCGCGCCCGTTTTCCATCAGCCATCCTCTGGGGTTTTACGACAATGACGATTTTCTGCTTGATGGCTATAACGTGCTGGGCGATGAAACGACAGAGATCAGCAGCCAGCTGTTGATTGCGCTGAACACGGATGATATTGCCGAGACGCAGGGATGGTTACCGGAAGGGCAGCTATATCAGGACTTTGTGGTCCTGCTGCGGGTCTATCTCGGGTGGCGCTATAAGGCGCGGATACAGCTGACCGTTCCTGCTCAGCTACTGGCTGCGCCGGTGCTGGGCGACTCCCCTTTTATGCTCGGCATGACGGGGGTACTGGGTGTGGAGGGGGAAACGATCCCGCCCGATATCCCCGCCGCTTTTACTATTGAGCCAGGCAACTATAACGGAATGCCGTCTGCAACTTTACAACAAGGAAACCAACGTGTTGCGTATCACTTCGATTAAGCGATCTACCTTACTACTTATACCGTTAATGCTGACGGGGTGTGGCCTGATGCAGAAAATTAGCGACGGCACCTCATCGGTAGTGAAATCGGTCTTTTATAAACCGGTAAAAACCCTGCATCTGGACGTGACTGGCCGGGCGGAGCTGAACACCGATGAGCGGGAAAATGCCTCATTCTCCCAGCCGGTGATGGTATGGGTGTACCAGCTCAGGGACCGTAAGGCGTTTGATCAATTGCTCTATCAGCAGCTGGCTTCGGAAGGTGATAATGCAGCCGGAAACGAACTGCTTGCCAGCCATAGCCTGGTGGTGAAACCCGGCGCAGACGCCAGCCTCGACATGCCGATGGATGAAAGAACGCAGTTTATCGCGGTGGTGGGGCTGTTTCGGGCGCCGGATATGGTGAGGAATGACTGGAAGCTGGTACTGAGACGCGACGACCTCGATCCGGACAAACCACGCGTTATTGAAGCCAGCCAACATCGTCTGACGCTGCAACCGAAGAAGGATGACTGATGATGGGGGGAACTTCTCTGTATGAAATGCTCTACGGCAATTTTGCCGGAGGGACTGCACTGGACCAGGTGAGCGAAGAAACCCAGGTGATTCTGTCGGTTCTGGATAATATGCAGCGCATTGTTAACTGTCGCGCCGGGACGCTGGCGCATCTTCCGGATTACGGCCTGCCGGATATGACTAAAATTCTGCAGGGTATGCCAGGGACGGCCCATGAACTGATGAGCATCTTGTCGACCGTGTTGCTTAAATATGAGCCCAGGCTAAAGAAAGTGAAGGTGGTTCTGCTGGCGCAGGCGATGGCGGGCAAGCTGCGCTATGGGCTTGATGCTGAGCTGAGGGGTATTGGCCTGGTACGTTATGGTACCGTATTTATGCCCGAGGGAAGGGTGCTTATTCGTCATCTGAAGCAGCAGCATTACCTGGAGGCCCGTTCCGCAATCCAGGCTTTGCAGGCTGGTATCATCAGTTCGTCCAACGCTGAAGCTTGATGAGAACCGGCGGTGGCCCGTGCCCGCCGGGGAATGATGCGCTTTAAAGATGAAAACGCGCCATCGACGCTCTTCTTGCGAGCTGGCGCGGTCCGCCGCGCCAGCTCCGCTTACAGAGACGTTTGGCTACCCCTAACCAGCGGGTCGTTTAATAACTACGTAACTCATTGGCTTCCCAGCTATAAACCTCATTACCAACTAACGAATCGCCAAGTTCCTGATAATCAAAATGATAAAACTCAGCGCTGGCGCCATAGCCGGAGTAGTCGACTGCCGCAAGGCCAACAAACGCTCCGGTAAAGAAACCGCCATAGCTCTGCAAGACATAGTCATCTGAAAGGATAGCGGCATCTAACCTGACCGGGATTTCAGTGAACGCGACGCCATCAAAGCTATATTCATAGCTATACGTTTCCTTCCTGACTTTGCTGCGCAACCAGACATATTCGACATGCTCTGGCACCTTAATGGCATTATCTTTCAGATAGGAAGTATATTTTCCGCGATTATTTTCCCCTATTTCAATGACCCTTCCATTAATTTCATTCCAGGTAACAAACACAAAGCTCCAGTGGCGATCGTTATAGTAATTCGTTAATCCTGCCATTTGCTGGTAGTTGAACGGATCAAATTTTACTTTTACCTGGGCATCAAAATAAAAGGCTTGCCAGCGTCGGGCAATCAGCGACAGATCGTGCGTATTGGCTAAAGAGCCCTGGCCGATTAAGGTGAGCTTTCCGTCTCCGGTAGTACCCATTTTCTCGCTAAAGGGCACCCGCAGCGTATTCCAGTTGGGATCGAGCGTCGGCGTGGTAAAGTCGTCGTGCTGGCTACGATCCTCTGCACTTTCGGTATAAATGGCGTCTTTCGGCCCCTCGACGAACGTTTTACCGCCGTGACCGCCCGCAATACGCGGCCAGCCATCTTCATCCCAGTACACTTTTTGGATCGACGTTTCTCTGCCGAGGGTTGACCAGCCGCGAGGATCGTAGACCGACTCGCCAGGGCGATTCCACGGACGAGCGCAGAGCGAGGCATAGTACCATTCGCCTCCTGGGGTAGAAACTAAGGCGCCATGCCCTTGCTTTTGGATATAGCTGTCTGGCGTATCAACATTCGTTAAGAAGACGTCTCCCGGTTCGGTGGTAAAACTGTTGGCTTCCAGCGTTTTTGAGCGGGCAACCACTTCCTGGTGGGTGAATACGGTTCCTCCTTGAGCGGCAAAAAGATAATAATATCCGTTGAGCTTATAGAGATGTGGCCCTTCAACGAGGCCAACGGCAGTCCCATGATAAATGGTACGCGCGGTTCCTGGCATTAATTTCAGGGTTTTGGTATCCAGTTCGGTTAACGTAATGCCGTCAAAAGGGTGGTGATATTCGCGATGATCCCAGGTTTGCTGCACGATATATTTTCGGCCATCATCATCGTGGAAAAGAGAGGCATCAAAACCCACGCCGTTAAGCTTGACAGGATCGCTCCAGGGGCCGCGAATATCGGTCGCGGTGGTCAGATAGTTAGTCATGTCTTTAAAGGCGCCTTCGGTGACTTTGACATCGGTATAGACTAACCAGAATTGACCGTCGGCCCAGGAGAGCGCCGGCGCCCAGATGCCGCCGGATGAGGGGTTGCCTTTCATATCCAGCAGGGTGGTCGTTGACAAAGGCGCAGGGAGAAGATTCCAGTGCTCAAGGTCTTTTGACTCATGTAAACGAACGCCAGGAAACCACTCAAATGTAGAGTTGGCGATATAGTAAGTGTCCTCGACACGGATAATACTGGGGTCGGCATTAAACCCACGTAAAATAGGGTTTTGAATAAGAGACATATCATTACACCTTTTTTATTTAAAAGTTCCAACTGCGTCAGATTTATATTTTTAACTACACGCGTATCTCATCAAGCTGACGATTGATATCGGTCACGTTTTTGTCCGAGATGGGATAAACCTGGATAATGATCATTGAAATAATCGCCAAAGCAATCGGGATCCAAACTGCGGTCATTATAATCCCCTCGATTGCGCTGGCACTTTGCCGGGCGCCGGTTTCATTGAAGCCATAAACGGCCAGCAACCACAGAGGAAACGCGCCGCCGATAGTAAAGCCAATCTTAAAAAAGAGCCCCATAATAGCGTTAATGATGGCAGCGTTTCGTTTGCCCGATTTTAGTTCGCCATATGCAATCACTTCCGGCACCAGCGCCCACATGAAGCCGGTCGCTGACGTTAAGCCCCACTGTTTAATAAATGTCGCGATGTAAGCAAGCCACAGCGCATCGTGCATACCCTCGCGCGACCAAATATAGGTTAATAATTCACCGACAATGAACATGGCCAGAAAAAGATGGAAGAACCCTTTTTTGCCAAAAATTTTCTTGAGTCGCGGCCAGAAAATGGGGAAAGCAATGCCCGGAATAGAGGCGACCAGGCCAACTGCCCCCATCCATTCTGAATGGCCAACAACGTACTGATTGAAAAAGCCATTTACCGTGTTCATAAAAAACATGAACGTAAAGGCCAGCATAAAGAACAGTCCGAGAATAACCAGCGGGCGATTATGTTTGAGTTCAAGAAAAAGATCGGTGGTTTTGACGTTAGCCGTCTGTTCCGCTGTCGCCACCACACGTTCTTTGGTGAATTTATAGCAGATGAAAAGCGCCACCGCGCCAATCAACATATAAATTGAGTAAACGCCAAACCAGGCATAGTTCGCAGAAGGATCGGTATAGTTACCCAGATTGAGTTCAATACCAAAAAAACCGGTGTCCTTCAGGCTGCGATCTTTAGGCGAAGCCATTTGTACAAACATCGGGAACAGAGTATAGACAAGCAGGTTGGCGCTGTTGGCCAGCATCATTCGCGTACTGGTGAGCTTATCAATCGATTCCGGGTCGCGCGTCAGTGAAGCGTTAAGTGAACCATAAGGAATATTCACGAGCGAATAGACTAAATCCAGCGCCAGATAGATGATAAAAGCAAAAGGGACTGAACCGCGGACGCCGGGGATCGGGGCAAAAAGTAAAGCGGAAAGGATCACCAGCGGCACGCCGGCTCTGAGCAGCCAGGGACGGTATTTCCCGGCGTTCGATGTTCTCTTATCAACGAAAGTTCCCACCATCGGATCCCAAAAGACATTGATGATGCGGACAAAAAGAAATATAAACCCTGCCGTTGCTGTACTGATGGTATTGACCGTCAGCATGTGCAGAGCAAGAAAACCGCCAATTGTGCCAAAAACCAGGTTTTGAGCAAAGTCGCCCATCCCATAACCAATACGTTCCCCGCGAGTTAATTTATGATATTCGTCATGGCGACTTTGCATTATGTTTTTACCCATGCTGAGCAGACTCCGGCTTGCTGTGTAGATGTGTAACACTTTCTGACATAAATGATCTCGAAGAATCTATTACGTTTTTAAATTAATTTATTATGTTTTTTTACTTCTGTGATCATCAAAGCAAAGGCAACTCCAGAGTATGTTGAGTCGCTACACAAAAATGCTATTCCGCCTGCGTTGGAATTTTCTAAAACCACCATTTTATCCCTTACAACTTGCATTCCTGCATAAAATGTACGCCAGATAGCTCCCCGAGTGTTAAATATATAAAGCTGTTATTTGCGAGATGGCTCACATTTGGGGCTTTTCTTAATCGCTGAGTGAAATAACGTAATTCAATGACCGGGCAGGAGAATAGAGGATGTGTCACAATTATTAATTTACTTTTCCCTTGATTTTGGCGTTTAGCATGCAACGGTATTTTGCGAGGGGCACGGTCAGCGTTTATACCACCAGCGCGGCGCTGTCGCAGTCGAGTCGTTACGGTGTTCCTGGCGGTAGCGCAGGTTAATACGTCCATCACTGCCGACGGGTGTTTGGGCGCTCCGCAAGCCTTGTGGACGCTTGCGCTGCAATAAAGGCATGCAGTCGAAAAGGAGAGGGACGGGACAATAACGTTTTTACCCATACTGTTTTGCATTTATGCAGCCGATGAAGACTTGCCGGGTATATGCCGCAATAATCGTAAGGATATATCCGCAGGGTTTTCCTTATACCCTATGAAAAATAGCAGGGGGCTGTTGGAATAAGGATATACGTTCCGTCGCAAATGCCTGAGCCGTTACTGAGTTCACTGCTGGTCAGCGAATTATCCTTAGGGTAGATTTATACGGATTAGCATAAATGATGACACGTTTATTAGGGAGGCGCGACAACCCGAATAGTGAAAAAACCTCACTGGCCGGACAAAATAAAAATTAAATTGCTCTCATAATAGCGGCATATTCTGCCTGCCCGGAATGGGATTGTTATTATCTGAATAAGATTAACCTGTCTTGAGATAAACATGACAATGATAAAAAACTTACATCAACGATGGCGGTTATCGCCGCTGGCCTTCCGCGACTATGACAACGGCAAGGACACTAGCGACAACCGTAAAACGATGGCGCCATCGTGCGGCCAATGTACTTCTGGAACGATGTGCATTCGACCTGGCTGGAAGCAAGCTATCAGCGCGTCGATTACGATCGGGGCGGCGATAACCGCGGCTGGAAGCTGACGCTGTCGCAAAACATCGCCATTGGCATGGGGGCGGAGAGCCGCCGGATGCTGCGCTTCTACGTCCCCGGCGGCCGGGTGGACAATAAGCACATCGCCAAAGTGAACGACAGCAGCGTCGAACGGCTGCATTCGTTAAACGTCGGCGGGATGTTTGAGGCGTGGTTCCAGGTCTGTCGGCATCTACGCGAACAGGCTGGCCTGCGCCGGCCTGTTCGCGGGTTCTGTAGACTTAATTCACCGTCAGGCGCAGGGCCAGATCCTGCGGATAGGGATCAAAGTAGTTCTGCGTCTGCAGGTAACGATCCGGGTATTCCGCCAGATAGTGCTTAAGCAGCGTTAGCGGTGCGAGGATCGGCAGCAGTCCGGAGCGATAGTTGAGGATCACGTCGCGTAACTCGCCGCGCTGGCGGCTGTTCAGCTGGTTACGGAAGTAGCCCTGAATATGCATCAGTACGTTGGTGTGATTTTTACGCGAGGCGGGCTTTTTCAGGATCGCCATCAATTTGTCGCGGTACGCCACAAAGAAAGCCTCCAGATCCTCCCATTCATGCAGCGAGGCAACGAACGGGCCAATTTCCCGGTAACCCGCCTGATGGTGAGCCAGCAGCTGAAGCTTATAGCGGCTATGGAAATCCAGCAGCCCACGGCGCGTCAGGCCACTTTTGTGCAAGCAGTTGAGCTCGTGCAGGGCAAAAACTCTTTCGACAAAATTCTCACGCAGCGCCGGATCGTGCAGGCGGCCGTCCTCTTCTACCGGTAGCCAGGGATATTTCTCCAGCAGCGCGGCGGTAAATAACCCTGTGCCTTCTTTACGTCCGCGATTGCCCTTATCATCATACAGCCGCACGCGCTCCATACCGCAGCTAGGTGATTTGGCGCAGACGATAAATCCCGACAGTTCGCCCAGCGTCGTAAGGTGGGCGCTGGCAAAATCGGCCATTTTCTCCGTTACGTCGTCGTGCGGAGCATGGGTGAAGCGCATGCGGATATCCCCTTCGCGAGTTTGGACCAGCCGCAGCGCAGGCCGGGGAACGGGCAGGCCGATCGCCATCTCCGGACAGACGGGCTTAAACGCGACCCATTGCGCCAGCTCATCCATCACGAATCCCATTCGCTTATGCCCGCCGTCGAATCGCACGGCTGCACCGGTCAAACATCCGCTGATCCCAATCAAAGGTTGTGTGCTCATGGCATAATCCTCTTTTATTGTGCTGTCCGGGTGAAGAAAAGGGTGACGGTGGCGACGGTAACGCCAAATTTCTTCATTTCCGTTTTGTTGAACAGATGCACGCCGTCCTGCAGGAACATCCAGTCGTCGAAATCGAGTAGCCAGCGGCTACCCTCGGCTTTTACGTTCATGCTGTAGCGCCAGTGAAAAGCGTTGCCCGATGCCTGGCCAAGCGCCACGCCGGTAATATCGCCAGCGGTGCCTTGATAACGGTTGTCGTCGGTGCGGCGAATGCGCCATACCCGCTGCTGCTTTTCGCCATCATCGTAGACAAAGCGTTCATGTAGCGTCAGCGTGTCGCCAACAACCTCACCGTCAATCTCAACATGAAAGCGGCGTAGCTGCTTGCCATGGCGATCCTGCACCATCCCCCATGCTTCGGTTTTACCCTGAAAATAGTGGAAGATATCCAGCGCCGGCTGCTGCTGTCGATAATCGGTCACTTCGGCGCTGCAGCCCGCCAGCGCCAGCATCAGCAGCGCGAGGCCAAGGGTCAAAATGCGTTTCATGATGTTCGCTCCGCGGTGAGCTGCACGACGCTGATGGTGCGGGCGTTAAATCCGGCCTCACAGTAGCCGAAGTAATAAAGCCACATGCGGCGGAAACGTTCATCAAAGCCAAGCTTCTCGATATCCTGCCAGGCGTGGAGAAAACGCTGCCGCCAGTGGGCCAGGGTACGGGCGTAGTCCGGGCCCATATCGAACAGATCGCGCATCACAAAATCGGTATGGCGCGTCATCAGTTCGTTCATCACTGTAATGCTGGGCAAAAATCCACCCGGAAAGATATAGCGCTGAATAAAATCCACGCTTTTGCTGTAGCCGCGATAGCGCTGGTCCTGGATGGTGATTGCCTGGATCGCCATCCTGCCGCCCGGACGCAAGCGCGCCTGACAGGTGCGGAAAAAAGCCGGCAGATAGCGTTGGCCCACGGCCTCAATCATCTCCACCGACAGCAGCTTGTCGTACTGGCCGGTGAGATCGCGGTAATCGCAGAGCAGCACGTCGACGCGATCCTGAAGCCCGGCGCGGGCAATCCGCGCTTTGGCCCACTGAAACTGTTCCTGCGACAGGGTGGTGGTGGTGACCCGACAGCCGTAATGACGAGCGGCGAATTCGGCCATTGCCCCCCAGCCGGTACCGATCTCCAGCAAATGATCGCCGGGCGTAAGCGCCAGACGCTCGCACAGGCGCGCCATTTTGGCCCGCTGGGCCTGGGTGAGATCCTGACCGTCATCGGTAAACAGCGCGCTGGAGTAGAGGAGCTCGTCGTCAAGAAAGCGGGCGTAAAAGTCGTTGCCCAGATCGTAATGGGCGGCGATATTCACCTTCGCCTGCGCGCGCGAGTTGCGGCGCGTCCAGTGGCGCAGTCGTTCTACGGGCTTGCCCAGTAGCCGGAAGCCGCGCTCCAGCCGCCCCAGCACCTGGCCGTTGCGCGCCAGGATCTGCAGCAACTGCGTCAACTGCTGGCTCTCCCATTCTCCGTCCATCCAGGCCTCCGCCGCGGCAAGGCTGCCGCCAGTGAGTAAGCGCCAGTAGACGCCCGCGGAGAGGACCTGCGCGTCGGCGCGTAACGTCGCGGCGGGGTCGCCAAAGTGAAAGGTCTGCGCCCCTTCGCGAACGGTGAGCGAGCCTTCACGAATGCCGCTCAACAGACGAAAGAGCAACCAGCGCGCGATACGTACGTTGCGCGGGATATCGGGCTCAAGCGCAAAAACGGGATCGGTCATGAGCGTTCACTCCTGCTGACAGGATGGTTGTACAGCGGCACGCGCTTGAGCCACAGCCGTAGCGCCTGCCAGTAAATCGCGAGAACGGTTTTCAGCGTCATCAGCGGAATGCGCAGCAGCAGCCCTCGCAGGTTGGCCCGGGTTAAGGGTTCACGGCTCAGGGCCAGCGTGGCATCGAAGACTTTTGCCGTCTGATGGTTCTCAATATGCATATGCAGCGTTTTACCGGGCCGGTTGAATCGCCAGTGATAGACCATGTCCATCGGGTTAAACGGCGAGACGTGAAAGGCCTTATCCAGCGGACGCGTCCGTTGGCCGTCCACGGCGTAGTAATGCCGTTCATTCCACGGCGTGTTGCGCACTTCTGCCAGTACCCAGCGCAGGGCGCCTGCGCCGTCATAGCAGTAGTAAAAGTTGACCGGGTTAAAATGAAAGCCCAGATAGCGCAGCTGGGTCAGCAGCATAACGCGGCCATCCGGACGCGCGCCGGTCAGGCTTTCCAGCCGATTCAGAACCTGCGCTTTCAGCGGCGTACCCAGCGGGTAATCCGCATCGTAAAAAGAGGCGGCAGCAAAACTATTGCGGCGGATACCCACTTCGCTGAGCAGGTCCAGTTCATCCAGATCGAGCCAGGCCATGAAGATGCGATAGCGAAAATGGTGCGCTTTCGGCTGGAGACGGCGGTGGCGTAATACCCCTTCATACAGGCAGCTGTTCATTTCAGCGATTCTCCGTCGCGGCGATGCCGTTGACCACATCGAGGGCGCTGCGCACGCCATCTTCATGGAAGCCGTTATACCAGTACGCGCCGCAGAACCAGCTCCGCTGGCGGCCGTTGATCTCCTCGCGCCGCAGCTGAGCCGACCCGCTTTGTGGATTAAACAACGGATGTTCATAGACCATACGTTTCCAGACGAAGCGCGGGTCCACCGGCGTCGGCGGATTGAGGGTGACGCAGAACAGCGGGGCGTCGGCAGGCAGGCCCTGAAGAATATTCATGTTGTAGGTGACGCAGGCGCTGGCCTGATCCTGCTCGCTCAGGCGATAGTTCCAGCTGGCCCAGGCGCGCTTACGCACCGGCAGCCAGCGGGGATCGCTGTGCAGAACAACCTCGTTGCGCTGCCAGCCGATATCGCCCAGAATCTCGCGTTCGGCGACGGTGGGTTCCGCCAGCATGGCCAGCGCATCGGCCGAATGGCAGGCGAAGATCGCCTGATCGAAATGCTCCTCTCCCGTTGCCAGTTGCAACGTCACGCCATCCTGACCGCGGATAACGTTTTGCACCGGCGTATTGAGGCGGAGGCTCAGGCGATCGCCAGACCGGACAAGCAGGGCGCGGACGTATTCGCGCGAGCCGCCGGGCACCACGTACCACTGCGGACGCTGGCGGATATCCAGCAGGCCGTGATTATCAAAGAAGCGTAAGAACAGCGCCAGCGGGAAGCGACGCATCTCCTGTAGCGACGAAGACCAGATAGCGGCCCCCATCGGCAGAATGTAGTGGCGCGCAAAAAAAGGGCTAAAGCGGTGGCGCTCGAGGAAGGTCTGTAGCGTGGCGGCCGGGTCGAACGCGCCTCCCAGAGCCTGCTTCGCCAGCCGATTAAAACGGACGATTTCTCTCAGCAGACCCCAGAAGGCCGGCTTAAGCAGATTGCGTCGCTGGGCGAAAAGCGAACTCAGGCTATGACCGTTATACTCCAGGCCACTCTGCGGGTTATGGACCGAAAAGCTCATTTGCGTTTTTTGGCCGCGGATCCCCAGCTCGCTCAGCAGGCCGATAAAGTGCGGATAGGTGCGATCGTTATACACAATGAATCCGGTATCGATGGCCCACGTACCCTGCGGCGTGGCGATATCCACCGTTGCGGTGTGCCCTCCCGGCGTGGATGCAGCTTCGAACAGGGTTACCTGGTGTTGCGCGGCAAGACGCCATGCGCAGGTCAGCCCGGCAATCCCGCTGCCAATAATCGCGATTTTCATGACCGTACCATCCTGCGTAACAGCTTGCGTTGAAGACTTTCAGGAAGCCCGGCCAGCAGGCGCAGAAGCAAACAAAAGCCAGTCGGGAAGGCAATACGATCGTGACCTTTCGCCAGGCCGCGGCGAATGGCTTTCACCGCCTGCTCCACGCTCACCTGTCCAGGCATTGAAAAATCGTTCTGACGCGTTAGTGGGGTATCAACAAACCCAGGCGAAACGACCGTGACGGCGATCCCTCGTGGCTCCCAGTCCAGGCGCAGACTGTTGGCAAACCAGGTTAGCGCCGCTTTCGATGCGCCATAGGCCTCGGCCCGTGGAAAGGGCAGCCAGTGCGCCATCGAGCTCACCAGCACCACGCGATTCCCGGCTGACAGCTGCGACTGAAGCGCTGCCAGGCAGTTCACCGGCCCGAGAAAATTGGTGGTGATGACTCTTTCAACCAGCCCGGCATCAACCATGCCGCGATCGAGGTACTCGCAGGTCCCGGCGCAGAGAATGACCCAATCGGCGCGGCAGTTAGCGAGCGTCTGGCGACAGGCATCTCTGTCCGTCATATCGAATGAGAGGACGCGGATGTTGGGGCTGTGCTGCTGTAGCGCCGCCAGACGAGACGGATCGCGGCCGCAGGCAATGACAAGATGACCATCCGCAGCAAAGGATCTGGCGAGCCCGGCGCCAATGCCGGAGCTGGCGCCGGTGATCAGAACCGTCATCATTTCCGCACCCTCCGCTTGACGCCGCGCACCGCCGATCCCAGCAGGGGAAGATGTTCATACAGCATCTCTCCGGCGTCGTAGTAGTCACGCTGATGAATAATGCGTTCGTCCTCAATGGTGACCGTTGAACATCCCGCAAGCTCTAGCGCCGCTCCGCCGGCAAGTCGCGGATGCGACCAGTGCATGGTCCAGGCGACGGCAAAGCGTTGACCGGCGCAGAGCGGCGCATCGAGGGTGAAACGGCAGTGATCCACGTTAGCCAGCAGGTGTGAAAGGTAATCCTGGATTGCGGCCAGTCCCTGATGTTGGCCAAAAGGATCGATCAGCACGGCATGGGCATGGTACAGCTCGGCCAGCGCTGAGGGCGGCTGGGTATCCAGCGTGGCATAGTACGCGCTAAAACGACTGATGGCGGACGACGAGGGACGCATAGGTCACTTCCTGAGTAAACAATGTAGCATAGTTAAAACTTACACAATTAATAATATTTGTCCAAGTTTTGGTGAAAATATTTTTTATTGTTGTTATTTATCATGTGGTTATTATTGAAACTTTGATGCGTGGTTCTGGAGGCGTTAGCGAGAAAAGAGGCGTCTGCGAGCGGGTGCGAAAAAGTTGCACGAAAAAGCAAAGGGGGATTTTTGTTGGGGCGATACTGAGGGACCTGTTCGCTGCGCCACGGGGTGTGGCGCATGCCATTACAGCGCGATAATCTCCAGCGAGACAACCTGCTGCTGCCAGCGTTCAATCTGCCTCTGCCGGGCAGGCGAGAGTTTACCGGTCGTCACCAGCAGCCATTTGCGTTCTGGCAGGATCTCCGGTGCAAGGGTTGCGGGAGGGGTGGGAAGGACGTCGATGCGGTGACCCTTGCCGGTGCGCTTGAGCGCTTCAAGCCAGATTTCGCAGGCGTCCGTCAGGTGCCAGCCGGTGATCAGATAGTTATCGCCGGGCGCTTTTTTGTCCCCTTCGAGGCAAAAGGAGGTATAGGCGATAATGATGCCATCGAGGATTTCGCGCAGCGTCATGATTGCCGGGACATTGGCGGAAACCTGGCTACGCAGCGGGCGCAGCACTTCGGTGACCAGCTCGGGGCGGGGATATTCACGACCGGCGTCGTAAATCAGCTGGCGCAGTGATTCGATTTTTCCCTCTTTCAGTCGCTGCAGCATGCTTTCCTGCAAGGTGAGCCAGTTATTTGTCCGTCGCGCGCCGGGACGGGCCAGCAGGGGCTTGACCTGGCTGACCGGCACCCCTTTTTTGACCCAGTCGAGAATTTTGAGCGCCTGCTGAATATCGTCATCGCTGTACAGACGATGGCCGCCATCGGTACGCTGTGGCTTAAGGAGGCCGTAGCGACGCTGCCAGGCGCGAAGCGTGGTCGCGTTAATGCCGCAAAGCTGCGCAAATTCACCGATGGAGTAGGTCATAAGGTACACCTGATAATCAACAATACTCTCAATAATATACTACGAATAGCGGCGGGTTGAATGGCTTGCCCCGTTTACCCGCCGCCAGCGTTGCCATCGCTCAGTGAGCGGAAAAAGCATACAACCCATAAATCGCCGCCATCCCTGCGATGCTGACCATCGTACTGATGACGAACCAGGTCCTGAACGGCTGCTTCTGCGTTTTATGGCGGAACAGCCTTTGGCCCGCTATGGCTCCAGCCCAGCCGCCCAACAGGCCAAATGTCAGTAAAGTGGCCTCGGGCACTCTACGCCAGGCCCTGCGCGCCGCCATTTTATCCACGCCATAAATCACCAGCGTCAGTACGTTAATCAGCAGCAGCCAGACAGCAAAGGGCCAGGAGGTAAAAAAGCTACCGATCGCTGCGAAGATCAGTAGCAGCCAGCAACACCGGTTGAGATGCATAATATGAGCCGCGGTTATTTTTCAGCGTGAATGCAAGCCGCATTATACGCATTACCCGCGACGAGAAAACTCCGCTGCTCGTATCGGATTCCGTGAGCTTATTTCGCCGGTTGACGGCTGGTGAGCAAAGTCATACCCACCGCGGCAAGCAGCAAAATGCCGCTTAAGCCAAACGCGCTTTGCCACCCCAGGCGGTCGAATGCCCAACCTCCAGCAGTTGAACCCAGCGCGATCGACAGCTGAATGACGGCGACCATCAGGCCGCCACCCGCCTCGGCATCATTGGGCAGGGTCCGCGCTATCCAGGTCCACCAGCCGGTTGGCGCCGCCGTCGCCAGCATTCCCCATAAGCTTAACAGTACGGCAACGGGCCAGACGTGGTGGCCGACCAGAAGCAGCGTTGCGGCAATCGCCGCCATCAGCAACGGGAGGGTGATTAAGGTCTGATAAAACCGGGCGTTGAGGAGCGTCGAAACGCACAGAGTGCCGATAAAACCCGCGACGCCGATAGCGAGCAGAATCAGTGACAGACCTGAGGTGCTGATATGGGTTACCGTTTCCAAAAATGGCCGCACGTAGGTAAATAAGGCAAACTGGCCCATAAAGAAAAGTCCGCAGGCCAGCAGGCCGATGGCGACGATGGGGCGGCTGAACAGACGAAGCAAAGCACCGCGTGGCCGACTCGCTGTGGCGCTTTCCATCGCTGGCAGGCTGACGCACTGCCAGATGAATGCAGCTATCGCCAGCGGCACGAGGCAGAAAAAAGCGCCGCGCCAGCCGACGGTGGCTCCCAGGTAGCTGCCAAGCGGCGCCGCTACGACGGTTGCCAGCGCGTTACCGCCGTTGAAAATCGCCAGCGCACGGGGAACCTGGTGCGCCGGCACCAGTCTGATAGCGGTGGCCGCCGACATGGACCAGAAGCCACCGATAACGACGCCAATCAGGGCTCTTCCCGCCATATAAACCGCATAGTTGTGGGCGAGGGCAACAATCATTCCCGACGCCGCCATCAGCACCGTCAGCCCCAGCAGGAGATATTTACGATTCAGACTGCCGGCAAGGTCAGAGATGGTCAGGCTGGTCAGCACCGCCAGGGCGCCGGAAATCGCAATGCCCTGGCCTGCCAGCCCCTCGGTGATATTTAACTCTCTGGCAATCGGCGTCAGCAGGCTGACCGGCAGAAATTCGGAAGCGATAAGGACAAAAACGCACAGCGTCATGGCAAAGACGCCGCCCCAGTGGGCGGGGGGTTGAGGGTGTGGTGTATTACGACTCAATATGGACATGATGGACATCTCTGGATATTTTTTCGGCCAGATTCAGGCCCTGCCGCAAAGGACGCCTGGCATGGAATAGCGGCAAAAAAGGCGGTGAAAAGTCATGGGCGCGAGGGTCAGCCGCCCGCAAAGACGGGCGGCTCGGGGGCGTTATCTCAGGCTGGTTTTGAAGAACTGTTCAAATCTGGCAAACGGGATTTTACCGGCCGCATTATCATACAGATCGACATGGTTCGCGCCGGGGACAATGACCAGCTCTTTCTCTTTACTGCCGATAGCCTTGAAAGCGTCTTCGGCAAAATAGCGTGAGTGGGCATTTTCACCGGTTACGATCAGCGTCGGGATGGTGACTTCATTGGCATAGCTCAGCAGCGGCATATTCATAAACGACAGCGGCATGGTCGCGTTCCACGCGCCGGTTGAGTTGACGGAGCGGGCGTGGAAACCGCGCGGCATGCGGTAATAATCAAAGAACTCTTTCAATACCGGGTTCGGGTTGGCTGGCAGGGTTTCCGGCAGGATACGATCGCCCGCGCTGGCGTTGCCTTTCTCATCGACATAAATGTCATGTCCGCCCGGTGCGAAGGTACCGTTTTCCGCATCTTTCCAGCGCTGCGCGTTCAGATATTGCAGTACGGCGCGGCGATCGGCGGTGGTATAACGATCTTTACCGTCGCCAACGCCGTGGCCCATCGCGCGGCTCATATCGTACATAACGCTGGTGGCCACCGCTTTGACGCGGGTATCCATCGCGGCATCGTTCAGCGCCATGCCGCCCCAGCCGCAGATGCCGAGCAGGCCGATTCGGTTGCGATCCACTTCGTTTTGCAATCCTAAAAAATCCACCGCCGCGCTGAAATCCTCAGTATTGATATCCGGCGAGGCGACGTTACGCGGATGACCGCCGCTTTCCCCCGTGTACGAAGGATCGAAGGCGAGGGTGACAAAGCCCTGTTCTGCCAGGGTCTGGGCATACAGCCCGCTGGACTGCTCTTTCACCGCGCCGAAGGGGCCGCTTACGGCAATCGCCGCCAGCTTGCGCTCGCCGCGATCTTTAGGGATGTAGAGATCGCCGACCAGGGTGATCCCGTAGCGGTTCTGGAAGGTCACCTTGCGGTGATCGACTTTCGCGCTTTTCGTAAAGGTTTTGTCCCAGGTTTCGATCAGCGAAACGGGCGCGTTCGGATTGGTTGTATCGGCATAGCTCATGGTTGTTACTCCACTTAATGATGCGCATAGCAGCATGGCTGGCATGACGGCCGTCAGTTTTCTGGTGAACGCTTTCATCAATATTTCCCCTAAAACAGGTTCCTGATACAGGTTTCATACGGACAACGCTGCTGTGCTTTGTTGCAGTGCGCTGATTATAGTTAGCAGTCAGAGTGCTGATTAGCGGGGGGAAAGTGCTAAGATTCATATCAAATTGTGATAAATAGCGAAACGGTAGCGGGGAGAATGATGGCGAGGCGGGAAAACTATAACGATCTTTACCTGTTCATGCTGGTGGTGCGGGAAGGGAGCTTTACCGCCGCCGCGCAGCGGCTTGGGCTGGCGCAATCCGGCGTCAGCCGCGCCGTACGCGAACTTGAAGAAAGGCTCGGCGTACAGCTTCTGGTGCGCACGACCCGTAAACTTTCACTTACCCAGGCCGGCGAGCAGCTCTATCGAACGGTAGAAGCGGGCTTTGATGCATTGGATTCGGGGCTTTCCACTCTGGCGTATTATCGCAACACGCCTTCCGGCACCGTCCGCATTAACGCCAGCCAGCATGCGATTGATAAAGTCCTTCTGCCGAAGCTGGCGGTGTTCAAGCAGCGCTATCCTGATATCCGGCTGGAACTTATTAGCGAAAGTCGGTTTGTCGATATTATTGCAGAGCGGTTTGATGCCGGGGTGCGTCTTGGGCCGGAGGTCGGCGGCGGCATGGTCGCAGTGCGCATTTCGCCCGATATGGAGATGGCCGTTGTCGGCACGCCCGAGCATTTTCGCCGCTACGGTTTCCCGCAAACGCCAGCGGATCTGGTCGTCCATCCCTGTATCGCTTACCAGTTTGGCGACGGTAGCCTTTACGCCTGGGAGCTGAATGAGCAGGGTAAAAAAATTACCCACCGGCCTCAGGGGCAGTGGGCTTTTGCCGACAGCTATATGGAAGCGAAAGCCGCCCGCCTGGGACTGGGCCTGGCCTATGTTCCGCAGGAGCTGGTCGCCGACGACCTGGAGCGGGGCGCGCTTATCAGAGTCCTGCAGCGTTACAGCCAGCGGCTGGAAGGCTCTTTTCTCTATTATCCTCATCGCAACGTCTCCCCCGCGCTGCGGGCGGTGATAGATACATTGCGAACTTGAGCAGGTACGAGGATGCCTGATACGGGAGACGTGCACGAGGAGAGGAGCGGTGGCCGCGGCGGTCAGTGACCGGCGCAGCGCCGAATGCGAAGTTATTAGAGAAATAAGGGTATGTATTTTTAATGTTAAATGTTGTGGTTGTATTTGTTAATTTTTGCGCCAGTTCCTATAATCATCGCCCAACATGTTAGTAGGGCTAAGCGATGAAGTTATTATCTACGGAGCGCACCGATATCTGTTTACTGGCGCCCGACCATGCACGGCATTTACAGGATTATTTGCTGGAAAACCGTTCTCACCTTGCGCCATTCGAACCCTTGCGAAATGACGACTATTTTACGTTAGACACTATTGCGCAAAGAATCAGCAGCGCGCGCAGAGAGTATGACGAAAAACGTAGCCTGATGCTGGTTTTCACCCTCAAAAATGAACCGCAAATCATCGGCAGTATCAACTTCACTAACTTTGTCTTCGGCGTTTTTCAGGCATGCTATCTGGGCTTTTCCCTCGATCGCGCCTGCCAGGGAAAGGGCCTGATGCGCGAAGCGTTAGAGCAGGCGATTCGGTACGTGCGTGAGAATTACGGGATACACAGGATCATGGCCAATCATCTGCCTGATAACGTGCGGAGCAGCAATACCCTTAAAAGTCTGGGTTTTGTGCAAGAGGGCTATGCGCACTCTTATCTGAAAATTAATGGTATCTGGCAGGATCACGTCCTGAACGCATTAATCTTTCCGGAATGAGTATCTGCTGTCGTGCCGCCGCCAGCCAACGCAGAGCCTATGGCCTGGCGAAGGTTTACTGACGGCACGCCTGTCCTGCTGTGAATTAATCCTGTTAATTTCACCCAGGAGGACGGTATTAAATTTGTTTTTCACAATAAGCTCTCTAACCATTCGGTAAACACCCGAACTTTGCGGGAAAGATGGCGGTGCGGATACAAAAGTGACAGTTTGCGATCGGGGGTAGGATTGTCGGGTAAGACTTCCACTAACAGCCCCCGGTCGAGATAAGGCTGTAAAAACACGTTCATCCCCTGGACTAATCCCAGGCCTGCCAGCCCCGCAGATAAATAGGTTTCTGAGTTATCCACGACCAGCTTACCGGGAAGCGTCATTTCAACGGGGCCTTCTGGCGTGGTAAACGTCCACGGCATGCTTTGTCGGCTGTTGCTGTTAATCCAGTTGATCGCCTGATGCTGCTGTAAATCCTCCAGCGTGTTCGGCGCGCCGTAGCGGGCAATATAGGCCGGGCTGGCGCAGGTCGTCATTTTAATATTGCCCAGCTTACGGGCGATATAGTCTCCGTCATCCAGTTCCCCGACGCGAAGCAGGCAGTCAAGACCATCGCGCAGCATATCTCTCCGGCGATCTGAGCTACTAAGAATGATTTCGAGGTCAGGATGCTGGCGATAAAAATCAGGAAGCCTGGGGACAACCAGTAAAGTTGCAAAAGCGATGGGCATATCAACCCGCAGCTGGCCGCGCAGTACGCGATCGGCGCCAAAAGACTCCAGCAGCTCATCCGCCTGGGAGAGTAAAGGTTTACTCCGTTGATAAAACGTTTCCCCGTCAGGCGTCAGGCTAATGCGACGCGTGGTTCGCTGCAGCAAACGCGTACCGCAGTGCTGCTCAAGCAGCTGTAAGGCTTTCGTCACGGCGGGGCGATGAACTTGCAGGTTTTCTGCTGCCTGAGTAAAGCTGCCTGATTCGACAATTTCAATAAAAATTCTTATAGATTCAAAGAGATTTAATTGCATGGCTGGATTCTTTTGCCTGATGCCAGAGTAGATATTGTTATCAATTTTATAATAGTGATGAACTTTTTTAGCTATTTTTCTAAATAATCTAACGTCATACACTCCTTCCAGCAAAAACGACCCGCGCCGTAGCGCCACTGCGAAGGATAATCCATTATGAAAACTAACCGTATCTGCCAGATCCTGCATATTGAAAAACCGGTGATTCAGGGCCCTCTCTCCTGGTTGACCGATGCCCGTCTAGTCGCCGCAGTCAGCAATGCCGGGGGACTTGGCGTACTTGGCCCTAATGCCGGATTAACCGCCGCGACTGCGGTATCAACGCCCGAAGAAACCGCTGAAAAAATGCGCGAAGAGATTCGTAAAACTAAGCAACTGACCGAAAAGCCTTTTGGTGTAAACCTGATCCCCTCTCCAGACAATGACATCTGGACTCCACCCATTCTGCAGGTAATTAAAGAAGAGGGCGTCAGCGCTGTGGTTTATACCGGCTACGGTGAAGGGGCGATCATACCGTCGTTATTTAATGAACTTAAACAGGCGGGCATTGCTATTATTTATCGCGATATCAATCCAACGCCTGAAAATACTCGTCTTGCTGAAGATGCCGGCGCCGATATCATTGTCGCGACCGGTTTTGATGAAGGGGGAACCTTGCCGGGCACCGCGCTGGGTACTTTTTCAATCGTGCCGCTGATTGCCGATGCGGTGAAAAATATTCCGCTAATGGCTGCGGGTGGTATTACTGATAACCGCACCGCCAGAGCGGCGCACGCATTAGGCGCAGAAGGGGTATTTGCCGGTTCGGTGTTTATCGGAACGGAAGAGAGCAGGGTACCGCTGTCGATTAAAAACAGAATTATTGCCGCCAACGGTCTTGATTTGCTGCTGTTCCGCACGCAGCCGCACTACTATCGCTCCCTGCCGGGCAGGCTCGCTGAAACTTTGGTCGCAATGGATAAGGCCGGCGCAAGTCATGAAGAGCTCGGCAGAGCAATGGGGGGATTGCGTGGCTTGCGTATTGGCATGCTGGAGGGGAATGCTGATGAAGGCTATATCTCACTCGGTACGGGGATCGGCACTATCCGCAGCATCAAAAGCGCCGCCAGTGTTGTGAACGAGTTAGCCGTAGGCTGAAAACCGACGCAACAAAATCATGACGGGATCTCGTGGATGCCAAACCCCGTCATGGCATCACGCACCAAACGCGCCGTCAATGGTCTGCATGGCTCCTAACGAGGCTTTCGGGCCTGCCAGCCCCGCGACCATTGTTGCGACTTCTTTGGGACGACTGTGGTGTTTAATAAATGCTACTTTTGAGCCATGAGGCAATATCCTGGGTAGGTATATTATTTTGTGCATTCCACGTTTTATTCATTGGCCACCACATACCGTCTCCCCTGGCAAAAGCTGCGCGATAGCGAAGCATTCCATCGTCCGGGTTTGAACGTAGTTGTTCCAGTAGAGTGGGCAAAGTGAGTACCTTTTTTGAAAAGCATTTTTGAGTTACCCGCTCAACGGTGTCCGCCAGTTTTCTATAGGAAGTGGTTTCTCCGGCGATAAAGATAACTTCATTTCTCACCCGCGGTTGTTGCAAATAAATCGCGGTGGTCAGACGGCCAATATCCGCGGGTGTTGTTACGGTAACCTGGGTATCCCAACTGCCGAGGGCATTAATCGTATTTTGCGATAAATTCACCACGTCGAAGGCAGGCTCGAAAAGGAAACTGGTAAACATACCGGTCGAAATAATCACCCATTCTGTGGCGATTTGTTCCCGTAATAATGTTCTGACATCATACTGTTCGTCCCAGACGGGTTGACCGCTGCCTTTTCCGACTACATCGTAATTTACGCCAAACTGCCAGGGAAAATAGCGCTTCACTCCGGCCTCCAGTACCGCACGGGTAATCTTTATCTGGGTTCCTGTGCCAGCAATAAAGCCCATGCAGTTGATGACGGTATCAAACTCTGCAAACGGGCCAGTTAACGATGCAACCGTACCAGCGGCTACGTCGCAGGCAATAAATTCTGCCCCTGCCGCCGCCAGTTGTTGATGGCTAGCAGAAAGCAACTCCCCCCGATCGCCCCACGATCCTGGCGACACGATAGCCGCGACGGTACCATTTTGTCGCTTGACCGCCGGGATTAATGAGCTGAGTACGGCTGCTCCCAACTGTCCCGCTCCCAGCACTAATACCTTTTCACCTGCATTAATATGAGATTCTCTCATTCTGACTCCTTACTGATCAGATCACACTATCGATTGGGTTTACGGAAGTTTAGGTCGATCAGCTACATTCGATAAGGACTCAACATTGGGTTAAACTGTTCGCAAATATAGAACAATCGCGTGGGGGAAGGGGCAAAATGGATAAGCTGGAATCAATGCAGGTCTATGTTTGCGTGGTGGATTCACACGGGTTCGCCAGAGCGGCTGAGGTGCTGGGGCTGCCGCGCTCAACGGTATCGCGGGTGATTAAAGAGCTTGAAGCATACCTGGGAATTCAGCTTTTACAGCGTACCACCCGTAAGCTTAGCGTGACGGTAGACGGCCACAGTTATTATACAGAGTGCAAAAGGCTTCTGGCTGAGATCGCCACCCTGGAGTCCTCTTTCCCCGGTAGATTTGCGCAGCCCAGAGGACGCTTTAAAGTGGGTATGCCGCAGTCCCTTGCCCGACATTGTATTATCCCAGGGCTGCCGGAATTTCTGCAGCAGTATCCCGGTCTGGATATCACGATTTGTTCAAGCGATGACGTAGAAGATATTATTCAGGAAGGGTATGACTGCGCGATACGAACGGGCAGAATCGACGATTCGACCACTTTGGTTGCCCGACAGCTTGCAAGCTTTCGCTGGGCGATTCTCGCTTCTCCAGACTATATTGCCGCTCATGGTCGGCCGGAAACTCTTGACCAACTGGAACAGCATCGCGCCGTTGGCTACCTGAACCACCGTACCGGTCGGAGTATCGAGTGGCATTTTTTGCTTGCTGAGGGGGATTATGCCCTTCGCATGAAAGAGACGCTGGTCGTCGACGATACGGATGCCTACATTCAGGCAGGAATACAAGGGCTTGGGCTCATTCGGGTTGCCAGCTATCTGGCTAAGCCGTACCTGCGCAGCGGCGAGCTGGTCTCCTGTCTGGAGAACTTCTCTTCCGCTTTGCCCCTTTCGCTGGTTTATCCGCAAAACAGATACCTTCCTCCTTCGGTACGGGTCTTCTATGCGTGGAGCAAAGCGCTGTTACAGCAGGCGGTCACTGACGAATGATCGCTATCCAGTGCGTTAATATCCGGGCCATTAAGCCGCGATTATGTGAGCGCCGTAACCTTGCTTCCGCCACGCGAGCAAAATAAAACTTGCTATCAAACTACTTTTGTGCGATCAATAGATGGTTGATTTACTCCACAGATCCAGTAATGAAACGAGTAGTAAAGCAGTTCTCATCTCAAGCGTTATCCATCGATAATCCTTCTTTAGAGTCTCCTTTTCGTTATTAATTAATTCTGTGAAGCCAATAGTGTTAAGTTTTTTGAACCTGCGACAACGATGACGGTCTAAGCCCGAGTAGACAAGTTCAGAAGCTGACGCGAACGGTGATAGCAAAAGTGGTAGTTTTAGTACCGCCGTTTAGCGTGAAAAAGTGCAAAAGAGATATCGCTATCCTGAAAGCACGCAACTTTTTATTGAAATTTACCGAACATTACGTGCCCTGAGGGCAAATTAAGCAAACAACAACATTAAAAAATCGCTGGTGCAGTAATAGAGCTCAATCTGGACTAAGCTTCAGAGGCATCTATCAGAAGTAATGACAATGAGTCATTGTTATTCTCAACCATTCAGAGCAGCGCGTTGACGCTGTAACAGAAAGCCGGGAAGGTGATTTCTGTGAATGTTCCTGCGGTAGAGAATGTTGTAGCAAAAAGAGGCTAACATCATGATTGACCACATTCATTTCAGGTGCCCATGCTGTCATGGGTCACAGTACAGAACATCGACTTACGATGTGTCTGAAAAAAATCCGTTTGGCGCGAAATGCATTTTTTGTAAATCGGCAATGATTACATTCGATAATATCGCCCCGCATATTGCCAGAAACTCGGCATCGCTCGAGTTACGCAAGTAACCTGGCGGCCCTGAAAGGGGCCATTAATCTTAAATTATTCAATATTGTCACCCTTTTGTCACTAAGCTGCCTGCGGGCGGCTTTTTTGTGTAAAAAAATCGCTTACGATTCGCAGGCGAAAGCATTATGGCCATAATTACAGTACATAACTGGTAGCACCGGCATCCGGAAAAGTGTGATCTTGATCAATGTTGCCTGCCCGTAATGCCATTAAAAATGAGATAACAAAAATAAATGTAATGGATTAATGGTGATTAATATGGCGATTAAAGAGTTTTTTATTCAGACACAACCGGAAAGGCGCCGTTATGGCGTAGCGCTATTTGTCGGGGTGGTTGCAGGGATTATGTCTGCGTTCGTTAAATGGGGTGCGGAAGTTCCTTTACCCCCTCGAACCTTTTCCGGTGGCAGGGATGAGTTTAATCCGCCGTATCTTTTCTTGCGCGACTATCTGGGAATTGACCCCACGCATACGGTATATACTTTTTCCGAGCATGTCATTAATCCGGTTATGGTGACGCATATTATATTCTCTCTGGTGTTTGCGGTGGGATATTGCGTTGTTGCTGAAATCTTTCCGAAAGTCAAATTATGGCAGGGGGCGTGGGCAGGGATTGTTGCTACCATTGCCGTTCACTGGATCTCATTTCCGTTACTGGGCCTGACGCCTTCCTTATTGAATATTCCTGCAGATGAGTATATTTCGGAGTTAGTGGGGCATATTTTTTGGTTCTGGGCGATTGAGATGATTCGTCGCGACCTTCGCAACCGCATTACTCACCAGCCTGACGCCGAAGTGCCTCTGGATGCGCCCTTCAGATAATTGGCTCCGCAGGAACCCGTGTTTCCACGGGTTCCTGTGGCCAGGACTTTCAGACTAAACCAGAGCACGCGGCATTGTATTCAGCGCGAAATTGAGGATCTTTTCGCCATCAAATGTAGCGTAGGGCAAGCTTTCAATAACAGCAATTTCTTGAGGTAAATGCAACGCAGCAATAAATTCGGCAATTTTATACTGAATATGTGGCGCGATCAGAACGCCATCAAAGGCGGGGGCGATGCTAAAGAAGTTTTCAACCCCAACGGCGCTGATTAAGAGATCGCATTGTCGGTCATCAGCTATTATTTGCATCCTTCGGGCAATAATACCTGCCGTTTCGCCGAACAGACAGCAGATTAGTAGTTTTTTCACGTTTTAACCCTCGGTGAGTAACCGTAGCTACCTTATTCCTCTCTGATTATCGAAAATGCGCGCTGCATCAATTTTTCACGGCAATTTATGCAGATATTTCTTGTGTCTGAGAGCATCACAGATACGTCAATCGACGGCCTCTGTGACGCTGTGAATGGCAGGAGGTTAACGCGCAGACTACTTTATTTTCCGTGAAATTACGAAGCGATCGCCAACTCGCGTAAGCTTTGCTCCATGTGTACAGTATTCAATAGCAAAATTGAAGAACTCATCGGAGTCGAGCTCGAAATCCAGTTCTATTTTAACGGTATCGTCGGACTGCAGTAGCTGCTTTGCCTGTTCCAGATTGCTGGCTTTTAACATGGCCATCTCTTCACCTCGTTTTAGCGCTGGTGGGATCCGGGGTTTAGCTTACAGCCTTTATTTTACGTTACCGTGACATGACTATTACCTGAACTTCTGCCGTTTGCCCACGGAAATCATCGCTATGGCTGAGCCGATAGCGATGGTATTAAGTACATTCTCAATCAACGTTATTGAAGTAGTCCCGCGCCGCCGCCTCAACGTTCTTTGCATCAATGCCCGTTTTCTCGGTGATAGAAGCAACAAACGGCTTGAACTTCTCCGTCATCACATGGCCGCCATCCCAGTGGGCAACATAAAAGCGGCACTGATAACGATAAAAGTGGAGAGTCTTATCTCCTAACGTGTAATACATATGAATCTCCAGTTCAGTATGTCGGGTGGACAACAGCAGGTTATGTACAAAGAGCGCATCTACGGATTCTATCCTCCTCCCAAATTGAGGAAATTTCCAGCGCGCAGTGCAAAACCATCTGGAATACGTAGGCCCGGGAGTGGCCTGCCTGCGACAGTCATGGTCTCAGGCAGAATTTTACGTCTTTTTATGTTTTCGCCTCAATGTTTGCCGGGCGGCTTGATAAACTCGGCTGAAAAATTAATACTGTATATAAACACAGTATTGATGTGGGAGGATCTATTATGATGTTCAATAAACCGGCTGAAATGCGTGAAATCTTGTCGATTCCGATGTTTAGTGACCTTGTGTCGTGCGGCTTTCCCAGCCCGGCGCAGGATTACATCGAGAAGGGGATAGACCTCAATGAGCTTTGTATCAGCCATCCTGCGGCAACCTATTTTGTTATGGCGACCGGCATGTCGATGGTGGATGCCGGCATTTATGAAGGTACGTTGCTGGTGGTGGATCGCGGCCTGAAGGCGAAGCATGGTGATATCATCATTGCCGCTATCGGCGGCGAATACACGGTTAAACGCCTGTGTACGCACCCCACGATGCAACTGCTGCCGATGAATCCGGATTTTCCGCCGATTGTGCTGCACAACGACGGTGAAGAGCTGGAGATTTTTGGCGTAGTCACTTTCAGCATCAACAGGCTGCGCTGATGTTTGCCCTGGTCGATGTGAATTCATTTTATGCCAGCTGTGAAATGGTCTTTCGTCCTGATTTACGTGGGCGCCCCGTGGTGGTGTTAAGCAATAACGACGGCTGCGTAATCGCGAGGAATCACGAGGCTAAACTGCTGGAGATCCCGATGGGCGCGCCGTATTTCAAAATGAAATCACAGTTTGAGCGTCATCAGGTGGCGGTATTTAGCAGCAACTATGCGCTTTATGGCGATATGTCCCAGCGCGTTATGACCCTTCTTGAGGAGCTGTCTCCCGCGGTGTATCAATATTCCATTGATGAAGCGTTTGTGAATCTCAGCGGCATCCATCGCACTGAGGAGCTTGAAGCATTCGGGCGCCACGTGCGAAGTACGCTGCTGCAGTGTACAGGATTGACGGTCGGGGTCGGGATCGGGCCGACGAAAACGCTGGCCAAGCTGGCTAATTATGCGGCCAAAAGATGGCCAAAATTCGAGGGTGTTGTCGATCTCTCTTTACAAGCCAGGCAGAGGAAACTGTTGGCGAAGGTTGCCGTCGGCGAAATCTGGGGGGTGGGGCGGCGCATGGCGAAAAAGCTGAATGATATGGGAATTACCACGGCCCTTGAACTTGCCGAAATGCCCGCTTCCCTCATCAGAAAACATTTCAGCGTGGTGATGGAACGCACCGTGCGTGAGCTACGAGGTGAGTCCTGCCTTGAACTTGAAGAGTATATGCCCACGAAACAGCAAATCATTAGTTCGCGTTCATTCAGTCAGAAGGTAAGCGAATATGGGCCGATGCGCGAAGCCATATGCAGCCATGCGGTACGCGCGGCGGAAAGGCTGCGCGCGCAGCATCAGTATTGCCGCTATGTTTCGGTATTCCTGAAAACCAGTCCTTTCGCCGGCAATGACGTCTATTACGGTAACGATGCCGGGACAGAAATTCACATTCCGACTCAGGATAGCCGGGATATCGTTGCCGCAGCGGTAAAATGCCTGGAGACTATCTGGCGGGAGGGACACCGATATCAAAAGTGCGGTGTGATGCTGGGTGATTTCTTTAGCCGGGGCGTGGCCCAGTTAGGCCTGTTTGATGACTATCGCCCGCGCGCCAACAGCGAACAGCTGATGGAGGTGCTTGATTTTGTGAATCGGCGTGAAAAAGGTCGGCTCTGGTTTGCCGGGCAGGGGATTACGCGTAGTTGGGAGATGAAACGGCACAGGCTGTCTCCAGCCTACACCACCCGGTTCAGCGACCTGCTGCGGGTCAAACTGTAAGCCAGTATGAACGGGCGCTTTATTCGCTGCCGCACGCTGTCGCCAACAAGCCCTCTCGGATACCCCGGTCAGCGTAACGCCGGAAGCCAGCGAAGAGAACTTTCCCGGAACCGATGCAGGCGCACCGACCCGGGAATCCGCCATCAGACAGCTAGCGCAGCGCTTACTTCAGACCCGCCAGTTCCTCTGCGGTCAGCGCTAAGGTTTGCGTCGTTCCGCTCTCGGCCGATTTTACCGCGGCTTCCAGCACAGCCATTACCGCCAGCGCCTCTAACGGCGATACCGGATTGTTGATTTTGCCGGTCAGCGCATCGCGGACGTGAATATAGTACTGGCGCTGATCCCCTTGCGGGGCGCTGATTTCACGTGACTGCAGGTCTGCATCGTACAGGACCAGACTATCGTCGTCTTGGCCCCACTCCTGGCTCCCCGGCGTCACCCCCGCCAGCAGCTGGCTCTCCTGCCGATCAGCGCGCTGTTTAACGACGCTGCCTTTATCGCCATGAACGGTAAAGCGCGCCACCCCACCTGCCACCAGCATGCTGCAGTGCAGAACGACTTTATGTTGCGGATAGTTGAGGACCACATGCGCCCAGTCGTTGATTTCCGCGCCTTCACGCAGGGTAGCGATATTTCCCTGGACCGACTGAGGCAGACCGAATAGCTGTAGCGTCTGGTCGATCAGGTGCGGACCTAAATCAAACCACAGGCCGCTTCCCGGTACGTTCTGCTCCCGCCAGCGGACACGTACTTCCGGGCGGAATCGGTCGAAATGGGACTCAAAATGTTTCACTTTGCCGATAAGCCCTTGTTCGATAACCTGCTTCACTCCCAGATAGTCGCTATCCCAGCGACGGTTATGGAACACCGACAGCACCCGCTGTTTTTCCTCCGCCAGCGCAATCAGTTCGCGGGCCTCCTGCATATCCAGGGTAAACGGTTTATCGACGACGACATGTTTACCGGAATTTAAAGCCAGACGGGCAAGGGGAGCGTGCGTCGCGTTAGGCGAGGCGATGACGACCAGATCGACTTCCGGATGCTGAATCGCCGCTTCAGGCGATGCGATGACGGTGACGTCCGGCAAGTCGCGTTTGACTTTCTCTTCATCGCGCGAGGCGACAATCGCCAGATTCAGGCCTTCGACGGACTGAATCAGCGGCGCATGGAAAGTCTTGCCGACGAAGCCGTAGCCAATCAGGGCAATATTAATAGTCTTAGCGTTACTCATAAGCATCTCCGCGTTATTTAGTCTCAGCGATATTAAGTTGTGTTGAGCCGTTGTCCTGCAATTCTTTCCATGGCCGGTCGAGAAAGAGCTGATGGATGTCGGCGAGCCCGGCAACCAGCCAGGGCTCGCAGTGATTCAGTTTCAGATGATCGGCGACCAGCCAGTGTTCTGCGCTGGCCGCCAGCATGGCGCGCTTGACTTCAGCATCCGCTTCCTGGCTGGCGCTAAGGCCGAGATCGGCGTGGAGTGCGCAGGCGCCGAGGATCGCGATATCCGCCCGATAGCGTTCCAGCAGAGATACCGTCGCGCTTCCGGCAAACAGGCGCTGCTGTCGGTCCCATTTTCCACCCAGTAAAATCAGCTCAATATCCGCGCGATCGCTGAAGTGTTGTGCAATATCCAATGAGGTGGTGATGACCGTCATCGGGCCCTGTATCCATGCGGCGACGGCCAGTACGGTGCTACCCGCATCAAGAAACAGCGTCGATCCGCCGGGGATCTTCTCCGCCACCATTTTCCCGATCCGCTGCTTGGTATCCGCCAGCAGCGTATTGCGGTTCTGGCGATTCATTATCGAGAGATTAAGCGCGATAGCACCGCCGTGGTTTTTCTGGGCAAGCCCCTGTTTTTCAAGGTCGCTAAGATCGCGGCGCAGCGTATCCGCAGATACCTGCAGTTTATCAACCAGTTCGCTGATGGTGACCTGGCCTTTTTCACTAAGGATATCAATGAGGTATTTTTGTCTGGCCGTTTTATGCACTATTATGACCCCGCAAAATGCTGCAATAACTCGCATAATACAGCATTTTGCGCAAAAAGAAATCGGCAGCATTGGCGGTCTGGCGCTAACGACGCAGCTGCCGCGTTTTGTCCCGGCGAATAATAATCCTTCGCGTAGTCCAGATCGGGCTGAGTAACGGCTGCGGTATTTAAAATCGGGTAGGTAGGTGGTGTATGGCCAGGAGTTTGCCATTTTCCAGCTGGATATAGTGACCTTTTTTTAATTCGGCGAGCATTTTCATAATACTGCTGCGTGATAACCGAGTACGGTCAAGAATATACTGATAGGCGGCTGTACTGGCGCGGATTTCGTCGGGTTCCTGAATCAGCATCAGCAACTGATAACGCAAAATATCAAAGCTGGTGGGCGCCGTCAGCATCTCGTTATAAATGAAAATTTTATTTGTCACAAACATAACGTGTTTAGCAACCAGGTCCCAAATCTGCTTTTCTTCGACTATCGCCATCACCTGTTCATAGGGAAGCGTAGCGATTTCAGATTCAGCCATCGTACGCAAATGAAGGTGTTCCGACAGTGGAACGGTAAAACCCAACGCCAGCGGGGCGGAAAGAATGCCGAGGGAGAAGGCATCTTCATTGCGCACGATCAGCACACTGCCTTTACGCACGAAGTGGCATAAAGGTTGCGATCCACGGCGGAAAAAAAGTTTGCTGCTTTTTTTCCATAGGCGGTAATCCTCATCGTGGGTTATCGCGGCAAGCAGAGGCGTCAGATGAGGTGACGGTACTTTGATATCGATATGACGATCGCGCGCAGCCATAGAACATTCTGTTTAATCTGCCATGACATTAAATCTAGCAGAAGATAGTCGTTGGGCAACAGGACACAAGTTTGGCGTAACTTTCAGTATTTCAACGGGATTCCCTGTTTGATCTGCAACAAAATCCCGCGTTCGGTGGTGATATAACTGCCTTTTTTTAGTTCGGCAAGGATTTTCATAATGCTGCTGCGAGAGAGAAATGTCCGCGACTGGATATAGTTTGCCGCAGTAATGCTCTGCCGAATCTCAGCGGACTCCTGCATCAGCTCATATAATTGTGAACGGATAATCGCGTATGAGCTTGGTGCGGAAATGCGGGTACAGTGATCGTAAACGCGTCCGGCAGTATAAATAAGTAAATGCGCGAGGCTTTCCCACAGGTCTTTTTCGGCAATAATGGTATTGGCGGTAAATAAAGACAGGCTGGCGATACGAGAAGGCCCCATCGTTTGCATATAAAGATAGTCGGCTGCGGCCAGCTGATTGCTTAGGCCAAAAACGTAAGGCGCGGACTCTGAGTTCATCATAAAACCATCCCGGGTGCGAAAAAGCGCAATACTGCCGGAGAGCAGTAAGTAACATTTACGAGAACTATCATTCTCGTAGTTAATTTTTTGTCTGGGATGTGTTTCAAATATGTTAGACCCGGGCTTGAGGTGAGTAATAAGATTTTCAATATGCGACGTTGGTTTGAAAGATAAAGCCCCATACATACTTGTTTTCACTGTGTTTATACTATCAGACACGTTTTTATATCTCCAAAAGAATAGCCTGGCATCAATGTGCTGATTCAACTGAGAGTGAAATTATGAGCCAACCGCTAGCGGAGAGTGAATATCTCAGGCGGTGTAAAATTACACCGAAAAATCACTTGAGATAATGGGTGGGTTTATATCAAAATTTAAATCAGGAGCAATGAGGTTGGTTTTTTAATATCACTATTTGTACAGGGCAATATCGCCTGAATGCAGATTTTAATACAAGTATGTTCTTGTGCATTGCCTCCGGAAGGATAATTTATTGTCTAAACAAATGATGAAGCAATGGAACGTCTGCGAAATGATGACGGGCGAATTTGATGCCATGTTTTTATCCGCGGAACGAGAGTAAATTAATTAAGGAGTATCAAAATGAATAATAAAATAATCATGGCGACATTTGCTATCAGCGCCGCTCTGTCGGCGGCAGGCGCTCACGCTGCTGATGGCACCATTAACTTTACCGGTGAAATTCTTGACCAGGCCTGCACCGTAGATATCGGCAGTAATAATACGATGACGGTCGATTTGGGCCGCGTGGCGCGCTCCTCATTCCAGAGTACAGGAGATGAGTCTGACGCAACTAAATTCACGATTAAGCTGATTAACTGCCCGGCGAGCGTTAACTCAGCGAAGGTGAAATTTGATGGTGCCAATGACTTAAACAATAGCGATCTTTTAGCTATTACCCAAGGGCCGGCTGCGGCAAGCGGCGTCGCCATTAAGCTGATGACGGCGGATAAAAGTTTGCAAGGGCTAAATCAGGTCAATAGCTATAGCTACCCGTTGGTCACCACGGCTGATAACAATCTTGATTTTTATGCCTCTTATCAGGCGACTCAGGCAGTTGTTACTGCCGGTCCGGCAAATGCGGTTGCCAACTTTACCGTTAACTACAACTAATTTTTGAACGTTAATCAGGGCCACTGCTCGGCCCTGATTATCGCTGGAGTGTGCAATGAAGTTTTTTACCGCAGTGGCGACGGTGGCGCTTTTAACCCTTACTTCAACATCTTACGCGGGGGTGATTATCGGCGGGACGCGGGTGATCTATGCGGGTGATAAAAAAGAGGCTTCATTGAGCGTGACCAATCCCGACGGCCTGGCTTATCTCATCCAGTCCTGGGTCGAACCTTCAATACCGGGTGGGAATAAAGCCCCTTTTATTATTACGCCGCCGCTTTATCGGCTGGATAAAAATCAGCAGAACGTGATGCGTATTATTCTGGCCGGACAGTTATCTCAAGATCGCGAATCAATGTACTGGCTAAACATTAAATCTATTCCGTCGGTGACGCCTCGGGATAATACTTTACAGGTGGCCGTGAAAACACGAATAAAGCTGATTTATCGTCCCGCGGCGCTGAAACAAAGTAGTCCTGAAGAACAGGCGGATAAACTCAGATGGCAGCGAACGGGCGATCGACTTCAGGTCACCAATCCCACTCCGTACTATATGAATTTTAATGAAATAAAAGTGGGAACAGTAAAGATAGACGATGTGACATTCGTCGCGCCAGGTGCAACCCGTTCATACGCTATTCCCTCAGGCGGAACCTCTACGCCAGTTGCATTTAAGCTCATTAATGACTATGGCGGAATTGGGGTAATACATAACGTCATGCCGTAAACAAAGGATTAAGGCGATAGCGACAGAATAACAATAAAAACTATCGTAATGGAGTGAATGCTTATGAAAGCACAAAAGCGAAAGCCGGAGCATTATCCAGCATACCTGGTGGTTGGCGTCACGCTGTTATTCTCCGTTATGGGAAATGACGCGCAGGGCCGTGATTTTTTTAACCCGGCGCTGCTTGAAATTGATAACCCCGAAATGAAAGGGGCCGACCTTTCAGCTTTTGAAAACGGCGCTCAGGCACCGGGTACTTATCATGTCGATGTGATTATAAATGACAAGGTGGTTGATGCGCGGGATATCGTCTTTTATGCCGTTGAGCGCCAGGGCGGAGTGCCAGAACTAAAACCTTGCCTGACGGTGGACCTGCTACAGAGCTATGGGGTGAAAACGGCGCAATTTGCCGCCTTATCCGGCACCGGGAAATGTGCGGATCTCTCCGCTATCCCGCAGGCAACGTCCGAATTTCTGTTTAGCACGCAAAAATTGCGATTAAGTATTCCGCAAGCTGCGCTTTCACCGGTAGCACGAGGTTATGTCCCCCCGGAACGTTGGGACGAAGGTATTAACGCTGTCATGCTGAACTATATGCTTAGCGGAGCCAACGATTGGGGGCGCCATCAGGACGAAAAGAGCAGCAGTCAATATGCCAACCTGCGTCCGGGCATAAATTTGGGACCGTGGCGGCTGCGTCACTACTCCACCTGGAATCGTGATAGCCAGGGGGAAGAGAAGTGGGAGACGATTTACAGCTACGCGCAGCGCAATATTATTGCGTTAAAAGCTCAGCTGACGCTGGGCGACAGTACGGCGCCAGCGGATATTTTCGATAGTATGCCTTTTCGCGGCGGCCAGCTTGCGTCTGATGATGACATGCTGCCGGAGTCGATGCGCGGCTATGCCCCGGTGGTTCGCGGGATAGCAAGATCGCATGCGCAGATCGTTATTCGCCAGAATGGTTATGTTATATACCAGGACTACGTAGCTCCCGGCGCATTTGAAATTAATGATATGTATCCCACCGGCGGTTCCGGGGATCTGAACGTGATCATTAAAGAAGCCGATGGCAGCGAGCAAAATTTTATTGTTCCCTATGCTTCGTTACCGATTCTGCAACGCGAAGGACGATTAAAATATGCCCTAACGGCCGGCCAGTACCGCTCCTGGGACCGCCGCGTCGATAAAACTCCCTTCGGCCAGATGACGGGTATTTTAGGGGCAGGCGGTGGGTTCACGCTATATGGCGGCTTTCAGGAATCAGCCAAATATCAGTCAATTGCCGGCGGCTTAGGAAGAAACCTCGGCGATATCGGCGCGCTCTCCAGCGATGTGACGCAGGCATGGTCGCATCCTCAGGGGGAGAAGAAACAGGCCGGACAATCGTGGCGCATACGCTACAGCAAAAATATGCTCGCCACCGGCACCAATTTCGCTATTGCGGGATATCGCTACTCAACCGGCGGTTACTACGCTATGCAGGAAACGCTGGACTCGTGGGGGAATCCCGGCACGGTGAACCAACATCGGCGCAACAGAATGGAGATGACGCTGAGTCAGGGGCTGGGTGAGCGCGCAGGGTCATTAATGATGAGTGCGATCCGTGAAGATTACTGGCATGCCAGTCGCTCAGCCTCATCGCTGAGCGCCGGTTATAACAACGCCTGGCAAGGGATTAGCTACGGCATTAACTGGACGCGAAGTCAAAATGGCGGAGCATCGGGTGGACAAAACCGCAGTACAGGGAGCGCCGAACAGCTTATTTCACTGAATATCAGCGTTCCGTTGCCGCGTCTGGCCAGCAATACCTGGGCAAATTATGCCCTGAATAGCAGCAAGAGCGGCGGTGCGACCCATTCCGTCGGAATAAACGGCATTGCCCTGGAAGGCAATTCGCTGAACTGGAGCGTTCAGCAGGGGTATGGTTCCGGAGGCGACGGATACAGCGGCAGCGCGAATGCAGATTATCGAGGCACCTATGGTGAACTGACGAGCGGCTACAGTTATGACAGAAATAGCGAGCGGCTGAGCTATGGCCTGGCGGGCGGGGTTCTGGCGCATGCCGACGGCATCACGTTCTCGCAACCGTTGGGTGAAACGAATGTGCTGGTAAAAGCTCCTGGCGCCTCCGGCGTCGACATTAATAATCAGAATGGCGCGAAGACCGATTTTCGCGGCTATACCGTAACGAATAATGTGTCTCCCTATCGTAAAAACGATATTGGCCTGAATACGACAACCCTACCGGAGAATGTCGATTTGGCGATTACCAATAAAACGGTTATTCCGACGCGGGGAGCGGTGGTCCGCGCCGATTATATTGCTAATGTGGGTTTGCGGGCGCTGTTAACGCTAAAACAGAATAATCAACAGCCGGTGCCATTTGGCGCGCTGGTTAATCTGATGGGTAATGAAGGGCGCAGCGCTATCGTCGATGAGGCAGGTCAGGTCTATTTAACCGGCATGCCGCCGCAGGGAACCTTAGACGTTGCCTGGGGCCAGAAAAATTCGCAGCGCTGCCAGGTGGATTATTCTCTGGCTGCAGATAATAGCATTAGCGGAATTAGCATGGCGCAGTTTACCTGTCGCTAAGCGTTATTTTTTCAAACACAAGAGTACTTCTATGAGAAAGTTTATATCTCTCATTATTTTAATGTTGAGTTTAACCGCTGGCTGCTGTTCCGCGGTGACCTGTGAAGTATTACTGGCGCAGATCAATACCGTTGGTTTTGGTACGGTGAATGTTCAACGCGATATCCCGGTAGGGGCGACTATCGCTTCTACCGTCTCCCCGGGCTACGCGCAAGCTGCCATTACTTCGGATAATGGAGAGTCTTGCCCCGGAAATTATTCCATGGTGTATTTGTCGGGTATTGAATCGCCAGTCAGCGGCGTTTATCAAACCAACCTTGAAGGGGTAGGGATCAAAGTAAATGGCATGCCCGGAGATTTTAACTTACCTCCGGTAACCGCAAACTACATTTTTTACCTGGGATATTATACGGTGTCGCTGGTGAAAACCGGAAATATCATCTCCGGACAATTAATGCCAGGGTTAATTGCTCAGGCATGGTTTGGTTCTCCTGGCAATTATTTTACCAAAATCTCCCTGGACGCCAGTTCACAGGTAAATGTGCTTAGCTGCTCTATTTCGAGCCAGGTATTGAGTTTTGATCTCGGCAGCGTAAGCGCGGCCGAGTTTGGGTCTGCTGCGGGTTTTTCGCCTCCGCACACGGACACGCAGAATTTAGGACTTAATTGCAACGCCGGAGCAAATATCCATATACAACTCCAGGGGACGCAGAATCCGGACGCCAGCGGCGACCGCAGCGTGCTGGCGTTAACCGGCCAGGGCAGCGAGACCGTTGCGGATGGCGTTGGCGTTCAGCTGCTTTATAACAATGCGCCAGTGCAGCTGAATAATCGCCTGATGCTAAAGCAATCCTCGGGCGGCCTGGAAAGTTTGCCGATTACGGCTCGTTATTATCAGACCAAGCCGGTGGTTAAAGCCGGCGAAGCTAACGCGACCGCAACTCTGGATATGACTTATCAATAGGAGAGGCAATGATCGCCAAATTACATGATTTATGTCTGGTTCTGGTATTGTTTTCCGCTCCGCTACTGGCCGGCGATGTGGTTTCGTTGAATATCAAGGGTAAAATAGTTGCCGCCCCCTGCCAGATCAGCAGCGATAGTGTTGCAAGAACAATTTCCTTGACCGATTCGCAGGGTATCCGGGCGTCTTCTCTCTATACGCCTGGCTCCGCGACAGAGTGGGTACCCTTTGATTTTAATATTGAACGCTGTCCCGCGGGAACGACAACGGCCACGATGCAGTTTTCCGGTAATGCTGATAACGCTGGCCCGGACGATCTTTATCAGAATAGCGGTAGCGCAGGCAATATTGCCATACAGCTACAAACGGCAGAAGGGCAGCCTTTAGGTAAGGATAAAACGGTAAGCGGGACGATTGTGAATAATCAATATCGCTACCGCCTGCGCGCGCGGGCATTCAGCCCGCGAGGTGGTGTTACGCCCGGTACGATTAATGCAGTTGTCACCGTGACCTTTACCTGGCAATAAAAGGAAGTACCATGCTTTTCTGTACGCTATTTTGTAAATCGGCGATCGCCGTAATTTCGCTGGCGACTATCGTCTGGCTGATGCTTGATATACTATCACCGGGTATCCAGGGGCTATCGTGACCATGCTGAATGTCATTTATAAAAATGATAATAATTTTTTTAAATTAGGTTTTAACGCTCTGCTGGAGAGTTTATTCCCTGCGGCTATGTTTAGCTCGTCGGCAGTGAATAAAATATATAAGGGGAAAGATACCGCAACCGATATTATGGTGCTGAGTTTATGCCGCGGGGAGGAGTACATTTGTCATCCCGAGTTACAGCATCGCCGGGGAGGCATCCTTATTGGCCTGGTAGGTAAGCAGTTCCGCTGGCGCGGAGGGATCTTGCCCTCATGCCTGAAGGAGATGATATTTATTCAGCAGGATGAGAAAATTTACCGGATAATTGCGCAAATTAAGCGGGCCCGGATGCAGGAGGCGACTCCCTCGATGAATCAATCCGATATTCGCTGTCATGATTGTCGTCATCGCAAGCTCTCAAGACAGCAGGAAAAAGTGGCCGCAGCACTACTGGCGGGGCTTTCGGTCAGAGAGATTGCCGGCAAGCTGGCGCTGAGCGAAAAAACGGTTTTCTCCCATAAGCGCATCATCATGTCAAAATTCAAGTTACGCCATGATGTCGACCTCGTGCTGTTGTTAAATTATTTGCGCAGAAGCTCAGCGGGCCATAATGACTAACTTGCAAAAAGCTATTTCTCATCTATGTTTATTCTGCTTGTAACAATGGAGGATAAAAGCATGTGTACCCATTTGCATGATAACGCGCGTCAATACGCCGAAGAGAAAAAATGAACGACTCCCGTTAACCTGTCTTGCCGCCGGCATACGTTCTGGCGACGGAGGATCGTGCAGGTTAGCCGCTGTATCGCAAAGTTTATCCACGACCCGCCGCCGGCGGATTCTTCGTTTTTGCGTCCCCACTTTTCGCCAGTGAATTCAGCAGGATGGGCTTATTAACTCTTGCGTAACCGTCGCGTAAGGCTAGACTACGAAAATGTGCATGAGTTAACGGAGGTCCAGTGGACGCCATAAAAGGATCGGAACTGAACGTGCCGGATGCCGTTTTTGCATGGGTGTTCGACGGGCAGGGCGGCGTAAAGCCGCTGGTCGACAGCGATACCATTGATAAAGAGCATCCTTGTTGGCTGCATCTCAATTATACCCATGTAGATAGCGCGGAATGGCTGGCATCGACGCCGCTGCTGCCTAATAACGTACGCGATGCGCTGGGTGGGGAGAGCACTCGTCCCAGAGTGACGAGGATTGGCGATGGGGCATTAATTACGCTGCGCTGTATTAACGGCAGCACCGATGAGCGCCCGGACCAATTGGTTGCGATGCGTCTTTATATGGACGAGCGGTTAATTGTTTCTACCCGGCAGCGCAAAGTGCTGGCGCTGGACGATGTGCTCGGCGATTTGCGTGAGGGCAACGGGCCGGTTGACGGCGGCGGCTGGCTGGTGGAAGTCTGCGATGCGCTGACCGATCACGCCAGCGAATTTATTGAGCAGCTCCATGACCGGATTATCGATCTGGAAGATGATTTACTCGATCAGCAGGTGCCGCCGCGCGGCTTTCTGGCGCTGTTGCGTAAACAGCTTATCGTCATGCGCCGTTATATGGCGCCGCAGCGTGATGTCTATGCAAGGCTGGCCAGCGAGCGGCTGCCGTGGATGACCGATGACCATCGGCGGCGGATGCAGGATATTGCTGAGCGTCTTGGCCGCGGTCTGGATGAAATTGATAGCTGCATCGCCAGAACGGCGATTATGAGCGATGAGATCGCGCAGATTATGCAGGAGTCGTTATCGCGAAGAACCTACACGATGTCGCTCATGGCGATGGTTTTTCTGCCCAGTACCTTTTTAACCGGGCTGTTCGGGGTTAACCTCGGCGGCATTCCCGGCAATAGCTGGCATATGGGTTTTTCTATTTTCTGCATAATGTTAGTCGTTCTCATTGGGGGTGTTACATGGTGGTTGCATCGTAGTAAATGGTTGTAAAGAATCGTCTTTTGTCGCGATGGCGATGATGAAAACCCGGCAATGTTTGAGCGAAATCAATAAACCATCTACCCATTCAGGGCAATATCTCTCTCGCAGGTGAATGCAACGTCAAGCGATGGGCGTTGCGCTCCATATTGTCTTACTTCCTTTTTTGAATTACTGCATAGCACAATTGATTCGTACGACGCCGACTTTAATGAGTCGGCTTTTTTTTGCGCTCTGTTTCCCAGCTTCTACGCTTAATTGGTGTACCCGTCCATCACCGGGAGTCAATATGCGTTATCAACCGCTGAACTCAATACCCATACCGCCGGAACCCAACGATCCTGTGCCGGTCCACGATCCCAAGCCACGTCCGCGCCCGTTGCCCGATCCGCCGCCTGACGATGAGCCGATTAAATTGTCGCATCGGGAGCGGAGATCTGCGAGGATACGCGCCAGCAGATTGTCCGCCCCTCAATGTAATGCGAGAAATTATTGTGACCGCTTTTTCAACTCTGAATGTTTTGCCCGCCGCCCAGCTCACTAATCTGAATGAACTGGGGTATCTTTCGATGACCCCGGTTCAGGCAGCGGCTTTACCCGCGATTCTTGCGGGCAAAGATGTCCGCGTGCAGGCAAAAACCGGCAGCGGTAAAACGGCGGCATTCGGCCTCGGGCTACTCCAGCACGTTGACGCCTCGCTGTTCCAGACTCAGTCTCTGGTGCTGTGTCCGACCCGCGAGCTGGCGGATCAGGTGGCCGGTGAACTGCGTCGCCTGGCGCGTTTCCTGGCGAATATCAAAATATTAACCCTCTGCGGCGGCCAGCCTTTTGGCGCTCAGCGCGACTCGCTGCAGCACGCGCCGCATATTATCGTCGCCACGCCGGGACGCTTGCTCGATCACCTGCAGAAGGGCACCGTGTCGCTGGACGCTCTGCAAACGCTGGTGATGGACGAAGCGGATCGCATGCTGGATATGGGTTTTAGCGATGTCATTGATGACGTGATCCGCTTTGCGCCGGCGTCGCGCCAGACGCTGCTGTTTTCCGCCACCTGGCCGGAAGCGATAGCGGCAATCAGCGGCCGCGTGCAGAATAATCCGCAGACTATTGAAATTGATGCCGTTGATGCGCTACCGGCTATCGAACAGCAGTTTTTTGAAACTTCGCAAAAGGGCAAAATCGCGCTGCTGCAAAAGCTACTAAGCCAGCATCAGCCCGCCTCCTGCGTGGTGTTCTGTAATACCAAAAAGGATTGCCAGGCCGTTTGCGATTCGCTCAACGCCGCCGGGCAGAGCGCGCTATCGCTGCATGGCGATCTTGAACAGCGCGACCGCGACCAGACGCTGGTGCGTTTTGCCAACGGGAGCGCGCGCGTGCTGGTGGCGACCGATGTCGCTGCCCGCGGCCTGGATATAAAATCGCTCGAACTGGTGGTGAACTATGAGCTGGCCTGGGACCCGGAGGTACACGTGCATCGCATTGGCCGTACCGCTCGCGCCGGTGAAAGCGGTCTGGCGATTAGCCTCTGCGCGCCGGAAGAGGCGCAGCGTGCGAACGTTCTTGCCGAAATGCTGCAAATGAAGCTCAACTGGATGGACGGGCCGATGAATAGCTCGATCACGCCACTGCAGGCAGAGATGGCCACGCTGTGCATTGATGGCGGTAAAAAGGCTAAAATGCGTCCGGGCGATGTGCTGGGAGCGTTGACCGGTGATATCGGTCTTGATGGTGCTGACATCGGAAAGATCGCCGTTCATCCGGCGCATGTCTACGTTGCCGTACGTCAGAGCGTAGCGCATAAGGCATTCAGGCAGCTTCAAAACGGCAAAATTAAAGGCAAGGCCTGCCGGGTACGTTTGCTGAAATAGACCCGGCAGCGGCGTCTCAGGCGATTGCCTGAGACGCAGGAGGATTATTTCACTTCCACCACGTTCAGACGCAGAGCGTCCAGCTGCGCATCATCTTCTTCCGGTTGCCAGCCGGCCGGCTGCGTCGGGAGCTCTTCGCGATCGAACGCCAGGTCGCCGCCGTCAACGACCGCAGAGCCGTGATGAATGCCTTTGAAGTCGAACAGATTAACGTCGCTGAGATGAGAAGGCACCACGTTCTGCATCGCGCTAAACATGGTTTCGATGCGTCCGGGATAGCGTTTGTCCCAATCGCGCAGCATATCGGCAATCACCTGACGCTGTAGGTTCGGCTGTGAACCGCACAGGTTGCACGGAATAATCGGGAAACCTTTCGCCTGAGAGAAACGTTCAATATCTTTTTCCCGGCAATAGGCCAGCGGGCGAATAACGATATGTTTACCGTCGTCGCTCATCAGCTTCGGCGGCATCCCTTTCATCTTACCGCCATAGAACATATTCAGAAACAGAGTCTGCAGGATGTCGTCGCGGTGGTGGCCAAGGGCGATTTTGGTGGCGCCCAGCTCAGTCGCGGTGCGGTAAAGAATGCCGCGGCGCAGGCGCGAACAGAGAGAGCAGGTGGTTTTGCCTTCCGGAATTTTTTCTTTAACGATGCCGTAGGTATTTTCTTCAACAATCTTATATTCAACGCCCAACTGCTCAAGGTATTCCGGCAGGATATGTTCCGGGAAGCCCGGCTGTTTTTGGTCGAGGTTCACCGCCACCAGTGAGAAGGATATCGGCGCGCTTTTTTGCAGATTGCGCAAAATCTCCAGCATGGTGTAGCTGTCTTTACCGCCGGAGAGGCAAACCATGATGCGGTCACCTTCTTCAATCATATTAAAATCAGCGATAGCCTCGCCGACGTTACGGCGCAAGCGCTTCTGCAATTTGTCGATATTGTATTTTTCTTTCTTTGTAACTTGCTGATTATCAAGCATTATAAACGTTCTCTGAAACAAAAGGCATGTAAGGGGCAAAGTTAACATTACGGTGCAAGTCTGGCGTCAGGCATTTAAAGCCTATCGCCGTTGATTTCTTCCATCCCTGTATTGTCGACGTTGAACACCATTTTTTACGTTTTCATGCCCCATCTGGTTAGCAATGGGTTAGCTCCGGCTTACCGCAGCCGGCAGGCAAAAGTATGTCGCGTATGGTACGGATTCCGACGACGAATACCAGCGCGTTTTGCGGCAGCTTTCCATTTTAGCCCTACCCTGACTATACGGATGCAAGTACAACATTGTTGCCACAGGCAAAATTGCCTTTTATTGAGATAACAGCCGTTGCTAAAAGGAATAATGGTGAAATGATAGGCAACAGATAAATATTCTATGGCCACCGCGAAAGCGATCTTCGGGTGGCTTTTATGGAAGAGTAACTAAGTGTGTTGACCGATCAACGCTGACCCGGCCCGTGGAAATGCCCCCCGCCCGGTCCACCACCGGGTCCACCTGGAGGCAAAATACATCCGGACAGAGACAACGCTCCGCAGAACACAAACACGACTAACATAATTTTTTTCATAATAACTCCTGAACTGGCGAGACCCAATTCCAATATAAAAATGTGAATATTTTAAGGAGATGCCATAGATACTCCTCTGCCGGCGCAGCAAATAGGAGTAATCCGTGGATACTCTGGCTTTAGCGAGCTGCTAGCCGATTGCGCTTAGCAGGCATTGTTGTTATGTGAATGGTCGGAATTAGCAAAGGGGGAGCACAGGGAATCTACTGTCAGGCGAGCAAATAAAAGCCCGCACGGCGGCGGGCAGGATAGGTTTATCGTACGACTAGTACCGAGCATTCCGCATGGCGGACAACGGCGGCGGCGTTAGAACCCAGCAGATAGGTGGTGATATCGGGACGGTGCGAAGAAATGATCACCAGATCGGCGGGAAGGGATTTCGCCATAGCGAGAATTTTATCTTTCGGCGAACCCTCGGAAACGTGTAAATGGACACGGTCTTCCGGAATAGTAAATTTTTTCACAATCTCTTTCAGCCGCGACTCCGATTCGGCTTTGAGGTCGTCCATCGCCGGCAGCTCTGCAGTATAGGCCATTCCCAGCGAAGCGTAATAGGGAAGGGAGGGAATGACGGTCAGGAAATGCACCTCGGCATCATCGATTCTGGCTTCAGCCTCAACGTGCTTGATAACACGGTCAGTTAATTCTGTATCGGAAATATCGATGGGCACAAGAATCATTCTGTTCATATAACCTCCTGTTTAAGTAACCACTTAAAGTGTAGGCCATCCGGACGAATATTGTATATTGAACCCAATCACACTTTCGCTATCAGGCGCGGCGGCGTTCGGTAAATTTGCCTTTAATCACACCGTCGTAAAAACGGCCCTTAGAAACAACCTGGAGAAAATCGCGAAAAATGCGTGGCGGGACGCCGAGATACTGTAGCGTTTGGTTATCGCGGAAACGGATTTCAAGAATGCCAGAGGATTCATCATAGGCGATGGAGTGAATGCGGGATGATTTTACGCAATGATGGTGCATGGCAGGCGTCCTCTACGGCTACGGCAGTTCCTGTCAGTAATATATCATTCATCGGACGATTATTTTAAAGCAATTGATATATTGTTTTGCTTTGAATGCAGCTTCAGAGGCAAGGGAAGAGAGCCCGCCGTTGCCAGCGGGCCCATAGATTAGAACTGGTAAACCAGGCCTAAAGCAACCACGTCATCGGTAGAGATGCCGTTGTTGGAATAGAAGCTGTCGTCTTCGTCAAGCAGGTTGATTTTGTAATCGACATAGGTAGACATATTGCGGTTGAAGTAATAAGTCGCGCCAATGTCAGCATATTTCACCAGATCTTTGTCGCCATCGGTATTGGTCAGATCTTTGCCTTTAGACATCAGGAAAGAGACCGCCGGGCGCAGGCCGAAGTCGAACTGATACTGAGCAGTCACTTCAAAGTTCTGAGTTTTGTTGGCTACGCCGTTACCGTTGCCGTAAGGCGTCATATTGCGGGTTTCGGAATACATGGTCGCCAGATAGATGTTATTGGCGTCATATTTCAGGCCGGTGGCCCAGGCTTCCGCTTTATCGCCCTGCGCGGTGGTCTGGGTCATCTGATCGTTGGTACGGTCAGAGGAGGTGTAGGCGGCAGCGGCGCTGATACCCATACCGAAATCATAAGAAGTGGATAGACCAAAACCATCGCCGTTAGCGTTACGTACGCTGCGATCGCCATTGTTGGTGCCTTCTCCGCTGCCGGCATTTTCGTTTTTACCCTGGTACTGCAGGGCAAAGTTCAGGCCATTAACCAGACCGAAGAAGTCGGTATTGCGGTAGGTTGCTACGCCGTTGGCGCGGCCGGTCATAAAGTTATCCGCCTGGGTATAAGAGTCGCCGCCGAATTCTGGCAGCATATCGGTCCAGCCTTCTACGTCGTACAGCACGCCGTAGTTACGGCCATAATCGAATGAACCGTAATCAGCGAACTTGAGGCCTGCGAACGCCAGACGGGTCCAGGACTGGTTGTCCGCGCCTTCGGTGTTGTTCGCCTGGACGTTATATTCCCACTGACCGTAGCCGGTCAGCTGATCGTTAATCTGAGTTTCGCCTTTGAAGCCAAGACGGACGTATGACTGATCGCCATCTTTTGATGCATCGTCAGAGAAATAATGCAGACCGTCCACCTTGCCATAGAGGTCCAGTTTATTTCCGTCTTTATTATAAATCTCAGCGGAGTGTGCAGCGCCAGCAGCTAATAATGCCGGGATAACGAGGGCCAGTACTTTTCTTTTCATTTAGACAATCCTTTAACTGTTTTTGTTTTTGCTTCCTCCAGGGAAGTAAACTCATGCTAAAGGAGCAGATTGAGATCTGGTAAATATCAATTGTTACGATATAAGTAAAATCTAAAATAAATAATTCGAATGAAATGATGATAATTATAATGAATGAATTCGTGTAATGCATATAAAATAAAAATTATACATATCGGTATTAATGCCGTATTATCCACCCGTTATATGCCTTTTATTGTCATCCAAATTTTTATGTTGCCGCCCGTTCCTGAGAATGGTTTTATTGATCGGTAAAATGACAAGCCCGAATTCATATTCGGGCTTTTTTTATGGGCTGAAAAAAACGTCAGTAGATTAGCTTTCGGTAGTCGGTTTTTCTGCCTTACCGGCCAGCTGCGCGAGGAAGTCGTAGCGTTTTTGCAGGTCTGCCGTTGCATCCTTCCACAGTTGTTCCGCGACTTCCGGCTGTTGAGCGTTCAGGCGACGGAAGCGCTGCTCGTTCAATAGCGTCTCAGCCAGCGCATCTGACGGCGGACGGGAGTCCAGCGCCAGCGGGAGTTTGCCCTCATCGGCACGACGCGGGTCAAAGCGATACAGCGGCCAGAAACCGGTGGCGGTCAGCTGACGCATCTGATCGTGGCTCAGCGCCAAATCGTAACCGTGCTCTTCGCAAGGGCTGTAGGCGATAATCAGCGACGGACCCGGGTAAGCTTCCGCTTCCTGAATGGCTTTTACCGTCTGATTCAGCTGGGCGCCAAGCGAAATCTGCGCCACATAAACATGACCGTACATCATCATGCTCACGCCGAGATCTTTACGCGCCTTGCGCTTGCCGTGCTCGCCAAACTTCGTGACGGCTCCCAGCGGCGTAGCCTTCGATGCCTGACCGCCGGTATTGGAGTAGCACTGGGTATCGAGCACCAGAATATTAACGTTTTCGGTCAGACTCAGCACGTGGTCGAGACCACCGAAGCCAATATCATAGGCCCAGCCGTCGCCGCCAATCAGCCAGATCGATTTTTCCACCAGCGCGTCGGCATCGGTTAACAGCTCCTTCGCGCCTTCTTCATTTGCCAGTACCTTGCGCAGCTCGGCTATCTGCTCGCGGCGCACCTCAGGCGTTGCTTCTGCGTGCAGCGCATCGTTAAGCTCGGGCGGAAGTTTATCGGCGAACTGCGCCAACAGACGCATGACGCGCTGCCGATGCTGATCGACGGTAAGTCGGAAGCCAAGCCCAAATTCGGCGTTATCCTCAAACAGCGAGTTGGCCCAGGCCGGCCCGCGACCATTGGCATCGGTGGTGTAGGGCGTGGAAGGGAGGTTGCCGCCGTAAATCGATGAACAGCCGGTGGCGTTGGCAATCAGCATTCGATCGCCGTAGAGCTGAGTCAGCAGTTTGATATATGGCGTTTCGCCGCAGCCGGAGCAGGCGCCGGAGTATTCAAACAGCGGGCTGATCAGCTGTGAGGTGCGGATATCGATACGTTCCAGCTTGCTGCGGTCCATTTCCGGCAGGTTGAGGAAGTAGTCATAATTCACTTTCTCTTCTTCAACATGCTCAAGGCGCGACATCATATTGATGGCCTTGATTTCCGGGTTCTGCCTGTCTTTTGCCGGACAAACTTCGACGCAGAGATTACAGCCGGTACAATCTTCAGGTGCGACTTGCAGAACGTATTTCTGACCGCGCATATCGCGGGATTTGACATCAAGGGAATGCAGGCTGTCCGGCGCATTTTCCATTGCCTCCGGGGAGACCACTTTCGCACGGATTGCCGAGTGCGGGCAGGCGGCCACGCAGTGGTTACACTGGGTGCAAAGCTCTTCCTTCCAAATCGGGATCTCTTCGGCGATGTTGCGTTTTTCCCAGCGGGTAGTGCCCATTGGCCAGGTACCATCCGGCGGCAGAGCGGATACCGGTAGCGCATCGCCGAGCCCGGCCAGCATCGCGGCGGTGACGGTTTTTACGAAATCCGGCGCGGCGTCGGAGACGACCGGTGGGCGATTCGGGCTGTTGCCGTCAACCGGCCGTAGCGGCACTTCCGCGAGCGACTCGCGGGCCATCGCCAGCGCCTGCCAGTTACGCTCCACCAGCTCCTGGCCTTTGCTGCTGTAGCTTTTGGCAATGGCCCCCTGTAGCTCCGCCAGCGCGTTATCGCCCGGCAGGATCCGCGTCAGGTGGAAAAAGGCCATCTGCATAACGGTGTTGATACGCGCCCCCAGGCTGCATTCACGGGCGATTTTTGCCGCGTTGACGATATAAAAACGCGCTTTTTTCTGATTGAGGGTGGCCTGGACTTCTTGTGGCAAACGGGACCAGACTTCATCGGCGCTGTAGGGCGTATTAAGCAGGAAAATACCGCCGGGCTTCAGACGTTCCGCCATCTGATATTTATCGATAAACTGCAGCTGGTGACAGCCGACAAAGTCGGCCTGCGAAATCAGATAAGAAGAACGAATCGGCTTCTCGCTGACGCGCAGATGTGAAACCGTCAGCCCGCCGGCCTTTTTCGAGTCATAGACGAAATAGCCCTGCGAGAACCACGGCGTAGAGTTACCGATAATCTTGATATTGTTTTTCGTAGCCGAGACGCTACCGTCGCTGCCGAGCCCGTAGAAGAGGGCTTCCAGTTTCGCTTCCGAGGGGAGCGTATTTTCGACCAGCGGCAGGGAAAGATTAGTGACGTCATCGTAGATGCCGACGGTAAAGCGCGGCTTGGGTTTAGCGGCGCTCAGCTCCTTGAAGATGGCCAGGACACACTCCGGACCGAACTCTTTTGAAGAGAGGCCATAGCGTCCGCCAATGGTGCGCGGCAGGGTTTCTCGCTCGCCGCGGTTAAAGGCTTCGGCCAGGGCGGTCATGACGTCGAGATAGAGCGGCTCGGCCTGGGACCCCGGTTCTTTGGTGCGGTCCAGCACCGCCACGGCTTGGGTGCTCGGCGGTAAGGCTTCAAGCAGGTGCGCGGCAGAGAAGGGGCGGTAAAGACGAACTTTTAGCACGCCGACTTTTTCACCGCGGCTCAGCAGCTCATCGACCACTTCTTCACAGGTACCGATGGCGGAGCCCATAATGACGATTACGCGCTCAGCCTGCGGATGACCGTAAAACTCAAAGGGTTTGTACTGACGTCCGGTGGCGGCGGCAAAATCATCCATTGCCGTTTCGACACACTCATAGACCGCGTTGTACCACGGATTCGTCGCTTCACGTGACTGGAAATACGTATCCGGATTAGCTGAGGTGCCGCGGATAACCGGATGTTCCGGGTTCAGGGCGCGCTGGCGATGTTCATCAATTCTTTCCTGCGGCAGCAGGCTACGAATGGTATCGTCTGCCAGTGGAGCGATTTTGTTGATTTCGTGCGAGGTACGGAAGCCATCAAAGAAATGAATGAATGGCACGCGACTTTGCAGCGTGGCGATATGTGAAATCAGCGCAAAATCCTGAGCTTCCTGAACGCTGCTGGCGCAGAGCATCGCGCAGCCTGTCTGACGTACGGCCATCACGTCGGAGTGATCGCCGAAGATAGAGAGCGCGTGGGTGGCCACGGTACGGGCGGCGACGTGCAGCACAAACGGCATCAGCTGGCCCGCCAGTTTGTACAGCGTCGGGATCATCAGCAGTAAACCCTGCGATGAAGTAAAAGAGGTTGAGAGCGCACCGGTCTGCAGCGCACCGTGTACGGCGCCGATCGCCCCGGCCTCCGACTGCATCTCGACGACGCGGGGGACATCGCCCCAGACGTTTTTCAGCCCGTTGCCAGCCCAGGCATCCGCCTGCTCCGCCATTGTGGAGCTGGGCGTGATCGGGTAGATGGCGATAACTTCACTGGTGCGAAACGCGACTGAAGCAACCGCGCCATTACCGTCAATAGTGATCATATCAATACTCACATTGCTAAATATTTGAAAAAAACTTTTTATGCCCAGTGATGCAACCTGGGCACTCGCTTATCTCTGCTTTAAAACCGCTATCGGCGCGATCCTGTCGCTGGCTAAAAATGCATCTCTGATCAGCCTGAGCGCGCTCAAAACGCGACCCGCTTCAGTTCGCGCAGGGCGTAGGGTTTGCGATACCGTGTTTAAGTATAGACCCCTGAGCAACAGGCTTTTTTGATCTCCGGTAGCGATAAAATCCATAATTTAGATAAATTAATTCAACTTATTACAGCGTTGTTTGCTTATAAACGACAGCCTACACCAAAATCACAGGCACCATTTTTCCATAAGTAGCAGTGTTGACGGTGGGGGGAGCAAAGCGTTGAGAACGATAATTTCGCGTACATTACCTATAGGTAATTTAATGGCACTTTGCTATATTTTAGATACCTGCTGGTAACTGGTGTTAGACAGATTACGATGGATAAATACGAAATCAGACGTCAGCGCTTGATCTATATCCGTGATAATTTATGCGGCGGTAAAGCTGTTGATGTAGCCCGAACCCTTGGGCGGGAGCCTTCTTACGTTTCCAGGATGCTCTACCCGGAAGGCAAGAAACAAAAGAAAAGGATAGCTGACGAGATGGTCGATCTTATTGAATCTTCTTTCAATTTGCCCCGCGGCTGGATGGACGGCATTAGCGGAAGTATTGATATCGAACGAGAACCGGTGGAAGACACACCTCAGATGCAGTACGTCATTGAGGTTCTGGACGCTCAGGCCAGCGCGGGACCAGGATGTATTGTCTCAAGCGAGGTTGATGAAACGGTCAACAGTATCACCTATGACACTGCCGGCGCGCTGAGGCTTTTTGGTAACCGGCCCGCAGAGCATATCAAGGTGATTACGGTTTCCGGCGATAGCATGTCCGGCACCATCGAGACCGGTGATTACATCTTTGTTGATGTCTCAAAAGATTACTTTGAAGGTGACGGTATCTATGTCTTTTCGTTCAAAGGGGCGGTGTTGGTGAAGCGTCTTCAATTCACGGCGGATGGCCTGCTTGTGCATTCAGATAACCGCAAATATGCCGACTGGACGATCGGCGAAAGCCATGAACAGTATCTGAAAATTATTGGCCGCGTGATCTACAGCCATAGCGTTAAACGGTTTGTTTAACGCTTTACTAGCGTTCAAACGCTCCTCCCGTTCCAGCCTTAAGTATCAAGTCCAGCAGGTAAAATTTCCCGGCAGGCTTTTTAAGCACCGGGTTTACCTGCGCTGGATGCGAGAAATCATGTCCAGCAGCCCTTTTTATGTTGGCAATCTGGCGCATCGCCCGCCTGCATCGTTTCCCACCCGCCGAAACCCTGCCTTGTAACTAAATTTTGAATATTTTCAGAGGGTTATTCTAATCGCATCATAAAATATACCTGCAGGTATTTATTTTTAATTAACCCTGAGGTATTCTTTCTTCATCGACTTGAAACACATCGCGTTATCGTCGGTGAAATACAACGATTCGAAAATGAATCTACGTGGCTGAAAAGCCAGCACCATAACGCAATGCGCTTTGGGGTGAAGCCAGCGGGAGAGGATTCATCGCCGACGCACCGTCAAAGCTCATTAAGGAGACCGCAATGTCCCGTAAAACCGCGTTTCATGGTTCCGCTGCCGGTCGTCGCCGTGCGCAGCGCTCGCACTTACAAAATCCACAAGCCCTCAGTTCAGAACGCCTCCACCGGCCTACGCCTTCTCGCGCTCAGATTCAGGCTAAGGGAAAGCACCATACGCCAGCGCGTATCGAGGACGCATTGCCCATTAACTTTGTTGCCCAGGATATTTTTTGGCAGCTTGAGGAATATAAACGGCAAATTGCGCGTGCCACCATTGTTTATCAGCAAGAATTTTCACACCACTATGCGCAACCTGGGACCTGGCTCTGTCACAGGGCCATCTATGCGCTGGGTTTGCAAAAAAGAAAAAAGATTACGGCAAAGTAAAAGCATTAGCATGATGCTGCTTTCCTTCGCCATTCGTTATGACCATCAGGAATGTCAGTGAAAGAAGGGAGGGTGAATGTCCGATCCTGTTTCCGGTACGTCGGCAATTGTTACTGGAGGATTAATGGCAGCGAGTCTATTTGGCCTGATCGCAGGTATTGATTATGGCGTTGTGTTCGGCGCATTTGCTGGCGCCGTGTTTTATGTGGCGACCGCAGTAAATATTTCACGTTTCAGACTGGCTGCCTATTTTATGACTTCCTTTATTGTCGGCGTATTGGGCGCCGGGTTAATTGGTACGAAGCTGGCAATCTGGACCGGATACAGTGAACGGTCTTTAGACGCGTTAGGCGCCGTACTGCTATCCGCGCTGATTATTAAGATACTCACATTTCTGAATAATCAAGATCTCACCGAATTGTACAAAATACTCACCCGCAACAATAGTGAACGGCCAAATGGAAAATGAACTGCCGGCGCTGATTAACGCAATTGTCTGCGCTTTGATCACTCTGAACTTGATGTTTTATCGCCGCGCGTGCTACCGAAGACATCGGCCATGGATATCATACACGGCATATTTACTGGTACTTACCTATGCCAGCATACCGTTTCGCTATCTTTTTGGCCTGTATGAATCGACCCATTGGTTAGTCGTCAGCGTCAATTTTTTTATACTTATTACCGTATTCCTCGTCAGGGGGAATATCGCGCATTTAATCGATAAATGAGGGATGTATGAATAAAGATGAGATTTTTAACGCCATTTTGGATAAGGAGGGCGGCTATGTAAATCATCCGGACGATCGAGGTGGCCCAACAAATTGGGGGATTACTCAGGCCACTGCCCGCGCGCATGGTTATGATGGACCTATGCAAAAACTGCCGCGCCAGCAGGCGCTGGATATTCTCAACGCGGACTACTGGATTGCGCCCCGGTTCGACCATGTTGCTGAGATATCTACCCCGCTTGCTGAAAAACTGTGTGATGCCGGGGTCAATATGGGCACCATTCTGCCGGGTAAGTGGCTTCAGCGATGGCTAAATGCCTTTAATCATCGCGGAGTGCTGTATCCGGACCTCATGGTCGATGGTGCTATCGGCCCCAGAACGATTAACGCCTTAAGCCAGTATCTTATTCGCAGAGGCAGTGAAGGTGAGACGGTACTATTACGAGCATTAAACTGTAGTCAAGGGCAATATTATCTGGAGTTGGCTGAAAGAAACGATGCTAATGAATCCTTTATCTATGGTTGGCTCAGGGTTCGAGTAATGAGTTGACCGGCAATAAAAAATCTGCTAATCCAAAGCAGAATATCCCCTTTTACAGGAATTACCTTAAAGCACAAAGTTTATACTACAGCAAATGGAGGGTATGCCATGCTAATTTCATTTTTTTAATAGCAGATGAGCCGATAATGTATCGCAACGTTATGATATAACCCAAGGTTAATCTGTCGATGATTAATCTATCAAGAAAACCAGATTACTAAATTTTATTAAGGATGAAAATATGCAATTCATAGCACTGCCGTGGGCAACTTTGCAGGCTATCTACAGAGCAAAAAATGGTGAGGTTGTTGAAGGGAAATATGTCCGTGTGGCAGGGAACTTCATTAACCTTTGGGACCCCTCTAATGAAAGTGCCGATCGCGTCAATATTACGCCGGTCTTTCAGATGGTTTTTCGCAATCTTGATGATGGTGTTCTTTATTTTTCCGGGCGTGTGATGTTTTTTGATAAAGCAAAATCAGAGCACGATGCCTATTTCCGTCATCCGTTTGATGATGTCGATTCAAGCGTGATGACACAAGCCTATGCGGTAACCAATACGCAATATCTGGCTGGAACATTCTATTCTGGAGTTGTGCCAAATTAATGACCCTACGCCCGGCTAAATCGGCATAGCCCTTAGCCGGGCATTTTTATTGAATGACAGGAAGAGAAAACAGCTCCGCTGTAGAAGATATGTTTGCAGAATAAAGAATGATATCTTTACGTGCAACGACCCAATCGTATCATGACGATGTGTCACACCCACACTGAGAGATTAATGCGTTCATGCAGACAAACTGCTATCGCGAAAAAATTGCTAAAAAATGTTAACACAACGCATAAATACGTACTTCGCCTCTCGACGCGGCGCGCTGAGCTGCCTATTATTCTTGAGCTTGTTCATTTTAAGATGTATCTGAGGGGAGAGAAGATGCGAGCTGCGTTTTTAGTGGGATGTGCTGCGCTGCTACTGTCGGCGTGTAGTAGCAATGATGAACCTGTTCAGCAGGCAACGGCGGCGCACGTGTCGCCAGGGATGCGTGCCGCGATGAGCAGCAGCGGGCAGGCGAACTGCGCCATGGTCGGCGGCTCGTTATCCGTAGCCCGCCAGCTTGATGGCTCCGCTATCGGCATGTGCGCATTACCGAACGGCAAGCGATGCAGCGAGCAGGCGCTGGCAGGCGGAAGCTGCGGTAACTATTAATTCATCAGGTCGGCGAGCTTATACACCAGCGTCTGGTCGGCGGTTGCCAGCGTCAGCTGCGTTTCCGTCAGGTCGACCTGCGCACCGTCGCGCAGCATTTTGCTCAGCGTGGCGTCCAGCGCGCTCAGCTGCGAGTCCGTGCAGAGCATGCGGGTCATCGCCAGCTCTTCAACCTTCAGCTCGCCGTCAGAGACTTTACCCGTGCCGCTAAAGCGGTTGCACATATTGCCTGAAACGTACATATTGCCTGTTATTGGCATCTTTTCGCCAAAGCTCAGCTCCAGCGGCTTATCGGCGGCTTTCAGCGGTTGACCGTTGACGCTGGTCAGCACAAAACGGTGGTGCTGAAGCTGTTCCGCTCTGGTCGACACTTTGCTGTTATAAACGCAGCCCGATAGCAACATTCCCGCCGCCAGCAGCGCAGCAATCTTGTTCATTTAATCTCCATAAATATTTATCACATCAATAAATGAAGGGGATTGTAACTTTATCGCAGGGGATATCTGTGGGGATTATCTGAATGTGCCCCCCGCGGAAGGGGAGCACAAAAGGGCAAGGAAAATCAGACCAGTGCGTTAGGGCAGGTTTCGTCAGCATCCACCTGACGCAGGTTGTCGAGGGTGGTCTGCGAGATACTGATCAACGCCTCTGCGGTCAAAAACGCCTGGTGACCGGTAAACAGAACGTTGTGGCAGGCGGAAAGACGGCGGAAGACATCGTCCTGAATAACGTCGTTAGACTTATCTTCAAAGAACAGATCGCGTTCGTTCTCATACACGTCCATCCCCAGCGCGCCAATTTTCTGGTGCTTCAGGGCATCGATCGCTGCCTGCGAATCGATAAGCGCGCCGCGACTGGTGTTTATGATCATCACCCCATCTTTCATCCGATCGAACGCGGCATGGTTCAGCAAATGATAGTTCTCATCGGTCAGCGGGCAGTGCAGGGAGATAACATCGGACTCCCGGTATAGCGTTTCCAGATCGACATACTCCACGCCCATATCCAGCGCGGCGGCGCTTGGATAGGGATCAAACGCCAGCAGGCGCATACCGAAACCTTTAAGGATGCGCAGCGCGGCAACGCCAATCTTACCGGTGCCGATAACGCCGGCGGTTTTACCGTGCATAGTGAAGCCGGTCAGCCCCTCAAGGGAGAAGTTAGCATCGCGAGTGCGCTGATAGGCGCGATGAATGCGGCGGTTCAGCGACATCATCATGCCGATTGCGTGCTCAGCGACCGCTTCCGGCGAGTAGGCCGGGACGCGTACTACCCGCAGGCCCAGCTCTTTCGCGGCGTCGAGGTCAACGTTGTTGAACCCGGCGCAGCGCAGCGCGATGTACTTCACGCCGTGGGCTTTCAGTTCTTCAAGTACCGGGCGGCTACCGTCATCGTTAACGAAAATGCATACCGCTTCACAGCCGTTGGCGGTTTTGGCGGTCTTTTCGGTGAGCAGGAAGTCAAAAAATTCCAGTTCAAAGCCGTATGCATCATTGACATGCTGCAGATACTTCTTGTCGTACTGTTTCGTACTGTACACAGCGATTTTCATAAGACTTTTCTCCAGTGATAATACCGTCACGGTAGCATAATTAAAATAATCTTACAATTATTAAAAAATAGTTTAATTGCCAGGCTATAGTAATAATTCTAGAGCATATCGCTGAGTTAAGAAATCTCTTTAAAAGACAATACGTTTCACCAAAAATTGAGGCTTAAAGCGCCTGGCGCCAGCAGGATTAACGGCCACAGCAAGCCGGAACTGACGTTGGCCAGCTGGAAACGGCGGAAGGACGTCCCGCTGGCGCCGGTTACCAGCGGCACGGTGGCGCGCAGGGGGGAAAGAAAGCGGCCAAAAAAAACCGCCCATGCGCCGTGGCGGCGCAGGAACAGCTGGCCGCGCGCGAGACGCTCGGCGTTAAGCCAGCGAATACGATACAGATGATGCTGGTAATGACGGCCGGTTAGCCATGACAGCCAGAATCCGCCGATTGCGCCGAAGCTGGCGCTCATCCACATTAACAAGAAATGCCCGGCGCTGGCCGAAGCCAGGGTGCCGAACAGCAGCAGACCGGAAGTTCCCGGAATCAGCAGCGAGATAACGGCGCAGGATTTGGTGAACGTCAGCAGGAAAACCATCAGTAATACCAATGAATAGTGGCCCTGAGCGTACGCCATCAGCGAGATAATTAAGTCCACAGCAGCATCCGTTTACGTTCCCGGTGGGTGACCAGTGTCGCAGGAGAAAACTAAACCCCGGCTAAATGGTCTGCTGGTGAATCACAGGGCGGCGACTACGCTTAAACGGGATGGGAACTTTAACTCGCAGGTCGAACGTGCCACAATGACGGCCTCTCGGCTTTTACTTATTTCGAATCAGGATATTAGCTGCCCATGAAGGGTAAATATAAAGCCGCCATCGCGCTATTATTAGCACTCGTGCTGCTACCGCTGGCTTTGCTGTTGACGCTCACCCACTGGGTGCCCACGCTGGCAGGCATCTGGCTACCTGCGGGCACCCGAATCTCCCTCAGCGAGAGCCCGCGCCTGACGCGCTCTTCCCTGCGTATTCCGGATTTACGCTACCTGGTAGGCGACTGCGAAATCGCGCGTGTCGCTAACGCCGAGCTCTCCCGCCCCAGCCGCTGGCGTTTACATATCACTGAGCTGGATATTAACAGCGCCTGCCTGAATAAATTACCGCACAGCGAAGCCGCGCCGGGGGCGCCGAAAACCCTTGCCGAGTGGCAATCGATGCTGCCATACAGCTGGCTGACGATTGAAAATCTGCGTCTGTCGCCGTGGGAGAAATGGCAGGGGCGTCTGGTGATGTCGTTGACCCCGCAGCAGCAGGATATCGGTTACGCCGGAGAAGAGGTCTCTCTCTTGGCGCGCCTGCGCGGCCAGGCGCTGACGGTCAGCGACTTTTCCGCGCGTCTGGTAGAAGGCCAGGCGCCGGTGAAGCTGGTGGGCGAGTTTCAGATGCCGCTGGTGCCGGACGGTTTGCCGGTTGATGGTCATCTGTTTAGCACTTTTGAATTTCCTCAGACACCCGGCCTTGTCGACGCCGAACTGGAGTGGCATGAGAATCGCGGGCAGCTGTTGGTCACGCCGCGTGGTGAAGTGGAGCCGATTCTCGACCTGCCGTGGGAAATCACCCCGGATCGTATCGCTATCAGCGATGGCCGCTGGCACACCGAGTATGCGGGCAATGCGTTAAGCGGTCGCGTTGCGCTTTCGGTGGGTAACTGGCAACAGGGCACCGAACAGATGCAGGTCAGCGGGCGGTTGAACGTGCTTACCCAGGGTCAGGCTGGTAAGGGTAATGCCGTGCTCAATATTGGCCCCGGTAAGCTGAGTATGGACAGCAGCGACATGCCGCTACAGCTGACCGGCGAGGCCAAACTTGGCGATCTGATTTTTTACGCCAGACTGCCCGCGCAGCTGAGCGGTCCGCTTATCGCGCCGATCCTCAACTTTCATCCTGGGGCGCTGCTGCGTTCGCGCGGGCGGGTCATCGACTCACTGAACATCGATGAAATTCGCTGGCCGCTGGCGGGCGTCACCGTGACGCAGCAGGGCGTGGATGGCCGCCTGCAGGCCATTCTCCGCGCCCATGAGCAGGAGATGGGGGATTTTACCCTGCATCTCGACGGCCAGGCCGACAATTTTATGCCCGACCGCGGCCGCTGGCAGTGGCGCTACTGGGGCGATGGCCATTTTACCCCGATGCAGGCGCGCTGGGACGTTAAAGGCGCGGGTGAATGGGTTGATAGCGCCATCGTGCTCAATAGCCTGTCGACCGGTTTCGATAAGCTGCAGTATGGTTCCATGCTGGTGAGCACGCCGCGCCTCACCCTGGATAAACCGATTCACTGGCTGCGCGATGAGCAGCATCCGCGACTGACCGGCGCGCTGTCGCTGGATGCCGGAAAAACCACCTTCAGCGGCGGCAGCGAACTGCCGCCGTCAACGCTGAAATTTAACGTTGAGGGTCGCGATCCAACCTGGTTCCAGTTCAATGGTTCCCTGCATGCGCAAAAAATTGGCCCCGTCCGCGTCACCGGACGCTGGGACGGCGAGCGCCTGCGCGGGCAGGCGTGGTGGCCGAAACAGTCATTAACCGTTTTCCAGCCGCTGGTGCCGCCGGAATGGAAGATGAACCTGCGCGAAGGTTCACTGTACGCCCAGGTCGCGTTCTCTGCCGCCGCCGGTCAGGGCTTTGAGGCGGGGGGGCACGGGGTGCTCAAAGGCGGCAGCGCCTGGATGCCGGATAACCAGATCAACGGCGTCGATTTCGTGCTGCCGTTCCGCTTTAGCGAAGGCATCTGGCAGCTTGGCACCCGCCATCCGGTTTCGCTGCGCATTGGCGAAGTCGTCAACCAGTTTACGGCGCGCAATCTGACGGCAGATCTTCAGGGAGCCTGGCCCTGGAGCGAAGACGCTCCTTTACAGTTGAGCAACGTCAGCGTCGATATTCTCGGCGGCAAGCTAACCATGCAGCAGCTGCGGATGCCGCAGCACGACCCGGCGCTGCTGCGCCTGCAGAACATCTCCAGCAGCGAATTAATTAGCGCCATTAAAGTGAAGCAGTTCGCCGTTTCCGGCCCGTTCAACGGCGCGCTGCCGCTGTGGCTGGATAACGATAAATGGATCATTAAGGACGGCTGGTTCAGCAATCCGGGGCCGATGACGATGCGCCTGGATAAAGACACCGCTGACGCGCTGGTGGCCGACAACGTCTCCGCCGGGGCGGCCATTAACTGGCTGCGCTATATGGAAGTGGCCACCTCGTGGACGCGGATCAATCTCGATAACCTCGGCGTACTGACGCTGAAGGCGACCATCAGCGGCACCAGTCGGGTAGAGGGCAAAAGCAACACGGTGCACTTAAACTACTCCCATGAAGAGAATATTTTTGACCTGTGGCGCAGCTTGCGTTTCGGCGACAATCTGCAGGCGTGGCTGGAGCAGAACGCCAGACTGCCCGCCCAGCGCTGCCAGGACAGTCATACCTGTAAGGAACAACAATAATGATCAAACTATTCACCGCTTTTCTGGCAACCATGCTGCTGGCGGGCTGTACGCCGCGTATTGAAATTGCGGCGTCGAAAGAGCCGATCACCATCAATATGAACGTCAAAATTGAACATGAGATTCATATCAAAGTGGATAAAGACGTTGAGAATCTGCTGAAAACCCGTAGCGATCTGTTCTGAAGCGATGATGAGAAAACGATGGTTAATCGCGACGCTGGCGCTGGCGTTGTTGAGCACTCAGGCGCTGGCGTTAACCCTAAGCGAAGCGCGGCAGCAGGGGCGAGTCGGCGAAACGCTGAACGGCTATCTTCAACCGCTGCGCCAGGATAAAGAAACCCTGGCGCTGGTTAAACAGATCAACGCCGCCCGCAGCGACAGCTATCAGCAACTGGCGGACGACAACAACCTGCCGGTGGATCAGGTGGCGAAAATGGCCGGGCAGAAGCTCGTCGCCAGGGCGCAGCCTGGCGAGTATGTGCAGGGCCTTAACGGCAAATGGCTGAAAAAATAGCTATCGGCAGCGCTTGCGATACTCCCCCGGCGAGACGCCGAAGCGCTGCTTAAAGGCGGTGGAGAAATGGCTATGATCGCTGAAACCCCAGCTGTAGCCGATCCCCGCCAGCTTTTCATCATCATGGGCGCTTTCCAGCGCGCGGGCGCAGAGATCGAGCCGACGATTCTTGATATATTGCGCCACCACCAGCCCCTTTTCCGCAAACAGGCGGTAAAGACTGCGCACCGACATACCGGTTTCGCTGGCCAGCCACTCCGGGCGCAGATGTTCCGCCTGAATCGACTCATCGATTAACGCCATGATTTTCTGAAACTGTTTATCGCGCCGGGTGGGCTGGGCCTCCTGATGGTGCAGCATGGGGCGCAGCAGGCAAACAATCGCCTCCAGCGCCGCTTTGCTTTCGCTGGCCGATAGCTCGGGGCTGTTCATGCTCTCATGCAGCAGTCGCTGACTGAGCTGGACCATCGGCAGGGTTTTTGCCAGCCGGGTGGCAATGCTGATTTCACTGCCGCGCAGTTGCTGTTCCAGCAGCGACCTTGGCAGCAGCAGCGAAGCCTGACGCGAGGTTTGCTGCCAGATTATTGAACAGGGGCGAGAAGCATCAATCAGGGTGATATCGCCGCTCTCCAGCATCGCCTGGCGACCGTCCTGCTCGATTGTCGCCTGACCTGAGAGCTGGAAGACGGTATAAAACCAGGCGTCGTTATCGCGCTGGATCTCCTGCCGGGTACGGTAGAGGTTGATGCCGCGAGCGGTTACCGTGCTGACTTTCAGGTCGCCCGCATAGCTGGCGTCTATCTCACCGTGAAAATTATCATCCAGCGGGCGAGCGGCGAACTGGCCGCACACTTGATTGATTTTGGCTAACCAATGCTGGTAATCCTGTCCACGATTTGCCGTACTCATCGCGCATCCCTTGTAATGGTAATGTTTATGCATTGTTGCATTTATGATGCCGGAGACAAGGGTAAAAGGCGGAGTATATGAAAGAACTATTACCTGCTGCACATTTTTTGTCCGCGAAATCCCCTTAATTGCGGCGCCTGTCACAGCGGCAAAAGCGAATGTCACAGAGAAAAAAGCGTGAATCGCGCCCCCGGCATAGACTGAAACCACTATCCGCGAACAATAAGGAAGGGGTATGTCCACATCAGAGGTCGCGCTACTCGCCAGCGTACAGCAGTTTTTAGACAGGCAGCATGGTTTATATCTCGACGGCGCACAGCAGGCGGCAGAGAGTGAAAAGCGCTTAACCGTCTGGAACCCGGCAACCGGCCAGGCTATCGCCAGCACCGCGGACGCCAGTGCCGCCGATGTCGATCGGGCAGTCATGTCTGCCTGGCGCGCCTTCGTTTCCCGCAGCTGGGCAGGGCGAACGCCCGCCGATCGCGAACGTATTCTGCTGCGCTTCGCCGATCTGGTTGAGCAGCATGGCGAAGAGCTGGCGCAGCTGGAGACGCTTGAACAGGGGAAATCGATTAATATTTCCCGGGCCTTCGAAGTGGGCTGTACCCTGAACTGGATGCGCTATACCGCCGGGCTGACCACTAAAATCAGCGGACGGACCCTGGACGTGTCGATTCCCTTCCCGCCGGGTGCGCGCTATCAGGCGTGGACCAAAAAAGAACCGGTGGGGGTTGTCGCCGGGATCGTACCGTGGAACTTCCCGCTGATGATCGGCATGTGGAAAGTGATGCCCGCGCTGGCTGCAGGCTGTTCTATCGTCATTAAGCCGTCGGAAACCACGCCACTGACCCTGCTGCGGGTAGCGGAACTGGCAACCGAAGCCGGCGTGCCGGACGGCGTCTTTAACGTGGTGACCGGTAGCGGGACCGGGTGCGGTGCGGCGCTGACCTCTCACCCACACGTCGCTAAAGTCAGCTTTACTGGATCAACGGCGACAGGCAAACAAATCGCCCGCGTCGCCGCCGACCGTCTGACCCGGGTCACGCTGGAGCTGGGCGGTAAGAACCCGGCTATCGTGCTGAAAGATGCCGATCCGCAATGGGTTATTGAGGGACTCATGACCGGTAGCTTTCTCAATCAGGGGCAGGTATGTGCCGCCAGTTCGCGCATTTATATCGAAGCGCCGCTGTTCGATACGCTGGTGAGCGGCTTCGAGCAGGCAGTGAAGTCGCTACAGGTGGGGCCAGGCATGCTGGAGAGCAGCCAGATTAACCCGGTAGTGTCGCAGGCGCATTGCGCCAAAGTGGCGGCCTATCTTGATGACGCCCGTCAGCAGAAGGCAGAACTGATTAGCGGTAATATAGGGCCGGATACCCAAGGATACTATATTGCCCCAACGCTGGTAATTAATCCCGACGCCGGGCTGCGCCTCAGCCGGGAAGAGGTTTTCGGCCCGGTGGTAAACCTGGTGCGCGTGGCCGACGGCGAAGAGGCGCTGCGCCTGGCCAACGACAGCGATTTTGGCCTGACCGCCAGCGTCTGGACCCGCGACCTGAGCCAGGCGCTGAGCTATACCGATCGCCTGCAGGCGGGAACGGTGTGGGTTAACAGCCATACGCTGATCGACGCTAACCTGCCGTTCGGCGGCATGAAGCAGTCCGGCACCGGCCGTGATTTCGGTCCCGACTGGCTGGACGACTGGTGCGAAACGAAGTCGGTCTGCGTGCGCTACTAGCGGCCTGTCTTCCCCCGGTGGCGGCTGGCGCCCTACCGGGGTTACAGGCGTGCAGTTTGTGAATTCTGCTGCTATGCCTGTGAAAAACCTCGCTGCACAATACCTTTTTTAGTTCGTTACCTGTTGATGTCACTCAGAGCGTTAGGGTGGCTAATGCAGCAGGTATTCAGTGATTGCAAAGCGTTTGTCTAACACATAATGTAAATATATTGTGATAATAAAATTTGCAGGGTTCAGGTCTTATGAATATCAAAGTTGCAAACACTGGAAACGCAGAGGAGTGCTGGGCGCTAAGGAATCAAGCCATTCGGTTTGGATGTAAGGGCAGTTATAGTGATGAGGTTATCAGCGCCTGGACGTCAGATTTGATGCCGGATGGATTTCGTGAATTAATGACCAAAGAATTTTTTTTCATCGGGCAAGATGATGAAGGAAAGATCATCGCTACCGCACTCCTTGACGTGGCCACCAACACACTGAAAGCCTTCTACGTTCTCCCCGAGCTCCAGGGGAAAGGAATCGGGACCAGATTCCTCTCTGCACTTCTGGATGAGGCGAGGAAGTCAGGAATGCAATTTCTGGAGTTATCATCTACGCCAAATGCTCGTTTTTTTTATGCCAGCCGGGGTTTTGTTTTAATCGGCGAAAAAGCGTATACATCCTCTGTCACGGGGACAGACCTACTCTGTTTTGATATGAAAATGGTGCTTTAACGAATTTAAAATTTTCTAAGGTATCATGGCAACGCTGGCAGTAAACCCCGCCGCTAGTTCAATCCCTTCTGGCACCTTTGCTAAGTGAATACGCACAGGCCCTCGCTTTGCAGGCCGCACCGAGATAAAGCCGGGATTGACATCCGGCAGCCCCAGCCGCCCGTTTCTTCATAGGCATCATCGCTGCGTCTCCGCGCTGCCGATGCTGCGTCGCCATGCGCCGGGCGCCTGGCCGAACTGACGCTTGAAGCTGCGGTTGAAGGACTGCTGGGAGTCAAAGCCGAGGGCGATCGCCACGTTCAAAATCGGTTCATCGCTGTGGGCTAAGCGCTCGACCGATTTTTGCAGCTTTTGCACGCGAATATACTCGCCGAGAGGATAACCGGTATGCTCTTTGAATATCCGCTGCAGGTGCCATTTCGAATAACCGGCGCGCCTGGCGACGGTCTCAATATCCAGGCGGCTATCAAGATTGTTGTCGATCCAGTCGAGTAAATCGTGAATGAATGCGCCAGTGTTCATCCGGTTCCCCTCGCACAGCTTAGCAAAAAGTATTTGTGTTTGTTGCATTTAAAAATGGATCGCTTTTAGACTAATTGCAAGTTTTATTGTTGCATTTAAAACCCTGGCAGCATTGCACCTTTTCTCTGCGCCGGGAATAGCACATAAAGTGCAACAATTATTCTTGCACTAAATTTAGCGCCTTCCTACAATCGCCGCGAATAGTGTATTCGCAACTGTTACATTTTTGTGGCGATGACCGACACAAATAGCCTAAAGCCTGTCCGGACAAAGGAAGTGGCGCGGCGTCTCCCGCTGCGTCTTGCCCGGCGGCTACCCATATCGGAATAAAAATAATGAGCCTGCAAAAAAACTGGGGTAACGTTCATCTGGCTGCGCTGGGCGCGATGCTCCTCTCCGCGCTCCTTGTCGGGTGCGATGAGGGGGCCGCGCAAAACGCCGCGCCGCAAGCGCCCGTGGTAAGCGCCGCTGACGTAATTGTGAAATCCATTAGCCAGTGGGACAGCTTTAATGGTCGGATTGAAGCGGTGGAAAGCGTTCAGCTTCGCCCCCGCGTTTCCGGCTACATTGATAAAGTGAACTACGCCGATGGCCAGGAGGTGAAAAAGGGGGAGGTGCTGTTCACCATTGATGACCGTACCTATCGCGCCGCGCTGGAGCAGGCGCAGGCGACACTGGCGAGAGCCAAAACGCAGGCTAGCCTGGCGCGAAGCGAGGCTAGCCGCACCGATAAATTAATCAATACCAACCTGGTCTCCCGCGAAGAGTGGGAGCAGCGCCGTGCGGCGGCCACCCAGGCGCAGGCTGATATTCGCGCGGCGCAGGCGGCGGTTGACGCCGCGCAGCTTAATCTGGACTTTACTAAAGTGACCGCGCCTATCGATGGCCGCGCCAGCCGCGCGTTGATCACCAGCGGGAACCTGGTCACCGCCGGCGACAGCGCCAGCGTACTTACCACGCTGGTATCGCAGAAGACGGTTTACGTCTACTTTGACGTGGATGAGTCCACTTACCTTCACTATCAACATCTCGCCCGCAGCGGGCAGGGCGCGTCCAGTAATCATCTGGCGCTACCGGTAGAAATTGGCCTGGTTGGCGAAGAGGGATATCCCCATCAGGGCAAAGTGGATTTTCTGGATAATCAGTTAACGCCGAGCACCGGCACGATCCGTATGCGTGCGCTGCTGGATAATGCCCAGCGTCAGTTCACGCCTGGACTGTTTGCCCGCGTCCGCCTGCCGGGCAGCGCCGAATTTAACGCCACGCTAATCGACGATAAAGCGGTGCTGACCGATCAGGATCGCAAATATGTTTATGTGGTTGATAAAGATGGGAAAGCGCAGCGTCGCGACATCACGCCGGGACGCCTGGCCGCCGGCTTACGCATCGTGCATAAAGGCCTGAATCCGGGCGATAGAGTCATCGTCGATGGGTTACAAAAAGTGTTTATGCCGGGGATGCCGGTTAACGCGAAAACCGTCGCCATGACCACCCGCGCCGCCCTTAACTGATCCCCTATCTGAGAATCCGACCCATGGACTTTTCCCGCTTTTTTATCGACAGGCCGATCTTCGCCGCGGTACTGTCGATTCTGATTTTTATCACCGGATTAATCGCCATTCCACTGCTGCCGATCAGCGAATATCCTGACGTCGTACCGCCCAGCGTGCAGGTGCGCGCGGAGTATCCCGGCGCCAACCCGAAAGTGATTGCTGAGACCGTGGCGACGCCGCTGGAAGAGGCGATCAACGGCGTTGAAAACATGATGTACATGAAATCCGTCGCCGGCTCTGACGGCGTACTGGTGACTACCGTTACCTTCCGCCCGGGTACCGATCCCGATCAGGCGCAGGTTCAGGTGCAAAACCGGGTCTCGCAGGCCGAGGCTCGTCTGCCGGAAGATGTGCGGCGTTTAGGCATCACCACGCAGAAACAGTCGCCGACTCTGACGCTGGTGGTGCATCTGTTTTCGCCCGGCGGTAAATACGATTCCCTGTATATGCGCAACTATGCCACGCTAAAAGTGAAGGATGAGCTGGCGCGACTGCCCGGCGTCGGGCAGATTCAGATTTTTGGATCGGGCGAATACGCAATGCGCGTCTGGCTCGATCCCGACAAGGTAGCGGCGCGCGGGTTGACCGCCTCGGATGTGGTGACGGCGATGCAGGAGCAAAACGTCCAGGTTTCCGCCGGGCAATTGGGCGCCGAGCCGCTGCCGCAAGAGAGCGACTTCTTAATCTCCATTAACGCCCAGGGGCGCCTGCATACCGAAGAAGAGTTTGGCAATATTATCCTGAAAACGGCGCAGGACGGCTCGCTGGTCCGCCTGCGCGATGTGGCGCGTATTGAAATGGGTTCCGGTAGCTATGCGCTGCGCTCCCAGCTGAATAATAAAGACGCGGTTGGGATTGGTATCTTCCAGTCTCCGGGGGCCAACGCTATCGATCTGTCCAACGCGGTGCGCGCTAAAATGGACGAGCTGGCGAAGCGTTTTCCGCAGGATATGCAATGGGCGGCCCCTTACGATCCGACGGTTTTCGTTCGCGATTCCATTCGCGCGGTCGTGCAAACGCTGCTGGAAGCGGTGGTGCTGGTCGTGCTGGTGGTGATCCTGTTCCTGCAAACCTGGCGTGCGTCGATTATTCCGCTGATCGCGGTGCCGGTCTCGGTGGTGGGGACGTTCAGCATCCTCTATCTGTTAGGCTTTTCGCTAAATACCCTAAGTTTGTTCGGTCTGGTGCTGGCTATTGGGATCGTGGTGGATGACGCCATCGTGGTGGTGGAAAACGTTGAGCGAAATATCGAAGAAGGATTGGCTCCGCTTGCCGCAGCGCATCAGGCGATGCGTGAAGTTTCCGGGCCGATTATCGCCATTGCGCTGGTTCTGTGCGCGGTGTTCGTGCCGATGGCGTTCCTCTCCGGGGTCACCGGTCAGTTCTACAAACAGTTTGCGGTGACGATTGCGATTTCCACGGTGATCTCCGCCATCAACTCGCTGACCCTCTCTCCGGCGCTGGCCGCTCTACTGCTTAAGCCGCACGGTGCGCCGAAAGACTTCCCGACCCGGCTTATCGATCGTCTGTGCGGCTGGATTTTCCGTCCGTTTAACCGCTTTTTCCACCGTAGCTCGAACGGCTATCAAGGGCTGGTGGGGAAAACGCTCGGGCGCCGCGGGGCGGTTTTTGTGGTCTATCTGCTGTTGCTTTGCGCCGCCGGCGTCATGTTTAAAGCCGTCCCTGGCGGGTTTATTCCCACCCAGGATAAGCTCTATTTGATTGGCGGCGTGAAAATGCCGGAAGGCTCTTCGCTGGCGCGCACCGATGCGGTGATCCGCAAAATGAGCGAAATCGGAATGAATACCGAAGGCGTGGATTATGCGGTGGCGTTTCCCGGTCTTAACGCGCTGCAGTTCACTAATACGCCGAATACCGGGACGGTCTTTTTTGGCCTGAAGCCGTTCGACCAGCGTCAACATACGGCGGCGGAAATTAACGCTGAGATCAACGCAAAAATTGCGCAAATCCAGCAGGGCTTTGGCTTCTCTATTTTACCGCCGCCGATTTTAGGACTGGGCCAGGGGTCCGGCTATTCGCTCTATATTCAGGACCGCGCCGGTCTTGGCTATGGCGCGCTGCAAAACGCGGTGAACGCGATGTCCGGTACCATTATGCAGACGCCGGGGATGCATTTCCCCATCTCAACCTACCAGGCTAACGTTCCGCAGCTGGATGTGCAGGTCGATCGCGATAAGGCCAAAGCCCAGGGCGTGTCGCTGACCGATCTGTTCGGTACGCTACAAACCTATCTGGGATCGTCTTACGTCAATGATTTTAACCAGTTCGGGCGGACCTGGCGGGTGATGGCGCAAGCCGACGGGCCGTTCCGCGAAAGCGTGGAAGATATTGCCAATTTGCGTACCCGGAATAATCAGGGCGAAATGGTACCGATCGGCAGTATGGTGAATATCCGTACCACCTATGGGCCGGACCCGGTGATTCGCTACAATGGCTATCCGGCGGCGGATCTGATTGGCGATGCCGATCCGCGCGTACTCTCATCCTCGCAGGCGATGGCGCAGCTGGAGGCGATGTCGCAGCAGATACTGCCGAACGGCATGAATATCGAATGGACGGATCTGAGCTTCCAGCAGGCGACTCAAGGCAATACGGCGCTGATCGTCTTCCCGGTGGCGGTGCTGCTGGCTTTCCTCGTGCTGGCGGCGCTGTACGAAAGCTGGACGCTACCGCTGGCGGTGATCCTTATCGTACCGATGACCTTACTCTCGGCGCTGTTTGGCGTCTGGCTGACCGGCGGCGATAATAACGTATTCGTACAGGTGGGGCTGGTGGTGCTGATGGGGCTGGCCTGTAAAAATGCGATTCTGATCGTCGAGTTTGCCCGCGAGCTGGAGCTCCAGGGAAAAGGGATTATGGAAGCGGCGCTGGAAGCATGTCGCCTGCGTTTGCGCCCGATCGTGATGACCTCCATCGCCTTTATTGCCGGGACGATTCCGCTGATACTCGGCCACGGCGCAGGCGCGGAAGTGCGCGGCGTCACCGGGATCACGGTGTTTTCCGGTATGCTGGGGGTTACGCTGTTTGGTCTGTTTCTGACGCCGGTGTTTTACGTGACGCTGCGTCTATTCGTGACGCGCGGTAAAGCGGTGAAGGACGTGATGCCTGCGTAGGACAGGCTGCCGCAGTGAAGAAAAACCGCTTTCCCTGTGAAGGCGGTTTTTTGCCATAAGCAACGGATTAGTGCGATTTGTTGTGCTGGGTACAGATTTCAGGAACCGGATCGCAGCCGCTGGTGTCGGCTTTTTTGACTTCTTCCAGCGCACTGGCCACGGTATGGCGAGCTAAAACCTCTAACGAAGCCTGCTCTGCTTCATCGGCGACAGATTTGAAGTACCAGCACGCGTTGGCGCTCACCACGCAGCGGGCAGGGATGTCGGGACGTGACGCCCACAGCTTTTTATCTTCGATGACGGATACGTAGATATCGCGCAGGGTAATCTCTTCCGCCGGGCGACCAAGATGGATAGAGCCGTTGCGGCCAAGCGTTGAGACGATGATACCGTCACGCGTGAGCGGAACCATCAATTTGCGGATAAAGCTCGGATTGGCTTTCAGACCGTAGGCCAGAATCGCACTCGTTGAGCGTTCGCCCGATTGCTCCGCCATCGCTACGCTGAGGACCATCTGCAAAGCTGTCGGGAAGCGGTAATCTAACATTTTCTTGTCCTGGGTTGCGGTGAATCTTGTTCTTTTTGGCACCGCAGAGGTGAGTAATCAATAAACAACAATATACCAAATACGGTATTTTTTTTGAAGTCATCAACGATTGACCTGGCGCGTAAAAAAGAGTTTCCGGTGTACCTGTGCTTTACCGCAAAGTTATGCCAGAGCGCGTAAAAATGTATCGGTGAAGGGCAGGATGATCAGGTTAGGGGAGGGGGCAAGGTTTAACATGAGAGCAAAGATGCCGCAGGTAATAAGCGAAAAACGATTAGTCCCCGGTCGTCCCCTGGCCAGCAAACAGCGCAGCAGTCAGGTAATTTATACGGTTTGAACGCTGACGTATAAAATATTCGATATTGCAAACTTTAAATCTACGCCACTTCTAATACACATCAGTATTCAGTCAATGACTGTAGCAAAAATAAGATTATTCTAGCGAGGCTGGGCACTATTTACCCATCAAGGATATTTCCACCAATAATGCATCTGCATTAATATTCTCATTATTTACAGGTGGTTACGCTTGCCTGCTAATATTTTTGGCGAGAAAAAATGGTTAAAATGGAATCCTCTACTAAAATCAAATTGTTGATTAAATTCATACACTGTTCATTCGTATTAATTTAGATGATTGGCTTTTGTCTATCGCCCGAAATTGCAGCGGTGAATGATAGCTGCTGACGATAATTACTCAGTTCGATATTGCCATAAGTCTGGCAGGTAAACTTCTGCCCTGGACGTTTGTGCATAACGAGTTCGGGGTTAAAAAGTTATTTCAAAGGACAACGTAAATGACGCATATCTACGAATCTACCAATATTAGTAATCAGGAAACAGCCAGACCTTTGCCTGTCGGCGGGGTAAATAGCGCGAGCGCGGTATCATGGGGAGCAATATTTGCAGGCGCAGCCGCAGCGGCTTCGCTGGCGCTGATGCTGCTTATGCTTGGCGCAGGCTTAGGCCTGACGTCCATTTCTCCGTGGGAAAATCACGGTCTTGCAGCAGGTACCGTGGGTATTGTCGCCATTGCCTGGCTGACGTTTACCCAAATTGTGGCGTCAGGAATGGGGGGATATCTGGCCGGGCGTTTGCGTACCAAATGGGTTGATACTCATACCAATGAAATCTATTTTCGCGATACAGCGCATGGTTTTCTGACCTGGGCCGTTGCATTGCTGGTATCGGCTGTGCTTTTGACCACCACTATCAGCTCTCTCATCGGCGGCAGCGCAAAAGTGATTGGTTCCGTTGCCGGGGGCGCGACGGCAACCGCGATGAGTAACGCGGGAGACGAATCTTCCGTGCTGTCGAAGTCATCGATGGAATATTTTACCCGCTCGCTGTTCCGGTCGACCGCTTCCGCTCCGGCAGATAACGGCGGACTTCCGGCTAATACATCAGGCAATGACGCGATGGCAATGAATCAGCCCGTACCGCCAAAGGCCGAATCTCCAGCGCAATTAGCAGAGGTTACGGGTATTTTTGCTAACAGCATTTATACTGGCGCGCTTCCCCAGGAAGATCTGACTTATGTAGCGCAGTTAGTTTCGCAGAATACCGGCATCAGTCAGCAAGAGGCCGAGCAGCGGGTTCAGGCTGTTTATGATAAAGCGCAGGCCAATTTGAAAGAGGCAAAAAATAAAGCACAGCAGGCCGCAGATGCTGCCAGAAAAGCCACGAGCTACGTTACCCTGTGGTCATTTATTTCTCTGTTAATCGGCGCATTCGTTGCCAGCCTGTGTGCAACCTATGGCGGCCGTCAGCGTGACTTATAATTTCTAACACTCATTATTCAGGAGGAACCTATGCGTTCAATATTGCTTTTCTTTCTGGGCGTGCCTATCCCGATCATTATTTTGATCGCGTTATTTGTGCACTAACGATTTTCCGGCTCCGCAGGAATAGTTGTTAAGAATATACTGGCCTTGCGCACATTACCGCTAAAGCATAAATGCCCTTTGAGGGCATTTATGCTTTTTATCAGGCGCTCAGCGGAGCCTGCTGCGCGTCACCTGAATCTCTCCATGATGTTCACTATCAATCACACCCGCAGTGAATTAGCGTTCACGACTTGCCATCATCAGCGCCAGGTCGACGAGGCGATTAGAGAATCCCCATTCGTTGTCGTACCACGCCAGAATTTTGACCATATTGCCGCCAATCACCAGCGTTGACAGACCGTCGATAATCGACGAGCGCGGGTCGCCCCGGTAGTCGCTGGAGACCAGCGGTTCATCGCTATAGCCGAGGATACCTTTCAGTGGCCCCGTCGCGGCGGCTTCGCGAAAGGCATTATTCACCTCTTCGCTTGTCACATCTCGCTCAAGCGTGACGGTCAGGTCGACAATGGATACCACCGGAACGGGGACGCGCAGCGAATATCCCGTCAGGCGGCCCTCCAGCGCAGGAATAACTTTGCCCAGCGCCTTCGCGGCACCGCTGGAGTACGGTACGATCGACAGCGTAGCGGCGCGGGCGCCACGCAGATCTTTTTCCGGCTGGTCGTGCAGCGCCTGGCTGTTGGTATAAGCGTGGGTCGTGTTCATCAGGCCATGCTTGATCCCAAAATGCTGGTGCAGAACCTGGGCGGCAGGCGCCAGACCGTTGGTGGTGCAGCTACCGTTACTGACCACGTAGTGCTTATCCGGGGAGTAGAGGCCATCGTTAACGCCCATCACGATGGTTAAATCATCGTTTTTACCAGGGGCGGAGATAATCACGCGCTTCGCGCCACCGCTGTGGATATGCACCGCCGCCTTGTCGCGCTCGGTGAAGAAGCCTGTGGCTTCAATCACGATATCGACTTCACGCTGACGCCACGGGATATTTGCCGGATCGCGTTCGCTGAACACGGTAATGGGTTTACCATCAACCACAAGCTGCCCCTCGCTGGCGGTGACGTCGGCGTCGAGTTTACCGAGCAGCGAGTCGTATTTCAGTAGATGCGCCAGCGTCTTACTGTCTGTCAGATCGTTAATTGCCACAATCTCAATATCCGGATTGCCCAGTGCAGCACGCAGTACGTTGCGTCCGATACGACCAAAACCGTTAATACCGACCTTAACCATAATCCACTCCTTATTGATTGGCTCTGGAGTCAATGTAGGCCGGGCGTTTGATGGCGTAAATGACAAAAAAGGATCACTTTACGCCATTCTGCGGCTGTGAAACCGTTGGCGATATTCGCCGGGCGTGAGATGAAGCTGTTTTTCAAACAGCCGTCGCAGATTAATGCTACTGCCAAATCCCGTTTGTTCGGCGATACGCTCCAGCGTGTCGCTGGTCTGCTCCAGACGCTGCCGGGCAGCGGCCAGACGAGCTTCCGCGACGTAACGCGCCGGCGAAGCGCCGGTTTCCCGGGTAAACACGCGGGTGAAATTTCGCGGACTCATGGCGACTTTTTCCGCCAGCTTATCCACGCTGAGGTCGGCGGTGAGGTTTTCGAGCAACCATGCCAGCAGATCGTTAATCGGGCCCAGGGTGGTAGTCTGCTGAAGGTTGTAGCGGCTAAACTGCAGCTGGCCTCCGGGGCGACGCAGATACATGACGAAGTCCTGCGCGATATCGCGCGCCAGGCTGAAGCCGTAATCTTCTTCAACCAGCGCCAGCGTAAGATCAAAGCCGGAACTGACCCCGCCAGAGGTCCAGATATGTTCGTCCTGAATATAGAGCGGACCGCCCTCGACGCGGACCAGCGGGAATTCCGCCTGCATGGTTTCCAACAGCTTCCAGTGGGTAGTGGCCCGTCTGCCGTCCAGCAGCCCGGTTTGCGCCAGCAGCATCGCACCGCCGCAAATGGAGGCAATGCGGCGGGCATGGGGAGCGGCAAGGCGCAGCCAGTCAACCACCGCAATCCCTTCCTGCGGGTTTTGACCTCTACCGGTAATGATGATCGTATCGAGGGGCTCGCGAGGGTCTATCTCATGCAGGCGATGATCGGCCAGCAAATTTAAACCGGACTGACCATGGATCACCTGATGCGGTTGAGTCGTCGCCAGCCGTACCTGGTAACAGATCTCACTGGCGCCTTCCGGATGCAGGCGGTTAGCCTGCATCAGAATGTCGGCAATACCGGCGGACTCAAACAGCATGCCGCCATCGGGGACAATAATGAGTATTTTCTTCATGTCCTGAAAAGTAATCTTTTTACAGAATAAGTCAACAGAATGGATGGGGAAGGAGGCAATCTTACTTGCCTGAGAGACGGTATTTTCAGCCAGATGATGGTTGACGTTGCCTGAGCGGCGTCGCCTGCTGAGGTAGATCTGCTGGAAAAGAGGGCAGAATGTCCGCTATTAGCGAGGAGCGGACGTTAACTCATAGATTAAAAGGGGATTCAAATGTCAATAGCGCGACTTTCTGGGATACTTATCGTGTTGCTGACTAAGCCTCTACCTCTAAGGAATGTCATACACATTTGGTGGTCTTAATGGAAATATTCTTCAAATCATATCAGACAGAAGGCTGTTGCTTATGCGGGTCTAGTGGTTCTCTCACCGGAGAGCACAAAATAAAAGCTTCGGCGTTGAGAAAAATTTTTGGAAGTAATGCAATGGTCATTGGAGATTTTGATGATGGCGGCATTCTTCGTACAGCACAAGGTCCTAAGTCTAAGGCTTTCCATTTTTCGGCACGAATGTGCTCTTTATGCAATGGCTCTCGTACACAGCCTGCAGATCAGGAATTTGATCGATTTCACACTTTAGTTTCATCGCTGTTATCAGAAGGTAGGGACCCTTCTGAGGTGTTTAATATGCCACAGTATAATTTGGACTCAGAAGCCTACCTCAATGTGTTTAGATACTTTTCCAAAATTTTATGCTGCCAAATTGCAGAAGCAGGCGGCCCTCGCCCATTAGAGGCTTGCGAATTTGCTATAGGAAAAACGAGTAGGAACATTATCTTTCTACACATTGATGTAGATCCAATCTACCTGACTTATCGAGATACATGCGGAGAACATGGTTTTGCTAGACATGGAGGACTTATTGTCCTGTTTGACTCAAAAACACACAATCCAACATGTTTCCAGACCTTGTTAAGTTTGGGTGCTGTGAGGTATCTTTTTTGGGTTAGATTTGATGCACTTGTTGGAGCTGAGTTACGTACATCCCATCATGAATTTTGGCTCAAATGTAAGGCCGCGTATCAAGAGGCTATAAAAAATCCACTATCGGATGAACAGCGATATCGCTTAGGTATTTAATTAAACTATGTGAAATACGATACTGTTCTGATTTGAAGGTCTGAAGATATCTGGCCCTGCTCCGTACTGGAGCAACGTCCGCTCTTGGCACTCAGCTGACCTTGTGCTTAAACCATGATGGCGCTGGTAGGATAGCTGTGGATGATTGAAAGGTAACAACTAATCCCGTAGCCGTAAATGCGTTGCAATTCCCCATCTAAGGGCAGCACAACGTCCATCAATCAGGTCGAAAACTGAGTAACTCGCGTTGGGTTGTGCATACCTCGGGAAATCATCGACAGTTCCACTTTTCAGAATCGAAAGAACGCCCTGAATGACATGCCCGTGCGACACAATACATATCGTTTGATGATGGCGTTTTTTTCCCAGAGCGTATAAAAAATGCATCATACGCTGAGAGGCATATGAGAGAGACTCGCCTCCGGGCGGACAATACTCGGCATCAAGTTTGAATAACGCTTCTGCAGCATCCGGGCTGTGCTTCAGGAGCTGCGCTGTTGCCATGCCTTCAAATTGACCCAGTGCTTGTTCTTTCAGGGCAGGCTCAGCTATCAGTGAGCAACAAAAGCTTTCAGCCAGGCTCTGTCCCATTTGCCAGGCACGACCAAGCGGAGAAGCGTAGACACATTCTACCCGGTAATCACACGCTGCAAACGCCGCAAGTAAGGCTGATGTCTGGCGTTTCCCCCGGGAGGTCAATGCGCTATCGCTCTGTCCTTGTAGAATCTCTCTCACATTCCACTCGGTTTCCGCGTGTCGAACAAGTATCACTTGCATCATTAAAGGGCCATGTGTGTTATTGATGAAAATGCTAAAGACCAAACCTATCCCTTTAATAGAGTAGAATGTTTCTGCTCTGGATGATAAACAGCAATAAGTGTAGCTGACCAGGATGTTCAGTCTCAGAATTGATGCATTGAACATCGTTAACCTCCACTCCTGGTCCGCAGCAGCTTTCACCACCCTGGACTTAAATTTACCCAGCGATCGCTAACGCATTATCGACTTCAATGGCCAGATAATGGACTTTATGTGATGTTCATCACATAAAAATGATCCTGATTAGAGCTCCAAAATTGTGACTCTCTGCCATACCTCCCATCTAAAAAATCCCTATCATAAACTCGAAGTTGTACATGATTGTCCATGGACAACTCTAAATGTTCAGGTGCGCACCATGAAAACATTAATAAAAAGTTCACAAATTCCGCTTTATCAGCAGGTTGTGGAGTGGATAAGAGAAAGTATCTATAGCGGGGAACTTGTTGAGGATGACCGCATACCTTCAGAGTTTCAAATCATGGATATGCTTGAGGTGAGTCGCGGTACCGTTAAGAAAGCGGTGGACCAACTGGTAAGAGAAGGTGTCCTTGTGCAAGTTCAGGGTAAAGGCACCTTTGTGAAAAAGGAAAATGTTGCTTATCCGCTGGGTGAAGGTTTGCTCTCTTTTGCGGAAGCCCTGGCAAGCCAGAAAATAAACTTCACCACCAGCGTTATTACTTCCCGGCTGGAACCAGCCAATCGTTTCGTGGCTGAAAAGCTCGGAATTCACCCGGGGCAGGATATTCTGTTTCTTGAACGCCTTCGCTCTATTGGTGATGAAAAAGTGATGTTGATTGAAAATCGTATCAACATTGAGCTTTGTCCCGGTATTGTGGATGTGGATTTTACCAGGGAAAATTTATTTCCAACGATTGAGCGATTATCTCAAAAGAAAATAAGTTTCTCTGAAAGTCGTTACGCTGCCAGACTCATTGGTAATGAACGAGGACATTTTCTGGATATTGGTGAAGATGCGCCTGTTTTACATTTAGAACAGTTAGTGTTTTTCTCCAGAGGATTGCCCGTTGAGTTTGGAAACGTCTGGCTAAAAGGCAATAAATATTATCTTGGCACCATATTGCAGCGCCGGGATGCTAACTAGTAAAGAGGGAATTATGCAGGATATTAATTTTCGTCGTCATTACGTGCGACACCTTCCAAAGGAGGTCAGCCAACAGGACATTATCAGGACTCTCGCCAGTCCACTCATTAACGATGGTATGGTCGTGTCTGATTTTGCCGATCACGTTATTGAGCGGGAAAAAAGTTTTCCAACAGGTCTGGCTGTTGAACCTGTGGGTGTCGCTATTCCCCATACCGATCACCAACATGTTCGTCAGAATGCGATCAGTATTGGGATATTAGCAGAATGCGTCAATTTCGAAGATATGGGCGGAGAGCCAGAACCTGTTCCAGTCAGGGTAGTATTCATGCTTGCATTAGGTGAAAGCAACAAGCAGCTCAATATCCTGGGCTGGATTATGGATGTCATCCAGGATGGGGATTTTATGCAGCAGTTGCTGGTCATGAATGATGATGAAATTTATCAATCAATTTACATACGATTATCTGAAAGAGGTGAGTTATGAGTCAAATGATACTGTTTGTTTGTGCAACGGGTGTTGCTACTTCCACAGCCGTGGCAGAAAAGGTAATGGAATATTGTAAAGAGAATGGGCTTGATGTTAATTACTCACAAACTAATGTCGCCTCACTCCCAAATAATACTGATGGTGCAGCTTTAGTGGTATCAACAACAAAAGTGCCTTATGAACTGGATATCCCGGTTGTTAGTGGTCTGCCAATTATTACCGGAATAGGTGAGGATAAAGTACTGGAAAAAATAATTTCAATTCTTAAAGGCCAGGCCTGATTTCATAAATATAAAACAAGATAAATTATCCAGGCGCTAACGCGAGGTCTGGTTACATCTGAATCAAGAGGTCGGATATGAATGATATAGCACACACCCTCTATACCGTTGTGCAATATGTCCTGGGGTTTGGCCCTACGGTTTTATTACCGCTGGTGCTGTTCTTCCTGGCATTGTTCTTTAAGGTAAAACCAGCAAAAGCACTTCGTTCATCGTTAATTGTCGGGATTGGTTTTGTCGGGATTTATGCCATCTTTGACATTCTCACCAGCAATGTGGGTCCGGCTGCGCAGGCAATGGTTGAGCGTACCGGTATCAGTCTTCCAGTGGTCGATTTAGGCTGGCCACCGCTGGCTGCGATTACATGGGGTTCGCCGATCGCTCCCTTTGTTATCCCGCTGACTATGCTCATTAACGTCGCCATGTTGGCTCTGAACAAGACACGCACTGTCGATGTTGACATGTGGAACTACTGGCACTTTGCTCTTGCCGGAACGCTGGTTTACTACAGCACGGGGAGTTTTGTGTTAGGGCTCTCTGCCGCTGCTATTGCTGCGATAGTCGTGCTCAAAGTTGCGGACTGGTCAGCGCCATTAGTCGCTAAGTACTTTGGTCTGGAAGGCATTTCGCTTCCCACTCTGTCATCTGTCGTCTTCTTCCCGATTGGGCTATTGTTTGACAAAATTATCGACAAAATCCCTGGTCTTAACCGTATTCATATCGATCCGGAAAGTGTGCAGAAAAGGCTCGGAATCTTTGGTGAACCGATGATGGTGGGGACAATTCTGGGTATCTTGCTGGGTATTATTGCCGGTTACGATTTTAAACATATCCTGCTGCTGGGTATCAGCATTGGTGGCGTTATGTTTATTCTCCCGCGCATGGTCCGTATCTTGATGGAAGGTTTATTACCGCTGTCAGAGGCTATCAAGAAATATCTGAATGCAAAATACCCCGGTCGCGATGATCTCTTTATCGGTCTGGATATCGCAGTAGCAGTCGGTAATCCAGCTATTATCTCCACGGCCCTGATCCTGACCCCCATCTCTGTCTTTATTGCATTTCTCCTTCCCGGCAATAAAGTCTTGCCGCTTGGCGATCTGGCAAATCTGGCTGTCATGGCTTCAATGATTGTCCTGGCTTGTCGAGGTAATATTTTCCGGGCAGTGATTACCGCGATTCCGGTGATCATCGCCGACCTGTGGATTGCGACTAAAATTGCGCCATTTATTACCGGTATGGCTAAAGACGTTAATTTCAAAATGGCCGAAGGCTCAAGTGGTCAGGTATCAAGCTTCCTGGATGGTGGCAACCCTTTCCGTTACTGGCTGCTTGAGATATTTAACGGAAATATGATTGCTATTGGGCTGGTCCCGGTAATTGCTCTGATTATTTACGCTATCTTTCGTCTGACAAAAGGAACTGTCTATGCCTGATTACCGCGCCGCGCTTGTCATCGATATTGGCACAACTAACTGCAAAGTCAGCTGTTATTCCTGTCATGACGCGTCAGTTTTGGATGTCCGCAAATTTCCTACACCTACCAGGGCGTCGGAGAAAGGCGGGGTAGATTTCGATATCGAAGCGCTGTGGCAGGCCCTGCGGCAGGTAATGGCTGAACTGGTAGCTTCTGCACCTTTACCGGTGAAAGATATCAGTATTGCGAGTTTCGGTGAGTCTGGTGTTTTCGTTGATGAGCACGGTGACATTCTTACCCCGATGCTGGCCTGGTACGATCGTCGTGGTGAATCTTATCTGTCTTCGTTAAGCAAATCAGAGGCTGAAGAGCTGTACGCTATTACAGGACTTCCGCCTCACAGCAATTATTCAGCCTTCAAAATGAAATGGTTGCTTGATAACTACTCATTACATGAACGAAGAGATATTTGCTGGTTACATGCACCTGAAGTACTGCTGTGGAGAATGACGGGTGAGAAAAAGACGGAAGTCTCAATGGCTAGCAGAACGTTGTGCCTGGATGTCAGTCGACAGACCTGGTCTCGTAAAGCTGCCGGGATCCTCGGTATACCATTTGATGCGCTGGCACCATTGATAAAGCCGGGTGAAGTCGCGGGTTGGATGACCGCCACGCTCAGACAAGAGCTTGGGTTCTCTCATGAAGTCAAAATCACGATTGCGGGACACGATCATATGGTCGGAGCCCGGGCATTCCAGATGCAACCCGGTGAGGTGTTGAATTCAACCGGGACGACAGAGGGTATTTTGCTGCTGGATACTCAGCCAACACTCAGTGACCAGTCACGGAGGGATAAACTGGCAAACGGCTGTTATTCCGATGCTGAATTTTTCACGCTTTTTGCATCACTTCCTGTTGGCGGTTATGCGCTTGAATGGGTGAGAAAAACGTTTCGTTTGACGGATGAGGAAATTCAAACAGGTCTGGAAAAAGCACGCGAGCGCTATGTCCAGCCTTCCTGGTCTGCCGAAGACATTCCCGTGTTCATTCCTCATTTGCGGGGGTCTGGTTCGCCAAATAAAAATCGGCACACGCGCGGTCTGATTTTTGGTCTGACGGATTCACTTTCGCCAGCGACTCTGCTTGAGAGTGTCTTTATCGGTCTGACGATGGAGTTTTCTCTCTGTTATGAGTGCTTTAACATCCAGGCTGGCAGGAGTGTAAAAGTAATAGGCCCTGCGGTGAGAAACCCGTACTGGCTCCAGTTGAAGGCTGACATCCTTCAATGCCCCATTGAGGCCATTGCTTTTGATGAAGCCGTATCCGTTGGGGCATTATTGATAGCCTGCCCGGAGATTGACCCTCCCTCTGTTCCTGTGGCCGGGCGCTATATTCCTGACGTAATACGGTCGGAGAAGTTGCAAAAATATCAGCAGCAATGGCTAGCCTTTTACCGATTTAAATTAATGCAGGAAGGAGTATTTATTGGTGAGGAGGGTAATAGCTCAGTAGTTCGATAATTTCTTTACACTTTCAATATATATATCTGGAGTTAATATGCCTTTAGTTAATGGTAGGATCCTGCTCAATTGCATTCAGGAAAAGCATGTGCTGGCTGGTGCATTTAATACAACAAACCTGGAGACGACAATTTCTATTCTTAATGCAATAGAACGCTCGGGGTTACCTAATTTTATTCAGATTGCGCCAACTAATGCGCAGCTTTCCGGTTACGATTACATTTACGAAATTGTTAAACGGTATGCTGACAAAATGGATGTCCCGGTGAGCCTGCATCTGGACCATGGTAAAACCCTGGCAGATGTTAAGCAGGCGGTAAGAGCCGGGTTTACCTCAGTAATGATTGATGGCGCGGCTTTACCGTTTGAAGAAAATATTGCTTTTACAAGAGAGGCGGTTGATTTCTGTAAATCATTTGGCGTACCCGTTGAAGCGGAACTTGGCGCTATTCTGGGTAAAGAAGACGATCACGTTAGCGAGGCTGACTGCAAAACCGAACCCGAGAAAGTCCAGCGCTTCGTTGAAGAAACAGGGTGTGACATGCTGGCAGTGTCAATCGGCAATGTCCACGGACTGGAAGATATCCCACGCATCGATATCCCGCTACTGCAACGCATTGCTTCCGTTTGCCCGGTCCCCCTGGTTATCCACGGCGGCTCTGGTATTGATGAAGAGATTCTTCGTAGCTTTGTTAATTATAAAGTGGCAAAGGTTAATATTGCGAGTGATTTGCGCAAAGCATTTATTACTACAGTCGGAAAAGCCTGGGTGAACAATAATAACGAGGCTAATCTTGCTCGCGTAATGGCAAATGCAAAACAGGCGGTTGAAGATGATGTGTATTCTAAAATTCAGATGATGAATAAACTTCATCCTGCATTTCGCAAAGCGTGTTAAGGATCGGACATGATTAGACAAAAAGTACGCGTCATGAACAGTACCGGATTACATGCCCGACCCGCCGCAAGCCTGGCCCGGATCGTCAAAAAATACCAGTCTTCATTGATACTGGTTAATAATGACAAAGAAATCCCCATTAAAGGAATGATGAGCATTCTGGGTGCCGGTGTAAAAGGAAATACGATGATTGATCTCATTTGTGATGGACAGGATGAACTGGCCTTTATGGATGAATTAAAATCTGCCTTTGCTGCTGGTTTTGGTGAGTCCGAATAGTGTCATTCCCTTAAGAGACGCGTGGAGTTGTGACGACTTGATGCGCCTCTTATGATCTTTTGAATCACAATCACTTAACTTATTGAATGCAGGCTTTTTTCATTAATAGAATCGACCTTCTTACTCTCTTAATGTCTCTCCACAGCGTTTAGCTTTCAGAGTATAAACTTCGGCTTCTGGCACCAGGCCGCCCACCAGCATCCATGAACTCCCGCGTTATGGTTGTGCGGGTAAAATGTATTCTTAATGTGCTGTACTATATGTTCGGGAAAAGGGCAAAGAGGATGCAATAAGATGCTGGCTTATATCACTATAGGTACAAATAACTTTCAGCGCTCCGTGGACTTTTATGACGCTATTTTTAAGGTTCTTGGCTACTCGCGATTGCCTGCCTGGACAGAAAGCTGGGCAATGTGGGGAGATGAAAATAATCCGGATGAAGTATTCAACTTCTGCATCTGTCCTCCTTTTGACCGCCATCCCGCAACGGCGGGAAACGGGACAATGTTCGCATTTCATGCAGACAATGCTGACATTGTCAGACGATTCCATGCAGCAGGTCTCCTTGCGGGAGGGGAGAGTGAAGGCGAGCCAGGTACACGCCCCGCATACGGACCCGACTTTTATGTTGCTTATCTGCGCGATCCTGACGGGCATAAGCTGGCATGCGTTTGTCAGCGCTATTCTCCTGAAGCCGATAAGTTCGTAAATGAACCTTAGGGACTTCACTTAACCCATTTAACGGTTTGAGCATTGATAAAGCCTGGCGATGAAATACGGCGTTTGCGGCGAACTCGCTCAATATCGTTTACGGCTGCCACCGTTCGCCCCGGCCCTTAGCCGCCCGGGCTAATTCACTCCCGCATTAAAGCTGCCGGGCTGATTATGGTGCCGTCCCTTAATGAGCTCAGGAGAGCGGAGCGGCAGGGCATTCTTCTGAATAAGCTGAGAACGGCGATAGCCCCAGACCCTGGTTTTATCGCCGTTTAGCGTCTAAGCCACCTTACTCCTTCTTCTCGCCAAGCGTCGGCGTCTCGTCAAAGAAGTTCCACGGTTTCAGCAGCGCATGCGCCCACTCGGTCGGCATAATCGGCCACTCCTCAGCGCGGGCAACGTGGGTGGTACCGGTGGTGATCCACACGACATCATCGTGGTTGTCCAGGGATTCATCATCTTTCGCGTACTGGCCGAGGCCGGTGTCGTGAATTGAACGGTTAGGGTACTTACCTTCCGGGAAGCGTTCGGTCGGATGATAGCGGGTGACCCACAACTGTTTATCCATAAAGCTCAGGCGATGGTAAATCCACTCATCAGGGGCAAATTTTGCCCCGGTAGCGACCGGATGCGTGCCGCCCGCGTAAGGGATAATCTGATATGACACCGGATTACCCATCCGGTTTTCCCTGGTGGTATTGCTTAGCAGACGGATGGTGCCCGGGTCAAATTTCTGCGCCGCTTTCTGCTCGCTATCAATCGTGTACTGATTGATCTGCATGGTGCTGCTGCGCGGGCCGCCGGCGGTATTCGGCTTCACTTCCGGGTCCATGGCCACCAGCGTGTTGTTCTCTCCGTCAACGTCAAGATCGAGGCGGAAGTTATAAATATGCTGGTGGGTGGTGCCGACAATATTATGGTCAATCAGCGTGCCGTAGCGGGTGTCCTCTTTGGCGCTCGGGTCATGCATGGTCTTCGCTTTCACGCCTTTAACCGCTTCGATGCCGGTCGCTCCGGCGTCAATGCCGATAGTGCCGTTTTCGTGGAATACCCAGTCAAAGATATAGTCGTAGTTGCCGACGGTACTGATCCAGCGCACCACCAGTTCGCGGCGCTCGGTACTGACGTTCGGCTTGCCCATCTCCTGATGTTTATACTCCGGCCCGGCGTAGCGTTCGAAAATAGCGATCGCGCGCGGAATGGTAGTGGGTGTGCCGGTATAGTCGGCGATGGTTTCATCCAGCAGGACCGCGTTGGACGGCGCGTCTTTACCGCGGACGATAGGTGAGGTCAGGGTGCCCATGCCGTAGTCGCCGGAATCGAGATAGGCCTTAAAGTACCAGCCCACGTCCGGGTCGCCGTAGGGCACGATCATTCCACCGAGCGATCCTTCGTACATCACCTGACGTTTCTTGCCGTTATCGTTATATGTCACGGTGGAGAGAATCGGCCCAACGCGGGAGTTCATGCGCAGGTGGAAATCCCAGTTTTGCCAGTGGATCACATCGCCGGTAATGGTGTAGTTTTTGCCTTCCGGCTCGATGATATCGAGGGGTTTAACCTTCGGTGCCACGCGGTCGCGCCCGTCATAGGGGCGGGCTGCCATCGGTACCGGGATCGTCGGACCTTCTTCAATTTTAATAATCTTCTTCTGTTCGAGGTCGACTACCGCGACCAGATTTTCAATCGGATGCGCCCAGTAGTTACCGTCGCCAACGTCAAGATAGCTCACCACTTTCAGCAGCCGCGCATCCTGCTTGAGGCCATCTTTGCCGTCGAAATAGCCGACGGTTAACGGCGTGGTGACCACCTTGCTTGGGTCATCGATGCCGCGTTTTTTCAACACTTCGGCAAATTCGCTGCTGGCATTGATGATGTTCTGCACGCTGGCGAAATCGTCCAGCAGTACCATGCCGTGGGCCTCTTTAATCGGCGTCCATGAGAGGACCTTCTTATTCCGGAGATCGACTACGGCTTCAATGATGTGCTTGCCATCGAGCATAATCACGTCGGCAGCGCGAGGGGCGTCGACCTGTGTGCCCTGAAGAGCAAAGGCCCAGACGGCGGCTTTATCGGGCTCGCGCAGGGAGACTTCGCTAAAGCGAGTATTAGGTTTGAAATCCGCCGCGGCTTTAACGATAGCGACCGCTGCGCTGATTTCCGCCGCTGACAGCGAATTCAGCGGATGCGGGCGTTTTTCCACCTGAAAGGTCTGATCGAGACCGGACTGGAAGACATCGTTGATGAAGGCGTCAGAAACCCACGCTTTACCCTCTTTGATCACCACCGGCACCTGCAAATCGAGGGTTTTGCCGTTGACGATGGCCGTTTTCGCCCCCGGTTTAACCTTCACGTAAGCGCCGTCTTTGATCAGGGTATACATCTGCGCGTAGTCATCCCACTGAACGTCTGCGCCGAAATCCTGCAGGGTTTTATCCATCGGGACCATATGGGCTTCGCCGCCGTGGGAGAACGCCGGGCCTTGCCAGGCGCAAAACAGGGCGACAGCCAGCGCCAGAGCCGTTTTGCGGGGAGAAAGAATCGCCATTGAGACCTCACCTTATTGTTGTGTTGTGCAGTGCCGCTGCGAATGTCGGCTTGTCTATCGTTAACCTAACAGCGGTCAGCGCCGGGGCGTTTGCCTGCTTTTGCCAGGTTGTTTGTCAGTTTTGCCAGTTACAAAAAATGCCTCCGCAGAGGCATGAAGATGGCGATAAAGATGGGCGAATTTCTAATATTTACTCCGCAAAATCCCCCAGCTGGCGGGCCACCAGGGTCAGGATGGAGTAGAGCGCGACCGCCTGCTGGTGCTGGTTAAAAATCTCTACCGCCCACTCGACGACGCCGGTCGCTTTCTCCTCCGCGCTGCGCTGACGTTTCACCGTTTTGCGTTTGCAGGTCAGGCGTACCTGGATGGTATCCCCCGGCTTCACCGGCTCGATGAAGCGCAGATTCTCCATCCCGTAGTTGGCGATCACCGGGCTGACCCCGGCGTCAACAAACAGCCCGGCAGCGGCGGAAATCAGGAAGTAGCCGTGCACCACGCGTTCGCCGAAAATCGACTCCGCCGCGGCAATCTTATCCATATGGGCGTAAAAGTGATCGCCGCTCAGGCAGGCGAAGTTGACGATATCCGCCTCGGACAGCGTGCGGCGCGGAGTCAACAGGCTGTCGCCCGGCTGGATCTCCTCGAAATATTTGCGGAACGGGTGAATGCGGTCTTCCACCACCTGCGCGCCGCGCACCCACTGCTGGCCGATGGCGGCGAGCATCGTCGGGCTACCCTGAATCGCGGTGCGCTGCATATAGTGCTTCACCGCCCGCAGGCCGCCCAGCTCTTCACCGCCGCCGGCGCGCCCCGGACCGCCGTGTACCAGCTGCGGCAGCGGGGAGCCGTGGCCGGTGGACTCTGCGGAAGACTCTTCGTTCAGTACCTGAATACGCCCGTGGGCGCGGGCGGCGCCGAGAATAAACGCGCGCGCCAGTTTTCCGCTGGCGGTGACCAGCGTGCCTGCCAGGCTACCTTCACCGGCCCGCGCCAGGGCCATCGCATGCTCGACGCTCTGATAGGGCATCAGAGTAGCCACGGGGCCGAACGCTTCAATGGCGTGTACCGCCGGGGTCTCATCCGGCTGCGGGCAGAACAGCAGCGTCGGCGGGAAGAATGCGCCCGCGGCGTTGAGATCCGCGCGACCACCCAGCAACACTTCACATCCCGCTTCGATCAGACGGTTTACATTATCCTGTACGTCCTGACGCTGTTCGTGGTTGACCAACGCGCCCATCTTAACGCCTTCCTGCGCCGGGTCACCGAACGCCACTTTTTGCAGGCGCGCAACCAGCGCGTCGCTCACCGCTTTAACCTGTGCCTGCGGCACGATAATACGGCGGATGGCGGTGCACTTTTGCCCGGCCTTCGCCGTCATTTCTCGTACCACTTCGCGAATGAACAGCGCGAACTCCGGCTGCTCCGGCGTGACGTCGTCACCGAGTACGCAACAGTTTAGCGAATCCGCTTCCATGGTGAAGGGAATGGACTTCGCGACCAGGTTGGGATGCACCCGCAGCTGCTGTCCGGTATGGGCCGAGCCGGTAAAGGTGACAACATCCTGGCTATCGAGATGGTCGAGCAGATCGCCCGCGCCACCGCAGATCAGGCTGATTGCGCCCACCGGCACCAGTCCGCTATCGACAATCATTTTAACCATCGCCTGAGTCAGCTGCGCGGTAGCGGTAGCCGGTTTGATGATGGCGGGCATCCCGGCAAGCCAGGTGGGCGCCAGCTTTTCCAGCATGCCCCAGCAGGGAAAGTTAAAAGCGTTGATATGCACTGCCACGCCGGACTTCGAGGTCAGCACGTGGCGGGCGGCGAAGCCTCCCTGTTTTGATAGCGGAATCAGCTCATCTTCCGGCCACAGGGTATCGTCCGGCAGCTCGCGGCTGCCAAGGCTGGCGTAGGTGAAAAGGGTGCCAATGCCCCCTTCGATATCCACCCAGCTGTCGGCACGGGTAGCGCCGGTTTCGGCAGAGATTGTATACAACGCCGCCTTCTGCTCCAGCAAATATCTGGCGACCGCCTTCAGCATTGCGCTGCGCTCAATAAAGGTCATCGCCTCCAGCGCTTTGCCGCCGCGCTCAATCGCGAAGCGTCGCGCCTGCGCCATATCCAGACCCTCGCTGGTGACTTCCCATAGCGCTTCGCCGCTGATGGCGTGATGGATAGTGCGCGCGTGGCCCCGGCCGGTCTGCCACGTGCCGGACAAGTAGCTGGCTAACTGCTGCATGTTTCATCTCCAGATGTGTTACGTGAAATATCTATAAATAGTTCTTTGGTGAATCATAAAAAGCAAGCCTGTATTTAATAATTTATTAACATTGTGATCGGTGGCGATCTGCGTTTAGCACTTAATCTATTGTTATTTATGGGGTTTACAAATGCTTTTGCGGTAGCTATCACAAAAAGAACAAACAAAATTTGTGGTTTTATTTAACCTGAATGTAACTTTTATAAAACAAAGTGATTCGAAAATTATTTATAGTCGAATTTATTGGAATCATAAAAGGTGATGACGTGACAGAAGAACAACGCTTTGACCAGCGCATCGCGCAGGAGACGGCCATCGAACCGCAGGACTGGATGCCGGAAGCCTACCGCAAAACGCTGATCCGCCAGATTGGTCAGCACGCGCATTCGGAAATCGTCGGCATGCTGCCGGAGGGCAACTGGATAACTCGCGCGCCAACCCTGCGCCGCAAAGCGATTCTGCTGGCGAAAGTGCAGGATGAAGCCGGGCACGGTCTGTATCTCTACAGCGCCGCGGAAACCCTCGGCTGCGCCCGCGAAGATCTGTATCAGAAGATGCTCGACGGCAAGATGAAGTACTCCTCCATCTTCAACTACCCGACCCTGAGCTGGGCGGACATCGGCGTAATCGGCTGGCTGGTGGACGGCGCGGCCATCGTCAATCAGGTGGCGCTGTGCCGTACCTCCTACGGACCCTATGCCCGGGCGATGGTCAAGATCTGCAAAGAGGAGAGCTTTCATCAGCGCCAGGGATTCGAAGCCTGCATGGCGCTGGCGCAGGGTAGCGACGCGCAGCGGCAGATGCTGCAGGACGCCATCAACCGTTTCTGGTGGCCGGCGCTGATGATGTTCGGTCCGAACGACGATAACTCGCCAAACAGCGCCCGCAGCATGGCGTGGAAAATCAAGCGTCACTCCAACGATGAGCTGCGCCAGCGCTTTGTCGATAACACCATTCCGCAGGTGGAAATCCTCGGCATGACCGTACCCGACCCGGATTTACAGCGGGATGAAGCCACCGGCCACTACCGCTTTGGCGCCATCGACTGGCAGGAATTTAACGAGGTCATTGCCGGACGCGGGATCTGCAACCACGAACGTCTGGCCGCTAAACGCAAGGCGTGGGAAGAGGGCGCATGGGTGCGGGAAGCCGCGCTGGCGCATGCGCAAAAACAGCAGGCTCGCGACGCCGCATAAGGAGAAGAAAGATGAGCAATAACTATTGGCCTTTATATGAAGTGTTCGTTCGCAGCAAACAGGGACTGTCACACCGCCACGTCGGCAGTCTGCACGCCGCCGATGACCAGATGGCGCTGGAAAACGCCCGCGATGCCTATACCCGCCGCAGCGAAGGCTGTTCGATTTGGGTGGTGAAGGCCAGCGAAATCGTTGCCTCGCAGCCTGAAGAGCGCGGTGAATTTTTCGATCCGGCGGAGAGCAAAGTCTATCGCCATCCCACCTTCTACACCGTGCCCGACGGCATGGAACATATGTGAGGCGACGATGAAAAACGATAATCCCGTTGCAGCTTATGCTCTGCGCCTCGGCGATAACGGCCTGGTGCTGGCCCAGCGTCTGGGCGAGTGGTGCGGACATGCGCCGGAGCTGGAGATCGATCTGGCGCTGGCCAATATCGGTCTCGACCTGCTGGGGCAGGCGCGCAATTTCCTCAGCTATGCCGCTGAACTGGCTGGCAGCGGCGATGAAGACACCCTGGCCTTTGGCCGCGACGAGCGTCAGTTTCGCAATTTGCTGCTGGCGGAGCAGCCCAACGGCAACTTTGCCGACACCCTTGCTCGCCAGTTTTTTATCGATGTCTGGCACGTAGCGCTGTTCAGCCGCCTGGTCGGCAGTCGCGATACGCAGCTCGCCGCCATCGCCGCCAAAGCGTTAAAAGAAGTGCGCTACCACCAGCGCTTTAGCCGTGGCTGGCTGGAGCGCCTGGGCAACGGCACGGCGCTTTCGGCGCAGAGAATGCAAAGCGCAGTCGATAATCTGTGGCGCTTTACCGGCGAGCTGTTCCAGGCCGATGAGCTGGAGATTGAGCTGAGCGCGCAGGGCATCGCCGTCGACCCACGCGAACTGCAGGGCGAATGGCAGAGTGCGGTACATACGGCGCTGATCGACTCCGGTTTACAGATCCCGCAAGAAGCGGCCTTCCGCAGCGGCGGTAAACAGGGGCTGCACAGCGAGCATCTCGGGCCGCTGCTGGCGGAGATGCAGTATTTACAGCGCGCGTATCCCGGCCAGCAGTGGTAGCAGGAGGTGGTTATGCAACGTCTGGTTGATATCGCTCCCCCGGAGATCCACGCCGTCTGGGAGGTATTAAGCGCCATTCCCGACCCGGAAGTTCCGGTGTTGACGATTACCGACCTCGGCATGGTGCGCAGCGTGGATCGCCGCGGCGATGGCTGGGTGATTGGCTTTACGCCAACCTACTCGGGCTGCCCGGCGACCGAACATCTGTTGGGAGAAATCCGCGCGGCAATGACGGAAAACGGCTACGCGCCGGTGCATATCGTGCTGCAGCTGGACCCGCCGTGGACTACTGACTGGATGGGGCCGGAGGCGCGTGAACGTCTGCGCCAGTACGGCATCAGTCCGCCGCAGGGTCATGCCTGCCATGCCCATATGCCGGAGGAGGTGGTCTGCCCGCGCTGCGCCAGCCGCCATACCTCGCTGATTAGCGAATTCGGTTCCACGGCCTGCAAAGCGCTGTATCGCTGCGACAGCTGCCGGGAACCCTTTGATTACTTTAAATGTATTTGAGGTTGCGATGACGACATTTCATTCGCTTACCGTGGCGAAAGTGGAGCCGGAAACCCGCGATGCGGTGACCATCACCTTTGCCATTCCCGACGCGCTGCGAAACGCATACGCCTTCCGTCCGGGCCAGCATCTGACATTAAAAGCCCGCCTTGGCGGGGAAGAGCTGCGTCGCTGCTACTCCATTTGCCGCAGCCGCACGCCGGGGGAAATCAGCGTGGCGGTCAAGGCCATCGACGGCGGACGCTTCTCACGCTATGCCCAGAACGACATTCAACAAGGGATGGCGTTGGAGGTGATGGTGCCGCAGGGCCACTTTGGCTACCAGCCGCAGGCCGGGCGCAGCGCGGAATACCTGGCGATTGCCGCTGGCTCAGGTATTACGCCGATGATGGCGATTATCGACGCCACCCTCGCCACCGAACTCGACAGCCGTTTCACCCTGATTTACGGCAACCGCAGCAGCCACAGCATGATGTTCCGCCAGGCGCTGGCCGACCTGAAAGACCGCTATCCGCAACGCCTGCAGGTGGTGCATCTGTTCAGCCAGGAGGCGATGGACAGCGATCTGCTGCAGGGGCGCATCAATGGCGACAAGCTACGCGCGCTGGCCGCCCGTCTGCTGGATTTCAGCCGCTTTGAGCGCGCCTTTGTCTGCGGGCCAGCGGCGATGATGGATGAAGCGGAGATGACCCTGCGCGAACTGGGCATACCGGAGAAAGCGATTCATCTGGAGCGCTTTAATACCCCGGGCAGCAGCGTCAAGCGGGCCACCGGCGTCCAGGCGGAGGGGCGCACGGTCACAATCCGTCAGGACGGCCGCGACAGAACCATCGCCCTCAGCGCAGAGGATGACAGCATCCTTGACGCCGCGCTACGCCAGGGGGCGGATCTGCCGTTTGCCTGCAAAGGCGGAGTCTGCGCCACCTGTAAATGCAAAGTCCTGCGCGGCGAGGTAGCGATGGCTGCTAACTACGGCCTCGAAGCCGACGAAGTGGCGGCAGGTTACGTGCTGAGCTGCCAGTCGCTGCCCACCAGCGGCGATGTGATCGTCGATTTCGACGCGCGGGGGATGGCATGAGCGAACTGTTAATTGCTCGCCACGCGCGCGTCCTCCAGCTGACGCTTAATCGCCCGCAGGCGCGCAACGCGCTGAATAACGCGCTGCTGACGCAAATTGCCGACGTGCTCGACGCGGCGGCGCTGGACCCGACGGTCGGCGTCTGCGTCATTAGCGGTAATCAACGCTTTTTTGCCGCAGGGGCTGACCTGAACGAAATGGCGGAAAAAGATCTGCCTGCCACCCTCGATGATATTCGACCGCGGCTGTGGGCGCGTATCGACGCCTTCACCAAACCGCTGATCGCCTCGGTAAACGGCTATGCCCTCGGCGCCGGATGCGAACTGGCGCTGCTCTGCGACCTGATAGTCGCCGGCGATAACGCCCGTTTTGGCCTGCCGGAAATCACCCTCGGTATTATGCCGGGCGCGGGCGGGACCCAGCGCCTGATCCGCAGCGTCGGTAAAGCGCTGGCCAGCCGGATGATATTGAGCGGCGAAAGCATCGATGCCAGGCAGGCGCTGCGGGCGGGGCTGGTAAGCGAGGTTTATCCGCCAGCGCTCACCGATGAATATGCACTCGCTTTGGCAGCAACCGTGGCCCGCCACTCGCCGCTGGCGCTGCGCGCGGCTAAACAGGCCTTACGGTTGTCGCAGGAGGTCAGCCTGCAGGCCGGGATTCAGCAGGAACGCCAGTTATTTACTTTGCTGAGCGCGACTGAAGACCGTCGCGAAGGCATCGACGCCTTTCTCCATAAACGTACTGCGGAATTTAAAGGACGCTAATCGTGGAAGCTTTCATTCTCAGCGAAACAGAACAGGGCGTGATGACGATTACCCTTAATCGCCCGGACCGACTGAACAGTTTTAACGACCTGATGCACCAGCAGCTGGCGGCGTGCCTGAAACAGGCCGAACGCGACGACAGCATACGCTGCCTGCTGGTGACCGGTGCGGGGCGCGGTTTTTGCGCCGGGCAGGATTTAAATGACCGTAACGTCGACCCCAGCGGGCCGGCGCCGGATCTCGGGCTCTCGGTTGAGCGTTTCTATAACCCGCTGGTGCGCCGTCTGGCGGCGCTGCCGAAGCCGGTAATTTGTGCGGTGAACGGGGTCGCGGCGGGTGCGGGAGCTACGCTGGCGCTGGGCTGCGATATCGTGCTGGCGGCGCGTTCGGCGAAATTCGTGATGGCGTTCAGCAAGCTTGGTCTGGTGCCGGACTGCGGCGGCAGCTGGTTTCTGCCGCGCGTGGCGGGACGGGCGAGGGCGATGGGGCTGGCGCTGCTGGGCGATAGCCTGAGCGCAGAGCAGGCCGCACAGTGGGGGATGATCTGGCAGGTGGTGGACGATGCCGAGCTGAAAGAGACCGGCCTGGCGCTGGCCCGTCATCTGGCCGCCCAGCCAACTTATGGCCTCGGTCTGATTAAGAAGGCGCTTCAGCTTGCGGAAACCCAGACTCTGGATCAGCAGCTCGATCTTGAGCGCGATTATCAGCGCCTGGCCGGACGCAGCGCCGACTATCGCGAAGGCGTCAGCGCCTTCCTCGCGAAGCGTCCACCTCAATTCAGCGGGAAATAGCCGATGAGCAAAACGTTACCTACCGTTGCGGTAATAGGCAGCGGCACCATGGGCGCCGGCATTGCCGAGGTGGCCGCCGCCGCCGGGCATCCGGTACTGATTTTCGACATCGATCCTGAGGCGGTGGTTCGCGCCATCGACGGTATTGGTCAACGTCTGGCCTCCCGCGTCAGCCGCGGCAAGCTGGCGGCTGGCCAGACTGAGGCGCTGCTGACGCGTCTGTCTCCGGCTGAGGATCTGAGCGATTTAGCCCGCGCGGAGCTGGTTATTGAAGCTGCCTCCGAGCGCCTGGACGTGAAAAAAGCGCTGTTCAAACAGCTGGCTGAAATCTGCTCCCCGTCAACGCTGCTAGTCAGCAACACGTCGTCGATATCGATCACCGCCATCGCCGCTGGAGTCGCGCACCCGGAGCGGGTTGCCGGGCTGCACTTCTTTAACCCGGCCCCGGTGATGAAGCTGGTCGAAGTGGTCAGCGGCCTGGCGACCTCGGCGGAAGTCGTTGAACAGCTCTGCCAGCGGGTCTGCGCCTGGGGAAAACAGCCGGTTCGCTGCCGTTCGACGCCCGGTTTTATCGTCAACCGCGTGGCGCGTCCTTTTTATGCCGAAGCGTGGCGAGCGCTGGAGGAGCAGGTTGCCGCGCCGGAGGTGATTGACGCCGCTCTGCGCGACGGCGGCGGTTTTCCCATGGGGCCGCTGGCGTTGACCGACCTGATAGGCCAGGACGTTAACTTTGCGGTGACCTGTTCGGTGTTTAACGCCTTCTGGCAGGACCGCCGCTATCTGCCATCGCTGCTGCAGCAGGAGCTGGTTCTGGCCGGACGGCTGGGCAAAAAGAGCGGGCAGGGGGTCTACTGCTGGCCTGGCGAAGCGCAGCCTGAGCTGGCGCTGGCCGCCGTATCAGTAGAACGCGCAGCAAAGCGCATTAAAAGTGACGTTGTCACCGAGCTGGACGAGGTGCTGCTGCTGGAAACGACCGGTGAAACCGCCCTGGCATTAAGCATCCAGCACGGCCGTCCGGTGGTGGTCTACGACCATAGCGCGGGCGAAACGGTGGTGCTGGCCAGCGCGGAAACGACCTCACAGGCGGCGACCGACAAAGCCATTTTCTATTTTCAGCAGCAGGGCAAAAAGGTGCTGCAGATCGCCGACTATCCCGGGCTGCTGGTGTGGCGCACGGTGGCGATGCTGGTTAACGAAGCGCTGGATGCGATGCAAAAAGGCGTTGCCGGCGCCGAGGATATCGATACCGCCATGCGCCTGGGCGTTAACTACCCGCGCGGTCCGCTGGCGTGGGGGGCATCACTTGGCTGGGGCCGGATACTGCGGCTGTTGGAGAACCTACAACAGCACTACGGCGAGGAGCGCTATCGGCCCTGTTCCCTGCTGCGTCAGAAGGCGCTGATGGAGAAACATCATGAGCAATGAAGCCTGGCGTAACGCCCGCGCGATGTATGAGAACGATAACTGCGCGCAAGCGCTGGGGATCAAGATTATCGAGATGGATGACGGCTACGCGCAGATGTCCATGGCGGTTACCGCGAACATGCTCAACGGCCATCATACCTGCCACGGCGGGCAGCTGTTTTCGCTCGCCGATACCGCCTTCGCATACGCCTGCAACAGCCAGGGGCTGGCGGCGGTCGCGTCGGCGGCGAGCATCGATTTTCTGCGCCCGGCCTTTGTCGGTGAGCTGCTGACCGCGACGGCGAGAGTCAAGCATCAGGGCAAGCTGACCGGGGTCTATGACATTGAAATTGTCAATCAACAGCAAAAAGTTGTTGCCTTGTTTCGCGGTAAATCGCACCGCATCGGCGGCACAATCACAGGAGAAGTCTGATGCGCGACGCTTATATTTGTGACGGGATCCGCACGCCGATTGGCCGCTACGGCGGGGCGCTGGCCAGCGTGCGCGCCGATGACCTGGCCGCCATCCCGCTGCGCGAGCTACTGAGCCGTAACCCTAAGTTCGACCCGGCATCGATTGATGATGTGATTCTCGGCTGCGCCAACCAGGCCGGTGAAGACAACCGCAACGTGGCCCATATGGCGACGCTATTGGCGGGCTATCCCTACAGCGTACCCGGTACCACCATTAACCGCCTGTGCGGCTCCGGTCTGGACGCCATCGGCTTCGCGGCCCGCGCCATCAAAGCCGGAGAGGCGGATCTGATGATCGCCGGCGGCGTTGAGTCCATGTCGCGAGCGCCGTTCGTGATGGGGAAGGCCAGCGCCCCGTATCAGCGCCAGGCCGAGCTGTTTGATACCACCATCGGCTGGCGTTTTGTGAACCCGCTCATGCAGCGGCGATTTGGCACTGACAGCATGCCGGAAACGGCGGAGAATGTAGCTGAATTGTTAAATATCAGCCGCGCCGATCAGGACGCTTTCGCTTTCCGCAGCCAGCAGCGGACGGCTCAGGCTCAGCGCGACGGTATTCTGGCCCAGGAGATCGTGCCGGTCGACATTATCGGCCGGAAAGGGGCGGTAAACGTCGTGCGTGACGACGAGCATCCGCGAGCGGACACCACCATTGAACAGCTTTCGCGGCTAAAAACGCCGTTCCGCCAGGGCGGCGTAGTGACTGCGGGAAATGCCTCCGGCGTCAACGACGGCGCCGCGGCGTTGATTATCGCAAGCTCGCAGCAGGCCATCATCCAGGGGCTGACGCCCCGGGCGCGCATTGTGGCCATGGCGACGGCGGGCGTCGAGCCGAAATTTATGGGGCTGGGGCCGGTTCCGGCGGTACGTAAAGTGCTGGAACGCGCCGGGCTGAACATTAACGACATGGACTTGATTGAGCTGAATGAAGCCTTTGCCGCTCAGGCATTGGGCGTGCTCAGACAGCTGGGGCTGGCGGACGATGCCCCCCATGTTAACCCCAACGGCGGCGCCATCGCCTTAGGCCATCCGTTGGGAATGAGCGGCGCCCGGCTGGCATTAAGCGCCAGTCTGGAGCTACAGCGCCGCAGCGCGCGCTATGCGCTGTGTACGATGTGTATTGGCGTGGGTCAGGGCATTGCCATGATCCTTGAGCGAGTGTGAGCGAATCTACCTGCGAGTACCCTACAAAATGACAACGATAACTCAATTAGACCCGATTGAAACCGCATCGCGCGACGAGCTGCAGGCCCTGCAAACCCAGCGTCTGAAGTGGACCCTTAAGCATGCGTATGAGAACGTGCCGATGTATCGCCGTAAATTTGATGCGGCGGGCGTTCATCCTGACGATTTTCACGAACTGAGCGATCTGAGTAAGTTTCCCTGTACCACCAAACAGGATCTGCGCGACAACTATCCGTTTGATACTTTTGCGGTGCCGATGGAGCAGGTGGTGCGCATCCATGCGTCTTCGGGCACCACCGGCAAGCCGACGGTGGTGGGCTATACGCAAAACGATATTGATAACTGGGCCAATATTGTCGCACGCTCCCTGCGCGCGGCGGGCGGGACGGCGAAAGACAAAATTCATGTTGCCTATGGCTACGGGCTGTTTACCGGCGGTCTCGGCGCTCACTACGGCGCGGAGCGTTTAGGCGCGACGGTCATTCCCATGTCCGGCGGGCAGACCGAAAAACAAGCTCAGCTAATCCGCGATTTTCAGCCGGATATGATCATGGTCACTCCGTCCTATTGTCTGAACCTGATTGAAGAGCTGGAACGCCAGATGGGCGGCGACGCCAGCGGCTGCTCCCTGCGGGTGGGCGTGTTCGGCGCGGAGCCGTGGACCCATGCGATGCGGGCGGAAATCGAGCGCCGACTGGGTATTTCGGCGCTGGATATCTACGGTCTGTCGGAGGTGATGGGGCCGGGGGTGGCGATGGAGTGTCTGGAGACCGCCGACGGTCCGACGATCTGGGAAGACCATTTCTACCCTGAAGTGGTGAATCCGGACAACGGTACGCCGCTGACGGACGGCGAACACGGCGAGCTGCTGTTCACTACCCTGACCAAAGAAGCGCTGCCGGTGATCCGCTATCGCACCCGCGACCTGACGCGTCTGCTGCCGGGCACCGCCCGTACCATGCGCCGGATGGATCGCATTAGCGGACGCAGCGACGATATGCTGATTATTCGCGGCGTAAACGTCTTCCCGTCGCAGCTGGAAGAGGAGATCCTCAAGTTCGAACATCTGGCGCCGCACTATCAGCTGGAAGTTAATCGCCGGGGCCATCTTGATTCACTTTCGGTGCGCGTGGAGCTAAAAGAGAGCGGTCTGGCGCTGAACCACGAGCAGCGCTGTCAGATTTGCCATCAGTTGCGTCATCGGATCAAGTCGATGGTGGGGATCTCGACCGATATCAGCATCGTCAACTGCGGTAGCATCCCGCGTTCCGAGGGCAAGGCCTGTCGCGTATTCGACCTGCGCAAGGTTGCCGCTAACGGATAACGTTTTCTCCCGGAGGCGGCGCATTGCGCCTGTCCGGGCTACACGACGACACAACTCCCTGGCCCGGACAGGGGTAGCCCGGGTAAGGCGTTTACGCCGCGACCCGGGGAGTGTGCCGGGATTGATGTATCAGCTCGTCCTCTTCCCGGCTTGCGCTGTGCTTAGCCGGGCTACGTGTTTATCGCCGTCTGCGGGCCGGTAGCCCGGACAGGTGCGCCAGCACCGCCTCCGGGATTTCCTGTGCTATGATTCAAAAAGGACAAAAATAACAACAGAATGAATCAGATGAGTAAACTCGATACCTTTATTCAACAGGCCACGGAAACGATGCCCATCAGTGGAACCTCGCTTATTGCTTCTTTATACGGCGACGCCTTGCTCCAACGCGGTGGGGAGGTCTGGCTCGGCAGCGTAGCGGCGCTGCTGGAAGGACTGGGCTTCGGCGAACGATTCGTGCGTACTGCGCTGTTCCGCCTGAATAAAGAAGAGTGGCTTGACGTGGTGCGCATTGGCCGCCGAAGCTTCTACCGTCTCAGCGACAAAGGTCTGCGCTTGACTCGCCGCGCCGAACATAAAATCTATCGCGCCAGCGCCCCGGAATGGGACGGCACCTGGCTACTGCTACTGTCGGAAGGGCTTGAGAAGAGCACGCTGGCGGAGGTCAAAAAACAGCTGCTATGGCAGGGATTTGGCGCGCTGGCGCCGAGCCTGCTGGCTTCACCGTCGCAAAAGCTGGCGGATGTGCAATCTCTGCTGCACGACGCGGGCGTGGCGGAAAATGTCATCTGCTTCGAAGCCCACTCCCCGCTGGCGCTCTCCCGGGCGGCGCTGCGCGCCCGCGTTGAAGAGTGCTGGCATCTCACCGAACAGAACGCGATGTATGAGACGTTTATCAATTTGTTTCGTCCTCTGCTGCCGCTGCTTCGCGACTGCGAGCCCGCAGAACTGACGCCCGAACGCTGCTTTCACATTCAACTACTGCTGATTCACTTCTACCGCCGGGTGGTGCTTAAGGATCCGCTGCTGCCCGAAGAACTGCTCCCTGCACACTGGGCCGGGCAAACCGCGCGCCAGCTGTGCATCAATATTTATCAACGCGTTGCGCCCGGCGCGCTGGCCTTCGTCGGCGAGAAGGGCGAAAGCTCGGTGGGGGAACTTCCCGCGCCGGGGCCGCTCTATTTCCAGCGTTTCGGCGGACTGTCGGGCGTATAAGGAGGCACCATGCCCATTTATCAGATTGACGGTATGACGCCGGTTGTACCGGACGAAAGCTATGTTCATCCCACCGCCGTGCTGATTGGCGACGTGATCCTCGGCAAAGGGGTCTACGTCGGGCCTAACGCCAGCCTGCGCGGCGATTTTGGCCGTATCGTGGTGAAAGATGGCGCTAACATCCAGGACAATTGCGTGATGCACGGTTTTCCCGGCCAGGATACGGTCGTGGAGGAGGAGGGACATATCGGCCACGGCGCGATTCTGCACGGCTGTACCATCGGCCGCAACGCGCTGGTGGGCATGAGCGCGGTGATTATTGACGGTGCCAGGATTGGGGAGAATAGCATTGTCGGCGCCTCAGCCTTTGTGAAAGCCAACGCCGAAATGCCCGCCAACCATCTGATTGTCGGCAGTCCGGCCAAAGCCATCCGCGCGTTAAGCGAACAGGAGCTGGCCTGGAAAAAGCAGGGAACGCGGGAGTATCAGATGCTGGTGGAGCGCTGCAAGCAGACGCTGCATCAGGTGGAACCGCTCAAAGAAGCAGAGCCGGACAGAAAGCGTCTCGTCTTTGACGAGAATTTACGGCCAAAGTCATCGTCCTGAGGGGAAAATATGGCAGAAAAATTATCCGCTCAATGCCACTGCGGCGCGGTGGCGTTTACCGTTGAACTCAGCGATGGCTTCAACACCGCTCGACGCTGCAACTGTTCATTTTGCCGGATGCGGGGAGCGGTTACGGTCTCCGCGCCGCTTTCAGGAATCAATATCTTACGCGGGCGGGAGAAGCTCACGGAGTATCGCTTTAACACCGGTGAAGCCGTGCACTTTTTCTGCTCGGTATGCGGGATTTACACTTTTCATCAGCGGCGTTCAAATCCGCAGCAGTACGGGGTGAATGTGGCCTGCATTGCAGGCGTGTCGCCCTTCGATTTTCCCTGCGTGGAGGTCAACGATGGCGTGAATCATCCGAAAGATGGCGGCGGGGGCGTGGTGGGGTATTTGCGCTACGAGAAAAAGTGAAACTCTCCTCCCGCCGGGAAGCAGGAGGAGGCAAATCTTATGCGGCAACGACGCTGTCGATAGCGGCTTTCGCATCAGACTGCGCTTTCGCGGCGACTTCCGGACCGTAAGCGATGCCTTCAGCAAAGACGAAGTTCACGTCGGTGATGCCGATAAAACCGAGGAAAGTAGAGAGATACGGGGTCACCAGATCGGTCGGGGTATCTTTATGGATACCGCCGCGGCTGGTGACGACCACCGCACGTTTTCCTTTTACCAGACCTTCTGGCCCTTTCTCGGTATAGCGGAAGGTGACGCCAGCGCGAGCCACCAGGTCGAAGTAGTTTTTCAGCTGAGTCGGAATGTTGAAGTTGTACATCGGCGCCGCAATAACAATCACATCGTTCGCCTGCAGTTCAGCGATCAGTTCGTCGGACAGCGCCAGCGCTTCCTGCTGACGCGGCGTCAGCGGCGCATCGCTCGGACGCAGGGCGCCAACCAGCTCGCCGTCCAGTACCGGGATCGGATTTGCAGCCAAGTCGCGCACGGTAATAACGTCTTGCGCGTGTTTTTCACGCCATTGTTCAACAAAATAGTCGGACAGCTGACCAGATTGCGAGTACCCTGCCAGAATACTGGATTTGAGAACTAATACTTTGCTCATGGGTGTTTCCTTTTTTAATGTGATTGACGGGCCTGTGCCCTGGTGCTTGATGACACTGTATTCACAATCATGTCACAGAGAAAGCGCAATAAATCGAACTCTGTATTCAGTTTTTTTGAACAAGGCACGAAATGCGCGGATGTGGTACTCTAGCGCAATATTTCATAAGAGATTTTTCCCGGCAGTGCACTGCCCGATAACGCTATGACAGAACAACAAAAATTCACCTTCTCACAGCTCTTTACGCAGCTGGATGGCCTGATGCTGCGCGATAAGTCGCGCTTTGCCCGTCGCCTGCACGGCGTGAAGAAGGTTAAAAATCCTGATGCCCAACAGGCCATTCTGCAGGAGATGGCGCAAGAAATTGAACAGGCGGCAGGGAGAGTCCTGCTGCGCGAAGCCGCGCGGCCAGCGATTTCCTATCCGGATAACCTGCCGGTTAGCCAGAAAAAACAAGCGATCCTCGAAGCCGTGCGCGATCACCAGGTGGTGATTGTGGCGGGGGAAACCGGGTCGGGGAAAACCACCCAGTTGCCGAAAATTTGCATGGAGCTGGGACGCGGCGTTAAAGGCTTAATCGGCCATACCCAGCCGCGTCGTCTGGCCGCGCGTACCGTTGCCAACCGTATTGCCGAGGAGCTGCAAACGGAACCAGGCGGCTGCATCGGTTACAAAGTTCGCTTCAGCGATCACGTCAGCGACAATACGATGGTTAAGCTGATGACCGACGGTATTCTGCTGGCGGAAATCCAGCAGGATCGGCTACTGATGCAGTACGACACCATCATCATCGATGAAGCGCACGAACGCAGCCTGAATATCGACTTCCTGCTCGGCTATTTGCGGGAACTGCTGCCGCGTCGCCCGGATCTGAAAATCATCATTACCTCAGCGACCATCGACCCGGAACGCTTCTCGCGCCACTTTAACAACGCGCCGATTATCGAAGTGTCCGGACGAACCTTCCCGGTTGAGGTGCGCTATCGGCCCATCGTTGAGGACGCCGATGACACCGAACGCGATCAACTGCAGGCGATCTTTGACGCCGTTGACGAGCTGGGACGTGAAAGCGCTGGCGATATCCTCATTTTTATGAGCGGCGAGCGGGAAATTCGCGATACCGCCGATGCGCTTAACAAGCTGAATCTGCGCCACACCGAGGTGCTGCCGCTGTATGCGCGGCTCTCCAATAGCGAGCAGAACCGCGTGTTCCAGGCCCATAGCGGGCGGCGAATTGTGCTGGCGACCAACGTCGCGGAAACCTCGCTGACCGTACCGGGCATTAAGTACGTTATTGACCCCGGTACCGCGCGCATCAGCCGCTACAGCTTCCGGACCAAAGTGCAGCGTCTGCCGATTGAGCCGGTTTCTCAGGCGTCGGCCAACCAGCGTAAAGGCCGCTGCGGCCGCGTATCTGACGGGATCTGCATTCGTCTTTATTCAGAAGACGACTTCCTGTCGCGCCCGGAATTTACCGATCCGGAGATTCTGCGCACCAACCTGGCGTCGGTTATCCTGCAAATGACCGCGCTCGGACTCGGCGATATTGCCGCTTTCCCGTTCGTTGAAGCGCCGGATAAACGCAATATTCAGGACGGCGTGCGTCTGCTGGAAGAGCTGGGGGCGATTACCACTGACGAACAGCAGACCGCCTATAAGCTGACGCCGATGGGGCGCCAGCTCAGCCAGCTGCCGGTGGACCCGCGTCTGGCGCGAATGGTGCTGGAGGCGCAAAAACACGGCTGCGTGCGCGAGGCGATGATTATCACCTCGGCGCTCTCTATTCAGGACCCGCGCGAGCGGCCAATGGATAAGCAGCAGGCTTCCGATGAGAAGCATCGCCGCTTCCACGATAAAGAGTCCGACTTCATGGCGTTCGTCAACCTGTGGAACTACCTGGGCGAGCAGCAAAAAGCGCTCTCCTCGAACCAGTTCCGCCGCCAGTGCCGGGTCGATTTTCTCAACTACCTGCGCGTGCGCGAGTGGCAGGATATCTACACTCAGCTGCGTCAGGTCGTTAAAGAGCTCGGCCTGCCGGTGAATAGCGAACCGGCAGAGTATCGCGAAATTCACACCGCGCTGCTGACCGGTTTGCTGTCGCACATTGGTATGAAAGATACCGATAAGCAGGAATACACCGGCGCGCGCAACGCTCGCTTCTCTATCTTCCCCGGCTCCGGGCTGTTTAAAAAGCCGCCGAAATGGACGATGGTCGCCGAGCTAGTGGAAACCAGCCGCCTGTGGGGGCGTATCGCCGCACGCATAGAGCCGGAATGGGTCGAGCCGGTCGCTCAGCACTTGCTCAAACGTTCTTACAGCGAACCGCACTGGGAGCGCGCGCAGGGCGCGGTGATGGCGACGGAGAAGGTCACCGTTTACGGTCTGCCTATCGTCGCGGCCCGTAAGGTCAACTACAGCCAGATTGACCCGGCGCTGTGCCGCGAACTGTTTATCCGCCATGCGCTGGTGGAGGGCGACTGGCAGACCCGCCACGCCTTCTTCCGTGACAACCTGAAGCTGCGCAACGAGATTGAAGAGCTGGAGCATAAGTCGCGCCGCCGCGACATTCTTGTTGACGACGAAACGCTGTTTGAGTTCTACGACCAGCGCATCAGCCATGACGTCATCTCCGCTCGCCACTTCGATAAATGGTGGAAGCAGGCCAGTCGCGAGACGCCGGATCTGCTTAACTTTGAAAAAAGTATGCTGATTAAAGAAGGCGCGGAGCAGGTCAGTAAGCTGGACTATCCGAACTTCTGGCACCAGGGCAATCTGAAGCTGCGTCTGACCTATCAGTTCGAGCCGGGCGCAGATGCCGACGGCGTGACGGTGCATATTCCGCTGCCGCTGCTCAACCAGGTGGAAGAGGCCGGGTTTGAGTGGCAGATCCCCGGTCTGCGCCGGGAGCTGATTATCGCCCTGATTAAATCGCTGCCGAAGCCGGTGCGCCGCAATTTTGTCCCGGCGCCAAACTACGCGGAAGCGTTTCTCGGCCGCGCGACGCCGCTGGAGCTGCCGCTGCTGGATTCCCTTGAGCGCGAACTGCGGCGGATGACCGGCGTGACTATTGACCGCGAGGCCTGGCAGTGGGATCAGGTGCCCGATCACCTGAAAATCACTTTCCGGGTGGTGGACGACAAAAACAAGAAGCTACAGGAAGGGCGCTCGCTGCAGGATCTGAAAGATGCCCTGAAAGGCAAGGTACAGGAGACGCTGTCCGCAGTCGCCGATGACGGTATAGAGCAGAGCGGGCTACATATCTGGAGCTTTGGCCGCCTGCCGGAGAGCTACGAGCAGAAGCGCGGCAACTATAAAGTTAAGGCCTGGCCGGCGCTGGTGGACGAACGCGACAGCGTGGCCATCAAGCTGTTTGATAATCCGCTCGAGCAGCAGCAGGAGATGTGGCGCGGCCTGCGCCGCCTGCTGCTGTTGAATATCCCATCGCCGATTAAATATCTGCATGAGAAGCTGCCGAATAAAGCCAAGCTGGGGCTCTATTTCAACCCCTACGGCAAGGTGCTGGATCTGATCGATGACTGTATCTCCTGCGGCGTCGATAAGCTGATCGATGAAGCGGGTGGTCCGGTGTGGAGCGAGGAGGGCTTTGCCGCGCTACATGAAAAAGTGCGCGCTGAGCTCAACGAGACGGTGGTGGAAATCGCCAAACAGGTTGAGCAGATCCTGACCGCGGTGTTCAACATCAATAAACGCCTGAAAGGTCGCGTCGATATGGCCATGGCGCTGGGGCTGTCGGATATTAAATCGCAGATGAGTGGGCTGGTGTATCGCGGCTTCGTCACCGGCAACGGCTTCCGCCGCCTGGGCGATACGCTGCGCTATCTGCAGGCGATTGAAAAACGGCTGGAGAAAATGGCGATCGACCCGCACCGCGACCGCGTGCAGATGCTGAAGGTGGAGAGCGTGCAGCAGGCGTGGCAGCAGTGGCTGAATAAGCTACCGCCCAATCGTCGCCAGGATGAGGACGTGCAGGAGATTCGCTGGATGATTGAAGAGCTGCGCGTCAGCCTGTTCGCCCAGCAGCTCGGCACGCCTTATCCGATTTCCGACAAGCGGGTGCTGCAGGCAATGGAGCAGATTACGGCCTGAGCCGCTGCATTCCCCGGTGACGCAGGCTGCCGGGGAAATCTGTTGGCGTCAGGCGTTCACCCACGCGAGGGTGAACCCGTCCCAACCTTTGCTGCCCACGGTTTGCAGGGCCGTTACCGTCAGGCGCGGGTCGCTGCCCATCATCGCAATAAACTCCCTGACGCCCTGAACGCGGTCATCTGCGCTATGCGGATCGGTCACTTCGCCGTCGCGCACCACGTTATCGCCAATGATCAGCGTCCCCGGGCGAGAGTAGCGCAAAGCCCAGCGCAGATAGTTTGGGTTATTCGGCTTATCCGCATCGATAAAGATCAGATCAAACGGCGGATGGTCGCCCAGCTTCTCCAGCGTGGCCAGCGCCGGGCCTTCCCGCACCTCAACGAGCTTATCCACGCCCGCCATGCGCAGGTTCTCGCGCGCCACGGCGGCATGGTGCGCATCGGCCTCCAGGGTGACTAATTCGCCATCCGCAGGCAATTCCCGGGCCATCCAGATGGTGCTGTAGCCGCCGAGCGTGCCAATCTCGAGGATGCGTCTGGCGCCCGTCATGCGCACCAGCAGGGCCAGAAACTGCCCCTGATTGGCGGCAACATCGATGGCCGGAAGCCCGGCGCGCTGGTTATTTTCCAGAACCTGGTTGAGCAAGGGATCGTTGGGGATTAACGCTTCCACCAGATAATTATCTACTGCCGACCACTGTTGTTGCATGTCAGATTTCCCGTATTACATCCCTGATGAATCAGACCAGCCGCCTCCCAGCGACCGGTACAAATCGACTTGCGCCAGAAGCAGATTGTTTTTCACCTGCACCACGCTGAGCTGGGTGGAAAACAGCGTACGCTGGGCGTCCAGGACGTCAAGATAGGATGAGTAGCCGTTGCGATAACGGTTTTGGGCAATGCGCAGCGTCTCCCGGGCTACGTCCTCCTGGGCCTGCAGCTCCGTCAGCTGCTCCCCGTAGCGGCCAATAGCATCAAGGCTGTCATTGACCTCCTTAAACGCGCCGCGCACCGTTTTTTCGTAGCTATACAACGCCTGATTGCGCTGGGCCATCGACACGTCTACCTGGGCATTCAGCGCCTGGCGGTTGAGCAGCGGCGCCAGGATGCTGCCGCCAAGGCTCCATAAGCGTAGCGGATTATCCAGCAGGTCGGGCAGAGTGCGATCCTGCATGCTGCCGGTGGCGGTAAGGTTGATGGACGGCAGCAGCTGCGCCTGCGATGACGCCAGCGTGGCGTCGGCGGCCACCAGCTGACGCTGAGCCTGAACGATATCCGGGCGGCGATTGAGCAGGGTTGACGGCAACTGGGACGGTAGCGACAGCGGCGTCAGCTGGGCAAAGGCGTTGCGCTTAACGGCCCCAGGATTAGCGCCGAGCAGCAGGCTGAGCGCGTTTTCCTGCTGGGCGATTTGGTGTTGCAGCGACGGAATTTGCGCCCGCGTCGAGCGCAGTTCGGAATCCGCCTGCATCAGTTCGAGGCGCGATGTATAGCCGGTCTCGAACTGACGTTTCGCCAGATTAAAGGCATCTTCCCGCGCTTTGAGCGTTTGTTGCGTTACCCGCAGCTGTTCATCCAGTGAGAGCAGAGTGACGTAGCCTGTCGCCACCGAAGAGGCGACGGTCAGGTTCGCCGCCGCGGCGGCGGCTTTTTGCGCCGCCAGACTGGCCTCCGCCGCGCTGGCGGCGCTGCGGTTAGCGCCCCAGATATCAACATCGTAGCTGGCGGTTAGCGCGCCTTTATACACCGTACTGTGGATCGGCAGACCGGTGGCGGCCGACTGCGACCGCGCGCGTGTACCGGTCAGTCCGGCGTCTAGTGAAGGAAAGAGGCTGCTGTCGGCGGCGTAGACCCGCGCCTGGTACTCGTTGACCCGTTCGCGGGCAATCAGCACGTCGCTGTTGTAGCGTAGCGCCTGGTCGACGTATTGATTAAGCGTACTGTCGTGAAAATTGCGCCACCACACGCCCTCGACCGGGCTGGTGGGGCCGATATCCGCGCGCCAGGCGGCGGGAATATGCAGCGTCGGCGCGGCCTGTGGGATATCAGCTGACTGGCAGCCAACCAGCGCAAGAATAACGGCGAGGGTGAGCGGACGAATCATCGTGTCTCCTCCCCGCGGGTGTCGATGGTGACCTGCACCGACATCCCCGGCCGCAGGCGCTGGCTGTTTTTCTGCCCCTCATCCACGGCGATGCGTACCGGAATGCGCTGGGCAATTTTGACGAAGTTGCCGGTGGCGTTGTCCGGCGAAATGGCGCTGAACTCAACCCCGGTGGCCGGGGAGATGCTCTGCACCGTACCGGTGAATTTCTCGCTGTTCAGCGCATCAACGGTAAAGGTTACCGGCTGCCCGACGCGGACCTCCGCCAGCTGCGTCTCTTTGAGGTTAGCGATCAGCCAGTGCTGCGGCGGTACCAGCGAGGTCAAATGCGTCCCGGCGGTCACGTAGGCGCCAAGGCGCACTGATATTTGCCCCAGCTGACCATCGGCGGGGGCGATAATGCGGGTATTCTGGAGGTCGATCTGCGCCAGTTCCAGCGCGGCCCTCGCACTGGCGACGTCGGCCAGCAGCGAATCCCGATTAACAATTGTCGATTGCAGATCCTGGCGCGACATTTCCAGCGTCGCTTTGGCCTGCTCGATATCCGCAGTCCCCTGCGCCGCGCTGGCGCGGGCGGAATCGCGTTCGCGGATCGAGAGCGAACCGTCGGCGGTCAGCTCCTGAACGCGTTTTAAATCCGCCTGGGTTTTCAGACTTTGCGCGCGGGCGTTTTGCAGCGCCGCTTCGTTACGTACGATGACCGCCTCGGCGCTTTTGCGCTGCTGCAGATTGTTCTTGAGCGCCGCCTCTTTCATCGCCAGCGTGGCTTCCGCCTGATGTACGCGCTGTTTATAGATGCGATCGTCGATCTGAAACAGCACATCGCCGGCTTTCACCTGATTAAAATCCTGAACCTTGACCTCGGTAATATAGCCGTTGACCTGCGGGCTGATAAACGTGGTTTGCCCGCGAACGTAGGCGTTATCGGTAAACTGGCTTTGCCGGGTAAACGGCGGCAGCTGCCAGGCGTAAAGAATAACCAGAACGCCGACAATACCAATTGCCGCGGCGGTAAAAATAGATACCACGCGAATATTATTACGGGTGTTGGCCTGTTGTTTGGCCGCATCCTGCTGACTCATAATGACTCCAGAGTAAAAATTTTATTTGCTTCCCGTCGCGCGCTTCAACGCAACGCGGGCGGTAATTCGTAATCTCATTAAGCGCCAGAAAACCCACACCAGCGTGGCGGCTGAAATCGCTGCCGTCAGCAGATAGGTATCATTGTAAGCGAGAATATTGGCCTGCAGCGTGGCGGCGTTTTGTAGCAGCGTGGTGGCCTGAACGTTGAGCAGGGTGCTGTCGCCAATCTGGCTTTGATACATTTGGCTGTACTGCTGCAAACGTTCAGTAATCAGCGGATTGAGGGTGGTCAACTGGTCGGCGAGCTGGCTGGAGTGAAACTTCTCCCGCCATGTCTGAAAGGTGCCGAGAATGGCCGACCCCAGCAGACCGCCGATATTCTGACTCATGCCGAACAGTACCGAGAAGCTTACCAGATTGCGCTGGTCGGCAATCACGCCGCCAATCCCTGCCAGCATTGCCGGAGCAAGGAAAAAGGCGCTGCCGAAGCCCAGCAGGAACTGGCTGAACATTAGCTGTTCCGGGCGGGTCAGGATGGTCGACTGGCTGTCGAGCAGCGAGGCAATCATGATCAGCGCCAGCGCCGTAGCGGTGGGCCAGTAGAGACGCTGCGGGTTGAGCGTCAGACAGCTGGCGACGATGCCGCAGATGATGCCGGCGAAAATCGACCACGCCAGATTGGTCATCTGTTCATTCTGCAGGCCGACGTACTGCAGCCAGCCGATGACCCCGGTATTTTGCTCCGCCAGCACGATGCGGATCAGCAGCATAATCAGCCCGAGGCGCAGAATGCTGCCGCTGGAGAGCCATTTAATATTGAGTAACGGGTTGCTGCGGTTATGTTCAAAGGCAATTGCGGAGACGATGAGCACCACCGCTCCCGCCAGCGCCCAGCCGATCCACGGCGCTTCAAACCACCAGTCCAGACGCCCCAGCGACAGCACCGCGGTAACCAGCGCCATTCCCGGCGCCAGCAGGAAGAAGGTGATAAAGTCTTTCTTCTCAAAAACTTTTTTACGATCGCTTGGGGGAAGCTTCAGGGCGATCACGCAGGCCAGCGATACCAGCGCCAGCCCCAGTTCAAAGAAGTACAGTCCGCGCCACTCGTCAATTTGCAGCAGTTCGGTGGAAAACAGGCGCGCCAGCGGGATCGCCAGCGATGAGCCGGTAATACCGATAGTCAACGCTTTTAGCCGATGGCGGGCGGGCCAGGCCTGCACCTGATAGTAAATGCCTAACGAGCTCAGCGCCGCAGCGACCATCCCATGGGCGGCGCGTACCATCAGCGCGGAGCTAAGGTCGTTGACGAACAGGTGAAAGAAGGTCACCAGCACATAGAGGACGAGAAAGCCTTCGGTGAAGGCGCGCAGGCCATACTGCTGACGGAATTTTACCAGCAGCAGGTTGATAGAGACGTTCGTCATCACGTAGACCGCCGGAAGCCAGGCTATCTCGGTGGACCAGGCGGCAAAGGTTCCCTGCAACAGTTGCAGGTTAGCGGTGACCACCGCGTTGCCCAGCGCACCGGTCAGGCAGACCAGCAGTCCAACGATCCCGTAGGCAATGCGCCTGGGCGTGCTGTGAATCGGGGTGGAAGGCGAGCCGAGGATCGCCGGTTTTTCGTGCGGAGCCCAGTCGTGGGGCACATAGGGGTTATCTTTACGGCGAGGCATTATTTTTTCTCTACCTCGCGCAGCAGTTTCTCCAGCACGCGCTGAGTCTGCTGCTGTTCGTCGGGCGTGATAGCGGTGAGGATCTCCTCACGCAGTTCATCGGCTACCGTTTTTACCTGCTGATACACCTCAAGGCCTTTAGCGGTGGCGATCAGCAGCCGTTTACGTTTGTCGCGTTCGGTTTTCACCCGCTCAACCAGACCCAAATCCACCAGCCGATTAAGCAACGGGACGAGGGTCGCGCTTTCGACGCCCAGCTCCTGGGCCAGCTCGCTTTGCGATAGCGGCTGCGCGTTGCGCGCGATAGCGGAAACGGCGACCCAACTGGCCTGGCTCATGCCGAGGTCTTTGAGGCGACGGTTGACCGCCAGCCGCCAATGATGGGCGGTCAAATACAAAAGATGGGAGAAATTTAGCTGTCGGTTATCCATAGATCGGTCTGCAATATCGTTAGAGCTCTAATGATTTTATGTCTGGCAAAAACGAGAATTCAAGTCCGATTGATAAAAACAGGTTAACGGTATGTGCGTTTATTGTGGAAGAAGCTTTGGGAGGGAGGAAGGAGAGTTCTGGTCTCAGCCCGGCTTTAACCGGGCTGAGAAGGGGGATTATCCCGGATAAATACCGCGATCTTTACGCGCCATCAGAATTCGCTCACAGGCCACGATATAGGCGGCAGTACGTAAAGAGCACGCTTTTTCCACCGCTTTATCGTAAACGTGAACGATCGCATCGGTCATAATGCGGTCCATTTTGGCGTTGATCTCTTCTTCGCTCCAGAAGAAGCTGGCCATATCCTGCACCCATTCAAAGTAGCTCACGGTGACGCCGCCGGCATTACAAATGACGTCCGGCACCACCACGATGCCGCGTTCGGCCAGCACGTCGTCCGCTTCCGGATAGGTCGGGCCGTTGGCGCCTTCAAGCACCAGTTTGCAGCTGAGGGTTTCCGCACGTTCGCGCGTAATCTGACCTTCCAGCGCCGCCGGGATCAGAATATCCATCGGCGTCGTCCAGAACGCTTCTTTGTCAATTTCGCGGGCGCCCGGGAAGCCGGCAATTTGCTTGTTCTCGGCCTGCCAGGCGGTCAGCGCGGCCATATCGATACCGCCTTCGTTATACAGCGTGGCGGTATGGTCCTGAATGGCCACAATGCGCGCGCCGACGCCAGCGAACAGGCGGGCCGCTTCACTGCCTACGTTACCAAACCCTTGCAGCGCGACCTTCGCGCCTTCGATTTCGATACCGCTGCGGCGGGCCACTTCGCGACCAGTGACGAAGACGCCGCGTCCCGTGGCCTTTTCGCGGCCCAGCGAACCGCCGAGATGAATCGGTTTACCGGTGACCACGCCGGTGATAGTGGTGCCGTGGTTCATCGAATAGGTGTCCATCATCCAGGCCATCACTTTACCGTTGGTGCCGACGTCCGGCGCCGGAATATCTTTTTGCGGCCCGATAATAATGCCGATCTCGCTGGTGTAGCGACGGGTCAGACGTTCCAGTTCACCTTCTGATAAAGAGAACGGATCGACGCGGATACCGCCTTTGGCGCCGCCGTAGGGAATATTGACTGCCGCACACTTAATGGTCATCCAGGCTGAGAGGGCCATGACTTCATTCAGGTCCACATCCGGATGGTAACGCACGCCGCCTTTACCCGGACCGCGTGAGAGGTTGTGCTGGACGCGGTAGCCTTCGAAGTGGCGAATGGTTCCGTCGTCCATTTGTACCGGGATATCAACGATCAGCGCGCGTTTCGGATGGCGCAGCGTTTCGATCCAGTAGGCCAGATCGCCGAGGTAGGGGGCGACGCGATCGATTTGACGCAGGTAGGTGGTCCATGGAGATGTACTACTTTCAGAAGCGTAAGATAACTTTTCCATAAGAGTCCTGTTTTGCAGTGATAATTATTTTGTTAACCGTGGAAAGATACAGCTATAAAATCTGTAACGAGAATGTTATCACCAATTTAATGGGACGGTATTTGGCAAAAATGCAGAATATGCTGCCGTTATCGGTGGGGTTGAAGTTTTTGTGAATAAAAAAACGCAAAACAGCGTCGACTACGGATGAATATGCATCTTTGTGCATTAAAGCCGTAGTTTGGACCCTTTATCCCTATTTATCAGAATCTTGACTTCCTTCAAAAAGTGAACAAAACGCTATATTTGTGTGTTGACTTTGTTGCATTGCAGTGAGCATCCTTCGGCTGCTGCCGGCAGGGTGAATGGGTTGCCGGCAGCGAATGGCTTTATAACATCTCGCTCCTGGTGGCGACAGCGCCGGGAGCCTGCTTTAAGCGGCTGGCGCAGAAAATCGCGATAAGTGAAATCACCACCGTTCCCGCCAGATACCATGCGACCGGTATCCAGTCACCGTCATATTTTGCCAGCAGTCCGGTGGCGATCAGCGGAGCGGTACCCCCGGCGAGCGCGGCGCCAAGCTGGTAGCCAAGGGTGATGCCGGTGTAGCGAACGTTAGCGCTGAAGATCTCGGAGCAGAGCGTCCCCAATACCGCGGTAACCGGTGCCCACAGAATACCGAAGGCGATCACCGTGGCGAGCGCAATGCCCCACGTGCTGCGGGTATCCAACAGCAGAAACCACGGTACGATAAACAATCCAAGCAGCACCACGCTGAGAGTGTACATTTTCTGGCGTCCGATTCTGTCTGAAAGCAGTCCCATCAGCGGGATCATAACCGTAGCAACCAGCGCACCGAGGGTGACGGCTTCAAGCGCCTGGGATTTTTGATAGCTCAGCGTGGTGGTGGCATAGCTGACCACGAAAGTCGAAAAAATATAGAATGGCGCGGTTTCCACTACTTTGAGGCCCGCAGCAATTAACACTTCGCGCCAGTGATACTTGAGCGTATCGCGCAGCGGCGCCTTTGCTACCTGGCCTGACTGCTTCACCTGTTTAAATTCCGGCGTTTCATCAATATCTTTGCGGATCCACAGACCAATAAGAACCAGCACCGAGCTGAGCAGGAAAGGGATGCGCCAGCCCCAGGAGAGAAACTGCTCTTCGCTGAAAAGGGTCATTAGCGAGACGATAAAAGTGGCCATCAGCATGCCAATGGTCACGCCCGCCTGCGGAATGCTGCCGAAAAAACCTTTGCGCTTTTCCGGTGCGTATTCGTAGGCCAGCAAGAGCGCACCGCCCCATTCGCCGCCGATGCCCATTCCCTGAACGATACGTAAGGTTATCAGCAGCGCTGGCGCCCATAAACCGATCATCTCATAGGTGGGAAGCAGACCGATGGCGACCGTTGCGCCGCCCATCAGGGAGAGCGTCAGGACCAGCGTTTTCTTACGCCCGATTCGGTCGCCAATATGTGCGAAGACCACCCCGCCAATCGGGCGAATGAAAAAGGTCAACGAGAACGAGAGCCAGGAGAGGATTAAACCGATGACCGGATCGACCATCGGAAAGAAAATCTTGTTGAATACCAGCGCCGCCGCCGTACCGTAAAGGAAATAATCGAACCATTCAATGGCGCTGCCGGTGAGGCTGGCAATGAGCACCTTTTTGTTTTTCTTGAGAATTGATGTGGTGCTGCTCTCGTGCAAGGTCATCTTTTAGCTACTCCCCCAGAGTCATCACAACCCGGTGACACCTGCTGATTTGCAGGTGCAACCCGGCGAGCGATGAGGTTATTTAATTGTTAAGGAAGCTAGGTTTGTATGTTGCATTTGGCAAGTCTGGTCGCCGCGTCAGGGAGCCGTTTTTGCCATTTTTACCGGCGAATCGCGCCGTTATTTAGCCGTTTATTTGAACGTATTCGCTAAAGATCGGGCGTATGGTGGTGAGTTATTGAGGTGCAACCGTTCTGTTTTTGGACGTTTCTTGTTATTTCAATCTTGTTACCGCTCAGGCTTTATTAACCCTTAAAGGCGGCTCCGGTTTATCATGGTGTCCACAATCCCGTGAAGGGTGACATTGGCGCAAAGGAGAGAACATGTCGGAGCATTTTCCATCGCTGCCGGAGGCGACGCTAGCCGCGGCGAACCAGCTGGGGGCCTGGCTGGCGCAGCATGATTTGCCGCAGCAGCCATCAATCGATGTCGTGGTGCTGGCGGGCAATGCGGTGATCCCAACCATTGATTTCGCCTGCCAGCTGGCGGTGCATCACGCCGTTCCGCTACTGATCAGCGGTGGTATCGGGCATTCCACTTCGTTTTTATACCACGCGGTGTTGAACGATCCGCGCTATTGCACCATCCCGGTAGCCGATCGCGCCGAGGCGCACATTCTGGCCGATATTGCCCACCGGTTCTGGGCTATTCCTCGCGAATACATTGTCGTGGAAGACCGCTCCACCAACTGTGGAGAAAATGCGCGTTTTACCCGGCAAATGCTGGAACAGAGAGGTATTACGCACCGAACGGGCGTGGTGATCCAGGACCCGACCATGCAGCGGCGAACGATGGCGACCTTTGCCCGCGTCTGGCAAGACGCAGCGCATGCGCCGATGTGGTACAGCGCGCCGGGGTGTTCGCCGGTGTTGTGCAATGGCGATAACGGCGTCACCTTTAGCGGCGATAGCAGCGGCCTGTGGCCGGTGGAACGCTATCTGGCGCTGATCCTCGGCGAGCCGCCTCGGCTGGCGGACAATCCGCAGGGTTATGGCCCGTTGGGTAAGGGATTTATCGCTCATGTGGATATTCCGCCGCAGATTACTGAAGCGTGGCAGACGCTGCGCAAGGACCGTCTGCTGTCCGATACATTGAGCGCGCGCCAGCTGGCTTAGCTATTAGCCTTAACGCTGTCAGTCAGCCGCTGTCTTTGGCAAGCGCAGGGATGGTCCGGACGTATCCGCCGCATTGCCCGTTTGCGTTGGCGATATCGCAAACGGGCAGGTAGTGTTACTGAATTGTGATTTTTTCAGCGCCGGCTTGGTCTGTTTTTATGAAATATCTCACAAAAACAAACGTCCGGCCTGTCTCTTTGCCCTTTGGACGATAATTTTTAACATCTATTTCACCTGTTAAAAACAATAATCCTGAGGAGCAGACCATGACAGCACCCGTTCAACACCCTATGTATATTGACGGTCAGTTTGAAGCCGGCCGCGGTGATGCATGGATTGAGGTGATCAATCCGGCCACGGAAGCGCTCATATCGCGTATTCCTGACGGCAGCGCGGAAGATGCGCAGCGTGCGATTCTCGCAGCTGAGCGCGCTCAGCCGGGCTGGGAAGCCTTACCTGCGATCGAGCGAGCGGGGTGGCTGCGTAAAATCGCTGCCGGTATCCGCGAACGGGCCGACGAGATCGCCGCGCTGATTGTCGCCGAAGGCGGGAAGATCCAGCAGCTGGCGGCGGTAGAGGTCTCCTTTACCGCGGATTACCTGGATTATATGGCCGAATGGGCGCGTCGTTATGAGGGCGAAATTGTGCAAAGCGACCGCCCGGGAGAAAACATTCTGGTATTCAAGCGCGCGCTGGGCGTGACCACAGGCATCCTGCCGTGGAATTTCCCGTTCTTCCTGATTGCCCGCAAGCTGGCGCCAGCGCTGATTACCGGCAATACCATCGTAATTAAACCGAGTGAGTTTACGCCGAATAACGCCATCGCTTTTGCGCAAATCGTTCATGATATCGGCCTGCCGAAAGGGGTCTTTAATCTGGTGCTGGGCCGCGGCGAAACCGTGGGTCAGGAGCTAGCCGGCAATCCAAAGGTCGCGATGGTCAGCATGACCGGCAGCGTCACCGCAGGGGAGAAGATCATGGCCGCGGCGGCGAAAAACATCACCAAAGTATGCCTGGAGCTGGGCGGGAAAGCGCCGGCTATCGTGATGGATGATGCGGATCTTGAGCTGGCGGTAAAAGCGGTGGTCGATTCTCGCGTGATTAATAGCGGGCAGGTGTGTAACTGCGTTGAGCGCGTGTATGTGCAAAAAGGGCTATACGATCGCTTCGTTAACCGTTTGGGCGAAGCGCTGAAAGCGGTGCAGTTTGGCGATCCGGCAGCGCGCGACGATATTGCCATGGGGCCGTTGATCAATGCCGCAGCGCTGGAGCGGGTTGAGCAGAAGGTAGCGAAAGCGGTGGCTCAGGGCGCCCGTATCGCTCTGGGTGGGAAAGCGGTGGAGGGTAAAGGCTATTTCTATCCGCCGACGCTGCTGCTGGACGTGCGCCAGGAGATGGATATCGTTCATGAAGAGACGTTCGGTCCGGTACTGCCGGTCGTGGCGTTTGATACCCTGGAAGAGGCGCTGGCGATGGCCAACGACAGCGATTACGGGCTGACGTCATCAATCTATACCCGCGATTTGAACGTCGCGATGAAGGCGATTAAGGGGCTGAAGTTTGGTGAAACCTATATTAACCGCGAGAACTTTGAGGCGATGCAGGGTTTCCATGCCGGATGGCGTAAATCAGGGATTGGCGGCGCCGACGGGCGTCACGGCCTGAATGAGTATCTGCAAACCCAGGTGGTCTATCTGCAGGCCTGATTTAGCAGAGGAGCGGCGCGTTCCCCGGAGGCGATGCTGCGCATCTGTCCGGGCTACAGGTTACCAGCCGTCTGCGGTCTCGTAGCCCGGGCAAGGCGCGTTGCGCCGCCCCCGGGAGAAACGTGCAGAACGTGGCAGACATTCCCGGAGGCGATGCTGCGCATCTGTCCGGGCTACAGGTTACCAGCCGTCTGCGGTCTCGTAGCTCGGGCAAGGCGCGTTGCGCCGCCCCCCGGGAGAAACGTGCAGAACGTGGCAGACATTCCCGGAGGCGATGCTGCGCATCTGTCCGGGCT